>NZ_JPGM01000013.1:0-169464 GCF_000731655.1 Burkholderia sp. MSh2 | reverse complement strand
TTGGCTACGGCGAGGCATGGAGCGGCTCGCGCGGCGCGGCGGGGGGGCGGTGGCTCGCGCCGTTGGGCGGGCCCGCTGCCGGACCCGCCGCAGCCCGGCGTGCGGGCTGCCTGACGAACGTCTTCAGGTGGCGGTGTGGGTGGTGCGCGCGATCGAGCGGATGCTGCGCTCGACGCGCACCAGGATGATCAGCACGGCAAGCGACACGAACGAATACAGCGCGACGAGCGTGGCGATGCCGGCGTAGCGTGCGGTCTGGTCGTGCTCGGCAGCCGTTTCTTCCGCTGCCTTCTTCTCGTTCTCGACCGCGGTCCGGCGGGCCTCGTAGCGCTCGGAGAAGTCGCGCATGACCGCCGACACGATGTCGGTGTACGCCTGTTCGCGCGCATACTCGTCGCCATGCCCGGCAACCTTCTTCTTGATGCTGGCAGCAACGTCGGCGCGCGACAGCACCTTGTCGAGATACGCGATCTGCTGCTGGTAGTAAGCGATGTCAGGATGTTCCTCGTCGCCGAGCACGTTCTGGAACGACGGCTCGTATGCGTCGCGATCGACGGCGTAATCCGCCGACAGCGCCGCCCGGCCGTGTTTCTGCACGATGCCGGACAATTGCGTCGACAGGCGCTGTGCGGGCGACTCGCTGTCGTCCTTCGCGGCCGCCTCGGTCTTGGCGGGCGCGTCGCTCTGCCACGCGAACGAGGCCGGATCGACCTGGATGGCCGAATCGACCTTCGGCGCTTTCGACAGGCGCGCATCGAGTGCGATCGCGCCGAAAATGCCCCCGCCGATCAGTACCACGGTCGCGAACAACAGCACGATCACGCGCAGTACCTGAAGATAGCCGCCCTCGATTTTGGTCAGGATGCTCAAGGCATTCTCCTTTCTTATGATGAATGAGGCGCCGAGGCTAAAGACCTTTCCAATGGCTGTCAATCGTCACGCCGGACAACCGCAAGGCTCGCTAGAATGTCGGCTTTCCCGCAACGCATGGGACCCGGGCGGGCGCTGACGCGCCGGCCCCGGCCGACAGGAGACGAAACACGATGAAAATCTACGACCAGTTCTATATCGACGGCGCATGGCGCAAACCGGCCGGAACCGGCACGATCGACGTGATCGATTCGGGCACCGAGGCCGTGATCGGCCGGATTCCGGAAGGCGTCGCATCCGACGCGCAGGACGCGATCCGCGCGGCGCGTGCGGCGTTCGACGCCTGGGCGGCCACGCCGGCCGCGACGCGCGCGGGTTACCTGCGCAAGATCGTCGAGCATCTGCAGGCGCGCAGCGAGGAACTCGCCCAGTCGATCACCGGCGAAGTCGGGATGCCGATCAAGCTGTCGCGCGCGATCCAGGTCGGCGGCCCGCTCTATAACTGGAAGGCGTACGCGAAGCTTGCCGAGTCGTTCGAATTCGAGGCGCAGGTCGGCAATTCGCTCGTCGTGCGCGAGCCGGTCGGCGTCGTCGCGGCGATCACGCCATGGAACTACCCGCTCAACCAGATCACGCTGAAGGTCGCGCCGGCGCTCGCGGCGGGCTGCACGGTCGTCCTGAAGCCGTCCGAAGTCGCGCCGCTCAATGCGTTCATGCTTGCCGAGGCGATTCACGAAGCCGGCCTGCCGGCCGGCGTGTTCAACCTCGTATGCGGCTACGGCCCGGTGGTCGGCGAGGTGCTGGCCGGCGACCCGGAGGTCGACATGGTGTCGTTTACGGGCTCGACGCGCGCCGGCAAGCGCGTGGCCGAGCTGGCGGCCGCGGGCGTCAAGCGCGTGGCGCTCGAGCTGGGCGGCAAGTCGGCGTCGGTGATCCTCGACGACGCCGATTTCGCGACCGCGGTGAAGGGCACGGTCAACGCGTGCTATCTGAACGCGGGCCAGACCTGCTCGGCGCACACGCGCATGCTGGTGCCGGAAGCCCGCTACGACGAGGCGCGTGCGCTCGCGAAGGCGGCGGCCGAAACGTACGTCGCGGGCGACCCGCGGCAGGACACGACGCGCCTGGGCGCGCTCGCGTCTGCCATTCAGCAGCAGCGCGTGCAGGCCTACATCCAGCGCGGGATCGACGAAGGCGCGGAACTCGTGACGGGCGGCACGGGCCTGCCGGAAGGGCGGGAGAAAGGCTTCTTCGTGAAGCCGACCGTGTTCGGCCGCGTCGATCCGAACTCGACGATCGCGCAGGAGGAGATCTTCGGGCCGGTGCTGTCGATCATCACGTATCGCGATGAAGACGAGGCCGTGCGGATCGCGAACGATTCGCCGTACGGGCTCGGCGGCGCGGTGTGGGCCGCCACCGACGAGCGTGCGATGGGCATCGCGCGCCGCATCCGCACCGGGCAGGTCGACATCAACGGCGGCACGTGGAATGCCGCCGCGCCGTTCGGCGGCTACAAGCAGTCGGGGCACGGCCGCGAGAACGGCGTGTACGGGCTCGAAGAGTATCTCGAGTACAAGTCGATGCAGCTCAAGCCGTCGAAGCCGGACTGAGCGCGCCGCGCGGCCCGAACCGGAAACGGCACGCTCGCGTGCCGTTTTTTTATTGACGGGCGTCAAGGTGCGCGTCGGTGAATCGTCGATCATCGCGGTTCCGATGTTCCGACGAGGTTTCAGATGACCGTACGCACTTCCTTTCCGCCGCTGACGATTCGCGGCCGCACCTTGCTGCCTGTCGTGCAGGGCGGCATGGGCGTCGGCATCTCCGCACACCGGCTGGCGGGCAGCGTCGCGCGCGAGGGCGCGGTCGGCACGATCGCCAGCATCGACCTGCGCCACCATCATGCGGACCTGCTCGCGCGTTGCCGCGCGCAACCCGACCGCGCGACGCTCGAAGCCGCGAACCGCGAGGCGCTGGCGCGCGAGATCCGCCTCGCGAAGACCTACAGCGAAGGGCGCGGGATGATCGCGGTCAACGTGATGAAGGCGGTGAGCGCGCACGCTGACTACGTGCGCGTCGCGTGCGACCAGGGCGCGGACGCGATCGTGATGGGCGCGGGCCTGCCGCTCGACCTGCCCGATCTCACGCAGGGCTGCGACATCGCGCTGATCCCGATCCTGTCGGACAGCCGCGGGATCGCGCTCGTGCTGAAGAAGTGGATGAAGAAGGGGCGCCTGCCCGATGCGATCGTGATCGAGCACCCGGCGCATGCGGGCGGGCACCTCGGCGTCACGCAGATCGACGACATGCACGACGGGCGCTTCGATTTCGCGCGCGTGCTCGACGAGACGGCACAGGTGATGGCGTCGCTCGGTCTCGAGCGCGAAACGATCCCGCTGATCGTTGCGGGCGGGATCAACAGTCACGACACGGTGCGCACGGCGTTCGCGGCCGGCGCGAACGCCGTGCAGGTCGGGACGCCGTTCGCGGTGACGGAGGAGGGCGACGCGCATCCGCACTTCAAGCGCGTGCTGACCGACGCGACGCCCGAGGACATCGTCGAATTCGTCAGCGTGACGGGCTTGCCCGCGCGCGCGGTGAAGACGCCGTGGCTCGATCGTTACCTGCGCAACGAGACGCGCATCCGCACCAAGCTCGGCGCGCTGAAGCAGCGCTGCCCGACCTCGCTCGAATGCCTGAGCGTATGCGGCTTGCGCGACGGCATCGAGAAGTTCGGCCACTTCTGCATCGACACGCGGCTGGCGGCCGCGCTGCGCGGCGACGTTGCCAACGGGCTGTTTTTCCGCGGCCGCGAAGCGTTGCCGTTCGGCCGTGCGATCCGCAGCGTGCGCGATCTGCTCGATCTGCTGCTGACGGGCAGTGCGGCGGAGCCTGCGGCAAACCGTCCCACGTTTACGCTGGCTTGATGGATATCAAGATGCGGAAAAGACCCTACAGGGAGAATGGAAACCATTCTTTGGGGGTCCGTACCATGCTTAAAACGATTCGTACTTGTGTCACCGCTGCCGCCGTTGCGGCAGGTTTCGCCATGCTGCCTTCGCTGTCGCACGCGGCTTCGCCGGGCGACGGCATCAACCAGGGCGACGTGCTGGTGCGCCTGCGCGCGATCAGCATCCAGCCGAACGAACGCGCGAGCGACACGCTGGGCGCGCTCAACGTCGGCGTGAACAACGCGATTGTGCCGGAGCTCGACTTCACGTACATGATCCGCGACTACCTCGGCGTCGAGCTGATCCTCGCGACCTCGCGGCACCAGCTGACGTCGAGTGTCGGCAATCTCGGCGGCGTGGGCGTGCTGCCGCCGACGCTGCTGCTGCAGTACCACTTCAACCACGCCGGCAAGGTGCGTCCGTACGTCGGCGCGGGGGTGAACTACACGTACTTCTACAACAACGGTCTCAACGTCGGCGGCGAAGGCGTGTCGATCAACAAGAGCAGCTTCGGTCCGGCGCTGCAGTTCGGCGTGGACGTGCAGCTGACGAAGAAGGTGTTCATGAACGTCGACGTGAAGAAGATCTGGATGAGCACCGATGCGACGCTCGGCGACAAGGGCATCGGCACGCTGCACATCGATCCGCTGATCGTCGGCGTGGGCGTCGGGATGAAGTTCTAGACGCAGCGGAAAAAGAACAGAGTTGGGGTTGGCGGCATGGCGGTCGGCATGCCGCTTTTTTTTTGCGCGACGGCTTTACAGCTTGTCGTACTGGAAACGCATCGCGGTGCCTTCGCGCGAGATGCGCTCCCACACCGCGCGTTTTTCGTCGTCGCTCAGGAACACCCAGTTCGACACTTCGGCGGCCGTGCGGCCGCAGCCCTTGCAGACTTCGTCGAAGAGGGTCGAGCATACGCCGATGCAGGGGCTGTCGGGCAGGTCGTGGAGATTGGAGGCCATCGGAAGGGTTCGCGCAGTTGAATCGTCAGCCGCCATTTTAATCCATCGTGCCCGTTCGGTCGGGCGAGGTCCGCCGGCATGCTGTCCGGCCGCGCGCACGCGACTGTCCGGTCGCGCGCCCGGCACGCGAGCGCGGTTTCGCCGCCGTCCGTTTTTCCAGGTGGACAGCCGCCGATTACCCGATAGAATTCCCCGGGAACACCCCGCCGCACGGGCGGCCTGAGCGGCCGGCGGCGGGAATCTGTTCCGTTTGCGCGACACCGGCATGATTTTTTTGTGACGGCGCGCGAATGATGGTAGTTTTCGGGGTTTTCGAGGGGCGGCGCGCCAGAATGCGCCGCCGTGACGAGGCAGACGGCAGCCGGGCAGTGAGCCCGGCCGGAGGGAGAACGGGATGAAAGCAAAGGTAGTGGGCCGGTTCGCAGCGCTCGCGCTGTGCGTGGGTGCATCGGCGGCCGCGGCGAAGGATACGCAGCTCAATGTCTATAACTGGTCGGACTACATTGCGAAGGACACGATCCCGAACTTCGAGAAGCAATCGGGCGTCAAGGTCCGCTACGACAACTACGACAGCGACGACACGCTGCAGGCGAAGCTGCTGACGGGCAGCTCGGGCTACGACATCGTCGTGCCGACCAGCAACTACGCGGGCAAGCAGATCGCCGCCGGCATCTTCGCGCCGCTCGACAAGTCGAAGCTGCCGAACCTCAAGTACCTCGATCCGCAACTGATGGCGCTCGTCGCCGGCGCCGATCCGGGCAACAAGTTCGCGGTGCCCTGGGCGTACGGCACGACCGGCCTCGCGTACAACGTGACCAAGGCGCAGCAGGCGCTCGGCAAGGTGCCGCTCGACAACTGGGACATCCTGTTCAAGCCGGAGAACCTGTCGAAGCTGAAGACCTGCGGCGTATCGGTGCTCGACGCGCCCGACCAGATGTTCGCCGCGGCGCTGCACTACATCGGCAAGGATCCGATGAGCACGAACCCGGCCGACTACAAGGCCGCGATGGACGTGCTGAAGAAGATCCGCCCGTACATCACGCAATTCAACTCGTCGGGCTACATCAACGATCTGGTCGGCGGCGACATCTGCTTCGCGTTCGGCTGGTCGGGCGACGTCGTGATCGCGAAGCACCGCGCGCTGGAAGCGAAGAAGCCGTACAAGGTCGAGTACTACATTCCGAAGGGCGGCGCGCCGGTGTGGTTCGACGTGATGGCGATCCCGAAGGACGCGAAGAACAAGGATGCCGCGCTGCAGTGGATCAACTACATCGAGGATCCGAAGGTGCACGCGGCGATCACGAACGCCGTGTATTACCCGAGCGCCAATGCCGAGGCCCGCAAGTACGTGCGGCCCGACGTCGCGAACGACCCGGCCGTCTACCCGCCCGCCGACGTCGTGAAGACGCTGTTCCTGCTCAAGCCGCTGCCGCCTGAAATCCAGCGTCTGCAGACGCGTCTGTGGACCGAGCTGAAGTCGGGCCGCTGACGCGAGCCGAAGTGAACCGGCAGTCATGAAGCCCCTGGCACCCCCGGGGGCTTTGTTCGTCTAACGCAGGAGAGAAGCAGCACATCATGAATAGCCAGTCGGGTGCGCCGGTTGCGGGCGCGCCGTTCTCCGTTTCCTCCTCCGGCGCCGATGCGCGCGCCGAGAACTTTGTCCAGATCGTCGACGTCGTCAAGAAATTCGGCGACACCGAAGCCGTGCGCAGCGTCAACCTGACCGTGCGCCGGGGCGAGCTGTTCGCGCTGCTCGGCAGCTCGGGCTGCGGCAAGTCGACGTTGCTGCGGATGCTCGCGGGCCTCGAAACGGTCACGTCGGGCAAGATCCTGATCGATGGCGAGGATCTGGCGCAGATGCCGCCGTACAAGCGGCCCGTGAACATGATGTTCCAGTCGTACGCGCTGTTTCCGCACATGTCGGTCGAATCGAACGTCGCGTTCGGCCTGAAGCAGGAAGGCACGCCGAAGGCCGAGCTGAAGGAGCGCGTCGCCTCCGCGCTGGAACTCGTGCAGATGGGCAAGTACGCGAAGCGCAAGCCGCACCAGCTGTCCGGCGGCCAGCAGCAGCGCGTCGCGCTGGCCCGCTCGCTGGTCAAGCGGCCGAAGCTGCTGCTGCTCGACGAGCCGATGTCCGCGCTCGACAAGCAGATCCGCCAGCGGACGCAGATCGAGCTCGTCAACATCCTGAACAAGGTCGGCGTCACCTGCATCATGGTCACGCACGACCAGGAAGAGGCGATGACGATGGCGAACCGCCTCGCGGTGATGAGCGAAGGCCAGATCGTGCAGATCGGCTCGCCGAACGAAGTGTACGAATATCCGAACAGCCGATTCTCGGCCGAATTCATCGGCTCGACGAACCTGTTCGACGGCCTGACCGTCGAGGACGAGCCCGATCACGTGTACATCGAGTCGCCCGAGCTGCCGAGCCGGCTGTACGTGAGCCACGGGATCTCGGGCCCGCTCGGGATGCCGGTGACGGTGTCGGTGCGGCCCGAGCGGATCGCGCTCACGCGCAAGCCGCCGGAAGGCGCGTTCAACTGGGCGCGCGGCAGGATCAGCAACGTCGCGTACATGGGCGGCTATTCGCTGTATCACGTCAAGCTCGACGCGGGCAAGACGGTGATCGCGAACGTGTCGAGCCTCGCGATTTCCGAGCTCGAGACGCCGGCGCTCGGCGACGAGATCTACGTGCGCTGGAGCGCGACCGCAGGTGTGGTGCTGACCTCATGAAGGCGTTCAAGTCCCTGCTCGAGTGGCCGGTGCGGCGCTTCAACCTGACGGGCGCCACGGCGGTCGTCGCCGGGCCGTTCACGTGGCTCGTGCTGTTCTTCCTCGTGCCGTTCGTGCTGGTCGTCAAGATCAGCTTCGCCGAACTGCAGCTCGGCATCCCGCCTTACACTGAGCTGGCGTCGTATACCGACGGCGTCGTGCACGTCGCGCTGAACCTGTCGCACTACGCGTTCCTGTTCACGGACAGCCTGTATTTCGCGACCTACGTGAACTCGGTGTGGGTGGCCGCGATGACGACGCTGCTGTGCCTGCTGATCGGCTATCCGATGGCGTACTACATCGCACGTTCGAACCCGGCGACCCGCAACCTGCTGATGATGGGCGTGATGCTGCCGTTCTGGACGTCGTTCCTGATCCGCGTGTATGCGTGGATCGGCATCCTGAAGAACAACGGGCTGCTGAACAACTTCCTGATGTGGATCGGCCTGACGCATACGCCGATCGAGCTGTATCGCACCAACTACGCGGTGTACATCGGGATGGTGTATTCGTACCTGCCGTTCCTCGTGATGCCGCTCTACGCGCACCTCGTGAAGATGGACCTGCGCCTGCTCGAAGCCGCCTACGACCTCGGCGCGAAACCGTGGAAGGCCTTCGTGCGGATCACGCTGCCGCTGTCGAAGAACGGGATCATCGCGGGCTGCCTGCTGGTGTTCATCCCGGCGGTCGGCGAGTACGTGATTCCGGAGCTGCTCGGCGGCGCGAACACGCTGATGATCGGCCGCGTGATGTGGAACGAGTTCTTCAACAACGCGGACTGGCCGATGGCGTCGGCCGTGACCTGTGCGATGGTGCTGCTGCTGCTCGTGCCGATGGCGATGTTCCAGCACTTCCAGGCGAAGGAGCAAGGGGGCCGCCGATGAAGCCGAATCGTTACCTGCAGTTTGCGGCGCTGTTCGCCGGCTTCGCGTTCCTGTACATCCCGATCATCAGCCTGATCGTCTATTCGTTCAACGAGTCGAAGCTCGTCACCGTGTGGTCGGGCTTCTCGTTCCGCTGGTACCAGGCGCTCGTCGACGACGACGAACTGCTGACGGCCGCATGGCTGTCGCTGAAGATCGGCGTGCTGACCGCGTTCGCGTCGGTGTTCATCGGCACGTGGGCCGGCTTCGTGCTCGCGCGGATGGGGCGGTTTCGCGGCTTCGCGCTGTTCAGCGGGATGATCAACGCGCCGCTCGTGATTCCCGAGGTGATCCAGGGGATCTCGCTGCTGCTGCTGTTCATCGAGCTGGCGAAGTGGATCGGCTGGCCGGCCGAGCGCGGCGTGTTCACGATCTGGCTCGGCCACGTGATGCTGTGCATCTCGTACGTCGCGATCATCGTGCAGTCGCGCGTGCGCGAGCTGAACCCGTCGCTGGAAGAGGCTGCGCTCGATCTCGGCGCGACGCCGCTGAAGGTGTTCTTCACGATCACGCTGCCGCTGATCTCGCAGGCGTTGATCGCGGGCTGGCTGCTGTCGTTCACGCTGTCGATCGACGATCTCGTGCTGTCCGCGTTCCTGTCGGGCCCCGGCTCGACGACGCTGCCGCTCGTGGTGTTCTCGCGCGTGCGGCTCGGGCTGAACCCGGAGATGAATGCGCTCGCGACGCTGTTCATCGTCGCGGTGACGGCCGGCGTCGTGATCGCGAACTTCGTGATGCTGCGCCAGGAGCGCAAGCGGATGGCGGGGGCCGCGGCGGCGTAACATCGCGCCGGCCGGGTTCGATTGCCTGAACGGGCGGTTCTTCGATGGAAGGGCCGCCCGTTTTGTTTTTTCCTCCGGATCTTGCGGTCCCGCCTGATTGGCGGCGCGGTGCGGCGCAGCGCAGCACAGGAAAAGGATGAACCCTGCATTCCCGGTTTGATGCCGCACCGGCAATTTCGTGAGCTGATCGTGTGAGTGATTGTCGTTGATTGGCGCTGCCGGGGGGCATGTCGACAATCTTTCGATGTGGACTGCGAATGATTGAACTCGAAAAAGACGAGGCCAGATCGGTTTTCTGGTGCGGGATTGACCAAGTGTTGTCTTGTCGGTCGTCGGGCTTGCGTCGCCCCTTCACGAAGGAAGCAGCGGCCTTTCGTTCGTGATGCCGGGTTTGTGGGCCACCGCGCTCTACGACTATGTCGGCGTGGCGGCGCGGAAGCATTGATTCGGGAAGCCGGGCGCACACCCGCCGCGCCCGGCCCGGGCGTTGATGTTTACGCGCCGAATGCCGCCTTCGCCAGCAACCCGAGCGCAACGCACACGAGCACGGCCGCGAAGCCGGCCTGCACGTGCCGCGCCGACAGGTGCCGCGATGCGCCGCGGCCGGCGGCCATGCCGAGCGCGGTCGCGACGGCGAACCACAGCGTCACGTCGAGCGGCGCGCGCGTGCCCGACACGAGCGTCGCGAACACGCCGCCGGTGCCGACGAGCGCGATCACCATCAGCGAGGTCGCGACGATGCCGTGCATCGACACGTTCGTGAACTTGCGCAGCATCGGCACGATCACGAAGCCGCCGCCGACGCCGAGCAGCCCCGTCATCAGGCCCGTCGCCGCGCCGGTCGACGCCAACGCGAGGCCGACCGGCCAGGACCAGATGAGCCGGCCCGTATCGGGATTCACGCGGCCGACGCACAGCGGCGACGCTTCCGCGTCGACGCTCGCGTACCGCAACGCCTGGTGCAGCAGGCGGCCGGCGACGACCAGCATCGTCAGCGCGAACAGCGCGAGCAACAGGCGTTGCGGCAGGATGTGCGCGAGCCGCACGCCGACGGTGGTCAGCGGCACGCCGGCCACGGCCATCAGCAGCGCCGCGCGATAGCGCACGAGTCCGCGACGAAAGCCTTCGAGCGCGCCGAGCGCGGCACTGCCGGCCACGGCGATGAGCGCGACGGGCGTGGCCTGCTGCATCGGCCAGCCCATGCCGACGACGAGCGCGGGCACCGCGAGAATGCCGCCGCCGGCGCCGGTCAGGCCGAGCACGGCGCCGACGAAGCCGCCCAGTACGAGGGAAATCAGCATGACGTCATCGCGCTCCGGTCAACGCGCGACCGCGGGCTTCGCCAGCCATTCGCGGCCCTTGAGCATCGCCTTCCAGTAGAGCGGCGGCAACGCGCGTTCCTTGAGCAGCCACGCGAGCCGCGACGGGCGCTTGCCGTCGATCAGCCATGCGGGGAAGGTCGGCGCGACCTTGCCGCCGTACAGGAATTCGGCGAGCACGATCTTGCCGCGCTCGACGGTGAGCGGGCACGAGCCGTAACCGTCGTACGCGGCGTCGCCGTGCGCGCGGCCGAGCGATGCGAGCAGGTTGTGCGCGACCACGGGCGCCTGCTTGCGGGCAGCGGCCGCCGTTTTAGCGTTGGTCGTGTTGGTCGCGTCGCCGAGCGCATAGACGTCCGGAAAGCGCTTGTGACGCAGCGTTGCCGGATCGACGTCGATCCAGCCGGCCGCGTCGGCGAGCGGGCTCGACCGGACGAAGTCGGGCGCCTTCTGCGGCGGCACGACGTGGATCATGTCGAACGACCGTACGACGGTTTCCTTCGCGCCGTCCGGCAGCACACGGGCGAACGTCGCGCGGCGGGCGGGCCCGTCGATCGAGATGAGGTTGTGGCCGAACGACAGCGCGATGTCGTAGCGTTTCACGTATTCCATCAGCGCGGGCACATAGTCGGCGACACCGAACAGTGCGGCGCCTGCGTTCAGGAACTCGACGTTCGCGGCCTCGAGGCGGCCCGTGCGGAGCCAGTGGTCGCACGACAGGTACATCGCCTTTTGCGGCGCGCCCGCGCACTTGATCGGCATCGGCGGCTGCGTGAACAGCGCGTTGCCGCCCTGGAACGCGCGGACGAGTTCCCACGTGTACGGCGCGAGATCGTAGCGGTAGTTCGATGTGACGCCGTTGCGGCCGAGCGTGTCGGCGAGGCCTTCGATCGCGTGCCAGTCGAGCTTGAGCCCCGGGCACACGACGAGCTTGCGGTAACCGACGCGGCGGCAGCCGTCGAGCACGACCGCATGCGCGTCCGGCTCGAAGCCGGCGACGGCCGCCTGGATCCGGTGCACGCCGCGCGGCAGCACGTCGGTCATCCGGCGCGCGGTCGTCTCGGGCTTGAACACGCCCGCGCCGACCATCGTCCAGCCCGGCTGGTAGTAGTGGACGTCGGCCGGATCGATCACCGCGATGTCGAGCGACGCGTCGCGCGCGAGCAGGCTCGACGCGACCGCGATGCCGGCGGCGCCCGCCCCGACGATCACGATGTCGTGGCGCGCGTCGACGCCCGGCGTCGCCTGCCGGCCGCCGTGCGCGACCCGCGATGCGAGCGCGCGCAGGTCGTAGCCGGCCGCGTCGGCCGTCGCGACGATGTCGTTCAGCGGGCGCAAGCCCGCCTGCGACAGCGCCCACAGCGTGGCCGAACGCGTGCCGCTGCGGCAGTACGCGAGCACCGGGCCTTCGAGCGATGCGAGGAGCGCGCCGAACTGCGCGGCCTGGTCGTCGGTCACCTTGCCCGTATCGACCGGCAGGTAATGCACATCGATGCCGAGCGGCGCGGCGGCCGCGCGGATTTCGGTGACGGTCGGCTGGTCGGGGCCCTCGCCGTCTGGCCGGTTGCAGATGATGGCGCGGATGCCGGCCGTGCGAAGCGCGGGCAGGTCGGCCGCCGCGATCTGCGGCGAGACCGACAGCGCGTCGGTCAGCTTGCGGATGGTCATGTCGGGGTTCTCCGGGTGGGGCGCGCGGCTCAGATCGCGTCGAGCGGAATCTTCAGGTAGCGCACGCCGTTGTTTTCGGGCTCGGGCAGGTGGCCGGCGCGCATGTTGACCTGCACGGACGGCAGCATCAGCACCGGCATGTCGAGCGTCGCGTCGCGCGCGGTGCGCATCGCGACGAAATCGTCCTCGGTCACGCCGTCCTTCACGTGCACGTTCGCGCGGCGCTGCTCGGCGACGGTCGTCACGAACTGCACGTCGCGTCCGCCCGGCTGGTAGTCGTGGCACAGATAGAGGTGCGTGTCGGGCGGCAGGCCGAGCACGCGCGCGATCGAGCGATACAGCGTGCGTGCGTCGCCGCCGGGAAAATCGCAGCGGGCCGTGCCGTAGTCGGGCATGAACAGCGTGTCGCCGACGAACGCCGCGCGCCGGGTCGCGTCGTCGACACAGTAGGTCATGCAGGCCGGCGTGTGGCCCGGCGTGTGCAGCGCGCGGATCGTCAGGCCGCCGAGCGCGAGCGTGTCGCCGTCGTCGAGCAGCCGGTCGAACTGGCGGCCGTCCTGCGCGAAACCGGGGCCGGCGTTGAACAGCGTGCCGAACACGTGCTGCACGCGGCGCACGTGCGAACCGATCGCGATCCGGCCGCCGACGCGTTCCTTCAGGTACGGCGCGGCCGACAGGTGATCGGCGTGCACATGGGTTTCCAGCAGCCAGTGCACGTCCGCGCCGAGTTCGGCGACGCGGGCGATCAGCCGGTCGGCGCTGGCCGTGCGCGTGCGGCCGGATTTCGGATCATAGTCGAGCACGCTGTCGATCAGCGCGCACGCGTGGCTCGCGGTATCGAGCACGAGATAACTGACGGTGTGGGTCGCCGGGTCGAAAAAGCCTTCGACCGACAGGGCGGGGGCATGGCTCACGGGGTGTCCTTGATCGGGTTCTGCATCCTGCATCGATATGGTTTATTCAAGAAGCATGCCAGCCGGCGCCGCCGCACCGGCCAATCGGTCAGGGACTTGATTCGGCTCGGGTTTTCTGCGCGGCCGAGGCGATCCGCGGGCGTCGGCGGCATCCGGTACGCGGATGCGAACTGCCATATCTGGCAGTGTCGTGGCAGAATTGGCAGTCAGCCTGGCAGTCCGTCAGGCTGTCCCTTTTTCGAACGTCCGCATGAATCCGCACGACACCATCCCGATCGTCCCCGCGCCGCGCCACGACGTCATGCCCGACGTGCGTGCGCTCGTCGCCTACCTCGAGCAGGATCCGCAGCCGATGATCGTCGTCGATCCCGACTACCGGATCCTCGCGGCGAACGATGCCTACCGGCGCCAGTTCGGCGTCGCGGGCGTCGAGCACGTGGGCCGGCACTGCTTCCAGGTGTCGCATCACTACGACGTGCCGTGCGATCAGGCGGGCGAGCATTGCCCGATGAAGCAGGCGCTCGAATCGCGCGGGCTGAATCGCGTGCTGCACATCCACCACACGCCGCGCGGCCCCGAGCACGTCGACGTCGAGCTGCGGCCGATCTTCGATGCGCTCGGCAGCGTGATCGCGTATGTCGAGCGGCTGACGACGGTGCGCAGCGCGTCCGCGCAGCCGAGCGCGGAAGGTCTCGTCGGCGGCGCCGACGCGTTCAACGCGGCGCTCGGCGCACTGCAGCGCGTCGCGCCGTCGATGCTGCCGGTGCTGCTGCTCGGTGAATCGGGCACCGGCAAGGAACTGTTCGCCCGCGCGCTGCACGAGGCGAGCGATCGCGCGATGGGGCCGTTCGTCGTCGTCGATTGCTCGGGGATCGCGGAGACGCTGTTCGAGAGCGAACTGTTCGGTTACGAGAAGGGTGCGTTCACGGGGGCGAACCAGCGCAAGCCGGGCCTCGTCGAGACCGCGCAGGGCGGGACGCTGTTTCTCGACGAGATCGGCGACGTGCCGCTGCCGATGCAGGTGAAGCTGTTGCGGCTGATCGAATCGGGCACGTTCCGCCGCGTCGGCGGCGTCGAGGCGCTGCGCGCGGATTTCCGGCTGGTGGCGGCGACGCACAAGCCGCTGCGCGAGATGATCGACGACGGCCGGTTCCGCCAGGATCTGTACTACCGGATCAACGCGTTTCCGATTCCGTTGCCGGCGTTGCGCGACCGGCGCGGGGACGTCGCGCTGCTGGCCGAGTCGATCCTGCGGCGGATCGCGAATGCGCGCGTGAGCGCGGGCGATGCCGGCGCGCGGCCGTTCGTGCTGACGGAGCGCGCACGCGCGTGTCTCGATGCCTATGCGTGGCCGGGCAACATCCGCGAGCTGCGCAACGTGCTCGAACGCGCGTGCCTGTTCGCGGACGACGGGACGATCCGCGTCGAGCACCTGCCGGCCGAGCTGGTCGCCGCGGCGGCGGCGCCGCAGGACCACGCGACGGAGGTGCGCGGCGTGTCGGACGCGGAACTCGTGCGCATCGCGCGCACGTTCGACGGCACGCGCAAGGCGCTTGCCGAGCAGGTCGGGATGAGCGAGCGGACCTTGTACCGGCGGATGAAGGCGCTCGGGCTCGGGATGCGCGGGCGCTGAGCGGGCGCGCGACTGGCGGCGGCGGGCCGCCTTGCCGATAATGGCGGATTCGATCCAGCCCCCCATCGCCGATGCTCCGACGTTTCCTTTCTCCTTGCCTGTTTCTCGCCGCCGCGGCGCTGTGCAATCCGGCGCGGGCCGCCGAATACACGTGGACCGATGCGGCCGGCGTGCATGCGGTGACGCTCGCCAGAACCGCATCCGGCGACGACGTCGAACTGAAGGTGGCCGCGACGCTCGACGGCCGCCCCGACTGGACGGTGCACGACTACGTGAACGCCTGCCCGGTCGACGTGATCCTGGACGTCGTGCCCGCGTCGATCGAAATGCGCGACCTGCTCGGCGACGGCCGCAAGCAGTTCCTGTTCGCATACAAGATCGGCTGCCGCGGCGACGTCAGCGCCGACCAGGTCAAGTATTTCCTGATCGACGCGGGCAGGAAGTACGTGCTGCGCGGCGAGGAAACCGTCACCGTCAACGGCAAGTTCATGGACGGCGGCGCGGCGCCCGTGCCGAATGCGGACCTGAAGGCCCATCCCGTGTTCCTGCGCTACATGACGAAGCACTGGCGCGGGATCAGCCTGCACGACTATCGCTAGGCGCGCGGCCGTCGATGCCGGGTGAACCTGTCATGCGATAAGAAATGGTGGAGATGCGACAATTAATTATCGTTTAACGATAATTCATGGCGTACAATCGGCGCACGTTCACTTTCGTCGAGGACTTCGCATGCATTCCGATCGCATCGCCCGTATCAGCCAGCGGATGGCCACCGTCACGCTGGGTTTCATCGTCGTCATGCTGGTGCTCAACGCCGCGTGCTGGGCGTTTCCATCGCTGAACGCGGCCTCCGGGCCCGGTTTCGTGTTCGGCCTGACGGATTCGGTGATGTCGAACCTGCGCGTCGATGTCGACGCGTTCCCGTGGTGGCAGAAGGCAGTGGGCATCCTGCTGTCCAGCATCCCGCTGATCGTGCTTGCCAACGGCCTGCGTCATCTGCGCGCGCTGTTCCGCACCTATGCGCGCCGCGACTATTTCTCCGTGCTGGCGGCCGGCCATCTCGGCAAGACGGGCCGTGCGATCGGCCTGTGGGTGCTGCTGAGCCTGCTGTGCGAGCCGCTGCTGAGCGTATGGGCGACGCTGCGCGAGCCGGTCGGCCACCGCGTGGTCAGCATCGGCTTCAGCCTGCCGTACGTGGTCGCGCTGTTCACGGCGGCGTGCATAGCGGTCATCGCGCACATCCTGCGGCAGGCGAGCGAGCTCGATGCCGAGCATCGGCAGTTCGTCTGAGGCGCGCCATGTCGATCGTGGTCAAGCTGGATGTGATGCTCGCAACGCGTAAGGTGCGCTCGAAGGACCTCGCGGCGGCCGTCGGCATCACCGAACAGAACCTGTCGCTGCTCAAGCAAGGGAAGGTCAAGGGCATCCGCTTCGCGACGCTCGAGGCGATCTGCCGCTATCTCGACTGCCAGCCGGGCGACCTGCTCGCGTTCAGCGATGACGGCGGCGGCGCGCCGGACTGACGCATCGCGACCGCGGCGGGGCGATCCGGCGCGACGCCGACGGGCACGCATCGTTGCACTGGCCGTCGCGGCCTCCGTCTCGATTCACCTGTCCGGATGGTTCGTGCTGCAACGGGCGTTATCGGCGGCCGGCCCGAAAGCCGACGCGCGGCCGGGGATCGCGCTGCGCGTCGAGCTGATTCCCGCGCGTGCGACGCTCGTGGCGAATGCGCCGGCCGATGGGGAAGCCGGCCCGTCCGAAGGGGGGCGCAGCACTGGGCGAGCGACGCAGCGATCCGCCGCGATCGCAATCTCGCGCCTGGCGCTGCATGCGAGCGCGCTGTCGGACACCCCGCGCGCGCCGGATCCGCCGCGACAACGCGAGACACCTGCAGGCGCGGCCGCAAGCGGAGATGAAAACCGTGTGCAGACCGCATCGGACGCCGGGGTCGACTGGCAGCGCGACCTCGATGCCATCGGCGCGCGGCAAGCCGTCGCGCGCAGCCCGGCGCAGGCGGCGGTCGGTGCGTTGGGCGCGTCGTCCGGCGGCCTTGCGCCGCGCCGCGACACCGTCGATGCGAGGCTGGCCGGCGGCATGTCGGACGCCGGTCGCGCCGACTGCCGGCAAGCGCATGCGGGCGCGGGCCTGCTCGCATTGCCGATGCTCGCGCTGGATGCGGTTCGCGACACCGGCTGCCGATGGTGAGGCGGGCGGCGCGCGGGAAACCCGGCTGCCACCCGTACCTTCATGCGTTCAGCGCGCGGGCGCAAGCTGCGCCATCGCTTCGCGGACGAAGCCGATCAGCGTCTCGTCGGCCCACGAATCCTGCGTCAGCAGCGGCTCGGTGGCCAGCGCACGGCGGAATTTCGCGTGCGTGGCGGGATCGTGGCCCGCGTAGCTGCAGAACAGGTCGAGCCAGCGCTGCGCGAGCGCGCGGCCCTGCGGCGAACCGGGTTGCGCGCCCGCCTCGATCGCGTCGCGCACATCCCCCATCAGCTGCGGCCATTCCATCGCGCGTTCGCCATAGTGCGCCCGCATGAAGCGGATCTCGTCCGGGGCGAGGTACTTCTCGAAGATCCGCATCTTCGCTTCCGACGACGCGCGCAGCACGTAGTCGCGCAGCGCGGTCGAAATGCCGACCTTCGACTGCATCGCCGGCTCGTGTTCGTGCATCAGGTTCAGCTTCGCCAGCAGCCGCGGGTCGTTGTTCGTGTCGCGCACGAGCAGCGCCATCCAGCGCGCGGCAAGCGCGCGGGCGCGCGCGTCCTCGGCGGGCACGCCCGCGTCGTGCAGCGCGCGGACCTCGCCGACGAGCGCGATCCATTCCGCGTCGCCCGCCTGGCTTTTCCGGTACATCGGCAGGCGCGCGAGTTCTTCCTCGGAGAAATATTTGTCGTACACGGTCATCAATTCCAGTGTGGTGAGCCAGTCGGCCAGCTCCGGCTCCGCGCCCGCGGCGAGCTGCGCATGCAGGCTCACGAGCCGCTCGCGCAGCTGCGCGGTCTGCGCAAGCTGGCGGTCGAGCAGGGCGATCTGCTTCGCGACGAGATCGGCGAGCGGGGCGCCGGGCCGGTTCAGGTGGTCGCCGATTTCGGCGAGCGACAGGCCGAAGCGGCGCAGCGCCTGGATCCGGTGGAGCCGGGCGACGTCGTCGCGGTCGTACAGCCGGTAGCCGTTGTCGGCGCGCGCCGAAGGCGTCAGCAGACCGATTGCGTGATAGTGATGAAGCGTGCGGACCGTCAGCCCGCTGCGTTTCGCCAGTTCTCCCACCTTCAGTCGCATTCGTCCCTCCGTTCGGTGCGCACCCTGGAGTCTCGAACGTTACGCTACGTGAGGGTCAAGCGGAAGATCGGCCGTCGGGCGCCCGGTGCGCACCCGACGGCAGGGCCGGCCTATTGCGGCGCAGGCGGAGTCTCGGCGCGGGCGGCGGTATCGGCGTGCGCCGGCTGGCCGGTCGCGTTGCCGGTCGGGGTGGCCGTGCCGGCCTGTCCGGCCGGCGGCGTGCCCATCGCCTGGTAGAGCCGCGCGGTATCGGCGAATCGCGCGCCGGTCGCGCGGATCTCGTCGAGCCGCGCATTGCGGTACTGCAGCTCGCTGGCGCGCGCGGCCGACGGCGGCAGCGCGCCGAGCCGCACGCGGGCCGCCGAGTCGTCGTACGCGCCGCGCGCCGAAAGGGCGGCGCGGGACGACGCGTCGAGCGCTTCCGCGTCGTGCTCGAGCGCCGCGAGCGAATCGGCGACGTTCTGGAACGCGCCGAGCACGGCCTGCTTGTACTGGTCGACCGCCGCCTCGTAGGTCGCCTTTGCCGCGCGGCGCTGCGCGAGCAGCGCGCCGCCGTGGAAGATCGGCTGGCTCAGCGACGCGCCGACGTTCCAGATCGCGCCGGCGCCCGACAGCATCGCCGGCCAGCTGAAGCCGCCTTTGCCCATCGCCGCCGACAGCGACAGCTGCGGGAACATCTGCGCGGTCGCGACGCCCACTTCGGCCGCGGCCGCCTTCAACCCCGCGTCGGCCGCCTGGATGTCCGGACGGCTTTGCAGCAGATCCGACGGCACGACGACGGGCACCTGTTCGGGCAAGTGCAGATCGGCGAGCGTGAGATCGGCCGGCGGCCGGTCGGGCGTGCGGCCGATCAGCACCGCGAGCGCATGGCGCGCCGAGTCGCGCTGCTGGCGCAGCGCCGGCAGGCTCGCCGCGAACGTGTCGGCGCTTTGCCGCGCGTTCAGCGCGTCGCTGCGCGATGCCGAACCGAGCGCATAGCGGCGCTCCGCGTCGTGCGCCTGGTCGTTGGCGAGCGCGACGAGCCGCTCGGTCGTGCCGATCTGCGCATTCAGCACCGACACCGTGATCGACGCGGTGACGATGTTCGCGGCCAGCGCGCGCCGCGCGGATTCGAGCTGGAACGCGCTGACGTCGACGCGTTTCGAGAGCGCGCGGTTCGCGAAGCGGGTGGCGCCGAACAGGTCGATCGTGTAACTCGCCTGCAGTTGTCCGACGAACGAGTCGTACAGCAACGTCGGCGCGCCGAGCGCGGGAATCGGCACGCCGAGCGCCCGCTGGCGCGCCGCCTGGCCGCCCGCGTCGATCGACGGCAGCATCGAGCTGCCGATCTGACCGCGCAACTGCTCGCGTGCGGCATCCAGCGAGTGCGACGCCGCCCCGAGCGTCGGGCTGTTGCGCAGCCCTTCGTCGACGAGCGCGTTCAGCGCATCGGAGCGGTACTGCGTCCACCAGTCGGGCACCGGCTGCGCGCCGACCTCGAACTGCTGCGCGACGCCTTGCGCGGACACGGTCTGACGCACTTGCGGCGCGGTGCCGTAGTGCGCGGGCGCCGGCATCGCCGGCGGCTCGCCGCTTGGCGCGAACCACGCGCAGCCCGCGAGCGGGCCGGCGAGGCTCGCGGCCGCGAGCGCCCGCGCGGCTTTCGTTTTCAGGTTCATCGATCGATCCATGGTCAGGCTCCCGGCGAGGCGGCCGGCGTGCCGCCTTGATGCGGCGGGCCGTCCTGCGGATCGCGCTCGTCGCGCTTCACGCGGAACCACGTCGCATACAGCGCGGGCAGGTAGAACAGCGTCAGCACGGTGGCGCTCGTGATGCCGCCCATCAGCGCGGTGGCCATCGGCCCGAAGAAGTTCGAGCGCAGCAGCGGGATCAGCGCGAGCACGGCGGCCGCGGCCGTCAGCGTGATCGGGCGGAAGCGCCGCACGGTGGCGCCGATGATCGCGTCGACGCGGCCGTGCCCGGCTGCGATGTCCTGTTCGATCTGGTCGACGAGGATCACAGAGTTGCGCATGATGATCCCGAACATCGCGATCACGCCGAGCATCGCGACGAAGCCGAACGGCTGGCCGAACAGCAGCAGCGTGGCGACCACGCCGATCAGCCCGAGCGGCGCGGTCAGCACGACCATCAGCACGCGCGCGAAGCTCTGCAACTGGATCATCAGCAGCGTGAACACCGCGATCGCCATCAACGGCATCTGCGCGTTGATCGACTTCTGCGCCTTCGCGCTTTCCTCGACCGAGCCGCCGATATTGATCTGATAGCCGACCGGCAGCTGCGCGCGCAGCGCGTCCAGCTTCGCGTCGACCGCGTGCGTGACGTCGATGCCCTGCGCGCCGGTGCGCACGTCCGACTGAACGGTGATGGTCGGCTGGCGGTCGCGCTCCCACACGACGCCGTATTCGAGCGTCGGCTCGAAGCGGCCGAGCGAGCCGAGCGGCACCGGGCCGTTCGGGGTCGGCAGCGCGAGGCCCGCGAGCTTCGCGGGGTCGACGCGGTCGGCCTTCGGCGCGCGCAGGTCGACCGCGATCAGCTTGTCGCGTTCGCGGTACTGCGTGACGGTCGTGCCGGAGAGCGTCATCGCGAGAAAGCTCGACACGTCCTGCGACGTGACGTTCAGCTCGCGCGCCTTCTTCTGGTCGATCTCGAAGCGCACCGAGCGCTCGGCCGGCTCGTCCCAGTCGAACTGCACGTTGACCGTGCGCGCGTCGCCGCGCATCGTCGCCGCGACCTTCTCGGCGATCGAGCGGACCGTCGCGATGCTGTCGCCGCTCACGCGGAACTGCACCGGGTAGCCGACCGGCGGGCCGTTCTCGAGCCGCGACAGCCGCGAGCGCACGGCCGGGAACTGGTTGCGCAGCTCGGTTTCGAGCCAGGTCGCGAGCTTCTCGCGATCCTCGACCGATTTCGCGGTGATCACGAATTGCGCGAAGTTCGGCAGTTGCAGCTGCTGGTCGAGCGGCAGGTAGAAGCGCGGCGCGCCGCTGCCGACGAAGTTCACCGAATGGTCGATCTCCGGGCGCTTGTCGAGCACTTTCTCGAGGCGCTCGGTCTCGCGCAGCGTGGCCGCGAACGACGCGCCCTCGGGCAGCCGCAGGTCGACCAGCAGCTCGGGCCGGTCGGAGCTCGGGAAGAACTGCTGGGGCACCAGCGAGAAGCCCGCCAGCGCCACGACGAACAGCGCGCCGGTGATCAGCAGCACCACGAAGCGCCGCTCGATGCACCAGTCGATCCAGCCGCGCAGCCGGCGGTAGAAGCGCGTGTCGTAGATGTCGTGCTCGTGGTCGTCGGGCAGGTGCGCCTCGTGCGCGTGCCGCTTGCGCTCGGGCAGCATGTGATAGCCGAGCAGCGGGATCAGCACGACGGCCGCGAACCACGACGCGATCAGCGCGATCGCCGACACCTCGAAGATCGAGCGCGTATATTCGCCGGTGCTCGATTTCGCGAGCGCGATCGGCAGGAAGCCCGACACCGTGACGAGCGTGCCGGTCAGCATCGGGAACGCGGTGCTGGTATAGGCGAACGCGGCTGCGCGCGCGCGGGTGTAACCCTGTTCGAGCTTCACGGCCATCATCTCGACCGCGATGATCGCATCGTCGACGAGCAGCCCCAGCGCGAGGACGAGCGTGCCGAGCGACACCTTGTGCAGCCCGATGTCGAACAGGAACATGAACAGCGCGGTGACCGCGAGCACGACCGGGATCGAGATCACGACGACCATCCCGGTGCGCAGGCCGAGCGACACGAGGCTCACGACCAGCACGATCGCGACGGCTTCGGCGACGGCTTCGAGGAAGTCGTCGACCGAGTGCGACACCGCGTGCGGCATGCTCGATACGAGGGTCAGCTTGAGGCCGGCCGGCAGCTGCGCCTGCAGGTCGTTCGATTCGGCGTCGAGCGCCTTGCCGAGACGGATCACGTCGCCGCCGGGCTGCATCGTCACGCCGATGCCGAGCACCGCCTTGCCGTTCGCGCGCATCTGCGTGACGGCCGGATCGTCGTAGCCGCGTTTCACGGTTGCGAGATCGCCGAGCCGGAACGTGCGGCCGTTGATGCGGAGCAGCGTATCGGCGATCGCGTCGACGTTGTCGAACTGGCCGCCCGGCCGCACGAACACGCGATCGTCGGCGGTCGTCAGCACGCCGGCCGACGAGATGTCGTTCTGCGCGTTGATCGCCTGCCCGAGCTGCTGCGGCGAGATGCCGAGGCGCGTGAGCTGCGCGTTGTTCACCTCGATGAAGATCCGCTGGTCGGGGTCGCCGAAATAATCGACCTTGCCGACGCCCGGCACGCGCAGCAGCACGGTGCGCAGCTGGTCCGCATAGTCGTGGAGCTGCGCGGGCGTGAAGCCGTCGCCCTCGAGCGTCCAGATGTTGGTGTAGACGTCGCCGAACTCGTCGTTGAAGAACGGGCCCTGCACGCCGGGCGGCAACGTGTAGCCGATGTCGCCGACCTTCTTGCGGATCTGGTACCAGGTGTCGGGCACGTCCTTCACGGGCGCCGAATCCTTCATCGTGAAGAAGATCAGCGATTCGCCGGGGCGCGAATAGCTGCGCAGGAAGTCGATGGCCGGCGTTTCCTGCAGCTTGCGGCCGATCCGGTCGGTCACCTGTTCCTGCACCTGGCGCGCGGACGCGCCGGGCCAGAACGTGCGGATCACCATCACGCGGAACGTGAACGGCGGGTCTTCGGATTGCGCGAGCCGCGTGTACGCGAGCATGCCCGCGAGCGTCGCGAGCGCGATCAGGTAGACGACGAGCGCCTGGTGGCGCAGCGCCCACGCCGACAGGTTGAAGCGGCCTTCTTCGTGGGAGACGCTCACGATGCGAAGTCCTCCGGATGCAGCGGCGCGATCGGGCGCACCTTCTCGCCCGCGCTGACCGTGTGCACGCCCAGCAGCACCACGCGTTCGCCCGGCTGCAGCCCGTGCGACACGGTCACCGTGCGCTCGTTGAAGCGCGCGACGTCGACGCGGCGCAGCTCGAGCGTGTCGTCCTTCGTGCGCACGACCCAGACGGCCGGTTGCGCGCCGTCGTGGAACAGCGCGGTCGCGGGCAGCGTGACCGGCGGCGCGTCGCCGGCGGCCGCGGCGCCGGCAAATGCGACGCCGGCGGTCATCCCGAGGCGGATCGCCGGATCGGGCGTGGCGAGCGTCAGCTTCACGCGATAGGTGCGGCTTTGCGGATCGGCGGCCGGCGCGATCTCGCGTACCTTCGCGGCGAACGTGCGGCCCGGCAGCGACGGCAGCGTGACGGTCGCCGCCTGGCCGGGCGCGAGCGACGCGAGCGCGGCCTCGGGCACGTCGCTGACGACGTCGACGTCACCCGACCACGCAAGCTGGTACACGGGCTGGCCGGCCGACACGTTCTGGCCGGTGTCGGCCTGCTCGGCCGTGATGTAGCCCGCGTGATCGGCGACGAGCGTCGCGTAGCGGAGCTGGTTCTTCGCGAGCGCGAGTTGCTGCTGCGCCTGGTCGCGCTGCGCAAGCGCCGACGTGTAGCTGTTCTCGGTCTGCTCGAGCTGGGTGGTCGCGATCAGGTTTTCGCGGGCCTGCGCACGGTCGCGATCGAGCTGCTGCTTCGCGAACGTGAGGCTGTGCGTCGCGGCATCGAGTTGCGCCTGCGCGCTCGCGGCGTTTTTCTCGACGTCGGACGGATCGAGCAGCGCGACGACCTGGCCGACCTTGACCGTATCGCCGAGGCGCACCTTGCGCTCGACGATCTTGCCGGCGATGCGGAACGACAGCGGGGTGGCGTAGCGCGGCTGGATCTCGCCGGGGAGCGTGCGGGCGGCCGCGGCGGTGTCGGCCCGCGCGGGCAGCGCGACGACGGGGCGCGGTGAGGGCGGCGCGGATTCTTTCGGATGACAGGCGGCAAGGACGAACGCGGCGCTGACCAGCAGCGCGGCGCGGGAACCGGAGCGATTCACGAAACCCCCAGGTGAGGTGAAGCGGAACGAAGCCGGCAAGCGCGACGCGCACTTGCCCCGAGCGGCGCCGACATGGGCGCACGGACAACATCTTTCGGAAACTGCGGTGGATTCTAATACACACCTGTATCTGAATGCAAAGGTGAATCCGAATGCGAAAGGGTGCTAGACTGCGCGCCATGAAACCACAGCGTTTAACTCGCGAGCAGAGCAGGGACCAGACGCGCGAACGTCTGCTGATTGCCGCGCACCGGATTTTTCTGAAGAAAGGCTATGTCGCCGCGAGCGTCGAGGACATCGCGGCGGCGGCCGGCTATACGCGCGGCGCGTTCTATTCGAACTTCCGCAGCAAGTCCGACCTGTTGCTGGAGTTGCTGGAGCGCGACCACGCGGGGGTGCAGGCCGACTTCCAGGCGATTTTCGACGAGGGCGGATCGCGCGAGCAGATGGAATCGATGACGCTCGCGTATTACCGGACGCTGTTCCACGACGACGAATACGCGCTGCTGTGGGGCGAGGCGAAGCTGCAGGCCGCGCGCGACGCGAAATTCCGCGTGCGCTTCAACCAGTTCCTGCACGGCAAGCGCCTGCAGATGGCCGAGTTCATCCGGCGTTTCGCCGAGCGCTCGGGCACGCCGCTGCTGCTGCCGGCGGAGACCCTCGCGTTCGGGCTGATGTGTCTGTGCGACGGTGTGCAGTCGTATTACACGGCCGATCCGCAGCACGTGTCGGCCGAGGTGGCCGAGTCGGTGCTGGCCGGCTTCTTCGCACGGGTCGTGCTGGGGCGTGCGCCGGATTGAACCGGATCGGGCCGGCGGTCCGGTTCGCGCTCGCTCGAGGTTCGCGCTCGCGCGGCAGTCAGTGAACCGCCCGGTCAGCGCTCGCCGGTCATGCGCCGGTAGGCGTCGAGCAGCGACGTCTTGTAGACGACCCCCGCGAGCGTCGGTTCGGCTTCGCTCTCGATCACCGGCAGCCGTTCCCCCTGGAACGCCATGAAGCGTTCGAGCGCGGTCGCGAGCGGCATGTCGGGCGTGAGGAGCGGAAACGGCGTGTGCGCGTAGTGCGCGGCCGTCTTGTCGGTCGTGTCGCGCTTGTCGAGCAGGTCGGACGTGATGTCCTTCAGCGCGACCGCGCCGCGGAAGCGTCCGGCGTCGTCGGTCACGTACAGGTATTTCACCGGATATTCGAGAAACACGCGCGTCATGTCGGCGACGCTCGCCGTGAGCGGCACGACCGTCTGCGCGGGCTGGATCAGTTCGCGCATCTGCGTGGTGCGCAGCCGCAGCTTTTCCTGCGCGTCCTGGTAGTGGTGCTGCGTGATTTCGTACATCGACGTCGTGCCCGTCGCGCGCGCGACGAAATACGCGAAGACGCACGACACCAGCAGCGGCAGCACGACCTGGTAGCTCAGCGTCATCTCGAAGATCATCAGGATCGCCATCAGCGGCGCCTGCGTGGCGCCGGCCATGAACGCTCCCATCCCGACGATCGCGTAGGCGAAGTACGCCGACGTGTGGCCGGGCCACAGCGCCTGCATCGCGAGCCCGAACAGCGAGCCGAACACCGCGCCGACGAACAGCGTCGGCGTGAACACGCCGCCGATCGCGCCGGAGCCGGCGGTCGCGGCGGTCGCGATCACCTTGAACGCGAGCACCGCGATGAGCGCCTGCCACGTCCACGGCGAATGGAGGATGTGGTTCACCACGCTGTAGCCGTTGCCCCACACGTCCGGAATCCATACCGAGATCACGCCGACGACAAGGCCGCCGATGGCGAGCCGCACGGGCAGCGGCACGGGCAGCCGCTTGAACTGGTTCTTCGACGCGTCGAGCAGGTGCAGGAACTGCGGCGCGAGCACGCCGCACAGCGCGCCGAGCACGACGAACAGCAGCACCTCGGGGCCGGTGACGGCCGGGAACACCGGCATTTCGTACGGCGGCCGGTAGCCGGCGAATTCGCGCATCACGATGTTCGCGACGACCGACGCGACGACCATCGGCCCGAAGCTCTCCATCGCGATCGTGCCGAGCACGATTTCCGACACGAAGAAGGCGCCGGCGATCGGCGCGTTGTACGCGGACGTGATGCCGGCCGCCGCCCCGCAGGCGACCAGCAGGCGCAGGCGCGGCGGGTCGAAATGCACGAAGCGGCCGACGAGCGACGCGGCGAGCGCCGCGAGCTGCACCATCGGGCCTTCGCGGCCGATCGAGCCGCCGCTGCCGATCGTCAGCAGCGACGACACGCTGCGCCACAGGCTCTGCCGCACGGGGACGACGCCGTTGCCGAGCGCGACCGATTCCATGTAGTCGGTCTTGGCGGCCTGCTTGTCGCCGCGCGTGGCGAGCAGCAGCACGCAGCCGGCGAGGAAGCCGCCCGCGGCCGGCATCCAGAACCGCACGTACCACGGCAGGCGTTTCGCCATCTCCACGAAGCTGCCGCTTTGCCCGGAGATCAGGTGCTGCATCAGGTCGATGCCTTCGCGGAACGCCATCGTGGCAAAGGCGCCGCCGACGCCGACGATGGCCGACCAGATCAGCATCGTATGGGCGTCCGACAGGCGGAGCAGCGTTTGGGCGCGAGTGCGCAGCTTCAGCAGGAACGAGAGCACGGCTGAAAGAGGGCGATGGAAAACGACGCGAAGCATAGCACTGCGCCGCGCCCGCGGGACCATCCCGTCGGGCGCGGCGCGCGAAGTGTCATGGGCGGGCAGCTCAGCCAAGCCAGTGCTGCACGGCCCAGGTGATCCCGTAGCCGCCGACGATCAACCACACGTACAGGATCAGGCCGGTCATCAGGGCCCGGGGGCCGGCGGCGCGGATCTGCGCCACGCGGGTTTCGATGCCGAGCGCGGTCATCGCCATCGTCAGCGCGAAGGTGTCGAGCATGTTCAGCGTGTGCGTGACGTCGGCGGGCAGCACGTTCAGCGAATTGACGATCACGAAGCCGAGGAAGCCGAGCGCGAACCAGGGCACCGCCACCTTGCGCTTGCCTTGCGCGCCGCCGGCCGTCGCACGCGCCGAGCGGGCGAGCCACCAGCCGAGCACCAGCAGCACCGGCACCAGCAGCATCACGCGCGTCATCTTGACGATCGTCGCGATGTGGGCGACCTGCGGGCTGATGTCGCTCGCGGCGCCGACCACCTGCGCGACTTCGTGGATCGTGCCGCCGAAGAACAGGCCGAGGCCGGCCGGGTTGAGGTTCAGCAGCCCGGCGTGATAGGCGACCGGGTACAGGAACATCGACAGCGTACCGAACAGCACGACGCTGCCCACGGCCATCGCGCTCTGGTGCGGCTTCGACTGCAGCGTCGATTCGAACGCGAGCACGGCGGCCGCGCCGCAGATTGCGCTGCCGGCGGCGGTCAGCAGCGCGGAATCGCGATCGAGCTTCATGATCTTCATGCCGGCCCAGGTGCCGATCACGAGGGTGCTGACAACCACCAGCACCGATACGGTCAGGCCCGGCAGGCCGACCTGCGCGATTTCCTGCAGGCTCACGCGCAGCCCGAAGAACGCGACCGCGATGCGCAGCAGCTTGCGCGCGGAGAAGTTGACGCCGGCAGCCCAGCTTGCCGGCATGCCGTCGCGCAGCGCGTTGCCGTACAGCGCGCCGGCGACGATGCCGACGATCAGCGGCGACAGGCCGAGGCCCGCGATCGCGGGCAGTTGCGACAGGCTGGTGACGGCGGCCGCGAATAGCGCGACGAACAGGACGCCGTTCAACTGGCCGCGCATCGACGGCGCGGCGTGGTTGAGAGGTTGAGTCGGGGCAGTGGACATGGCAGCACCGTGAGGAGCGTCGTTGCGATGGTGTAATCCTAATTTCGTTATATCGATATGAAAAATTGTGATTTGTGACGTAAACTATCCGGAAAGCCGATAATTTATCCCCATGACCCCGGATCAACTGATAACGTTCGCCGCCGTCGCGGAACACCTGAACATCAGCCACGCCGCCGTGGCGCTGCATCTGTCGCAGCCCGCCGTGTCGGGCCAGCTGCGGCTGCTGCAGGACGAATTCGGCGAGCCGCTGTACCAGCGCGACGGCCGCGGCATCCGCCTGACGCCCGTCGGCGAACAGCTTGCGCAGTACGCGAAGGCGCAGCGCGACACGTTCGCGCAGGCGCGCGCGTTTCGCGATGCGGTGCGCGGGCTGGAGGCCGGCACGCTGCGCATCGGCGCGAGCACGACGCCCGCCAGCTACCTGCTGCCGTACCTGATCGCGGCGTTCCAGCCGCGCGCGCCGCGCGTGGCGATCCAGACGATGAGCGGCAATACCGCCGACGTGGTCGCGGCGCTGCCGACGCTCGATATCGCGATGATCGAAGGGCCGCCCGGCGAGGCGCTGCCGCCGGGGACCGCGGTGCACGCGTGGCGCGAGGACGAGATCGTGGCGATCGTGCCGACCGGCCATCCGCTGGCGGCGCCCGAATACGCGCCGGGGGTGACGCTCGACGCGCTGGCGGCCCATCCGCTCGTGCTGCGCGAAGCGGGCTCCGCCGTGCGGCAACTCGTCGAGCGTGCGTTCGCGCACGGCGCGGCGCCGATGCGGGTGGCGTTCGAGATCGCGGGCGTCGAGGCCGTGAAGGAGGCCGTGCGGGCCGGAATGGGCATCGGCTTCGTCTCCGCGATGTCGCTGCGTCACGACGACGCGGCACTCGTCCTGCGCTCGCTCGCGCCCATGCCGCTGACGCGTCATTTCTCCATCCTCGTGCCGCATGGCGGCGCACCGTCGCGGGTCGCCGCGCAATTCCTCGAAATGAGCCTCGCGCACGACGTCGCCTGAACCGGCGAAGCGGGCCCGGGTGCGCGTTTGCGCCGGGTCCGGCCCTAGGGATTTCCTCTATGGCGTGCGTCCGAAGCGAAGCGCACCATCCGCTTCACGTAAATGGAACCGGTTCCAATCCGGTGAGAGGGACACCATGACAGACATCGTGATCGTGGCGAGCGCATTCGGGACGGACCGCGTGCGCCAGGAGGGCCACGGCGCATTCGTCGCCACTGCGGCGGCATCGGGCGCGACCGGTTTCGAGGTGCGGCGCGAACTGTTCGCATCGGACGACGACGCGACACCCGGCGCGCTGGCCGCGCTCGGCGCGCAATTGACCGGCCACGGGATGTGGTCGGTCTATTCGACGCCGGCCACGCTGTATACGGAAACGGGCGCGCTCGATGCACACGCATTGCGCGGCGCGCTTGAGGAAGCCGACGCGCTCGGCGCGCGCTTCGTGAAATTCCAGCTCGGCGGTTTCGTCGGCGACGCGCACGCGGCCGAGATCGTTGCGCTGTCGCGCGGCGCGCGGGCCCGCCTGGTGGTCGAGAACGGCCAGTTGCCGGTCGGCGGCGCGCTCGCGCAATTCCGCGGGTTGTTCGAGGCGCTGGCCGCGGCGGGCCTGCCCGATGCGCTCGGGATGACGTTCGACATCGGCAACTGGCAGTGGCCGGGCGAAGCGCCGCTTGATTGCGCGCAGGTACTCGCGCCGCATGTGGAATACATTCATTGCAAGGCGGTCGCAGGCGAGGGCGCGCGCCGTTTTGCCGTCGCGCCGGCGCCGAACGATCCGCTCGTGACCGGCGTGCTCGCGGCGCTGCCGCGGCAGGCGCCGCGGGGCATCGAGTTTCCGTTCGACGCGGCCGACCTGGCGGGCGATGCCGGCCGGCGCGTCGCGTGGCTCGCGACCGCATGACGACGGACGCTTCCTGGAGAATGCATTCATGAAAGCAGCACTCGATGTCGTGACCTACGGCGAGGCAATGGCGATGTTCGTCGCGACCGAGCCGGGCCATCTCGCGAACGCGACGCAATTCGCGAAGCGGATCGCGGGCGCCGACCTGAACGTCGCGATCGGCCTGTCGCGGCTCGGCTTCCGGGTCGGCTGGATGAGCAGGGTCGGCAGCGATTCGTTCGGCGGCTACGTGCTCGACACGCTGGCGCGCGAAGGCATCGATGCGTCGTGCGTGACCGTCGATCCGTGTTACCCGACCGGCTTCCAGCTGAAGTCGCGCAACGACGACGGCAGCGATCCGACCGTCGAATATTTCCGCAAGGGCTCGGCCGCGAGCCACCTGTCGTGCGACGACTACGTGGCCGACTACGTGCTCGGCGCGCGCCACCTGCACCTGACGGGCGTTGCGCCGGCGATCTCCGCGACGTCGTGCGAGCTTGCCTTCAAGCTGGCGCGCGAGATGCGCGCGGCCGGCAAGACGATCTCGTTCGACCCGAACCTGCGCCCGACGCTGTGGCCGTCCGCCGATGCGATGGCGACGACTTTGAACGCGCTCGCATCGCTTGCCGACTGGGTGCTGCCGGGCCTTGCCGAAGGGCGGCAGCTCACCGGGCACGACACGCCGGCGGACATCGCGGGCTTCTATCTTGCGCAGGGCGCGCGCGGCGTCGTCATCAAGCTCGGCGCGCAGGGCGCGTACTATCGCACGGCCGACGGCCGCGAAGGGACGGTTGCCGGCGAGCGGGTGGACAAGGTCGTCGATACGGTCGGCGCCGGCGACGGCTTCGCGGTCGGCGTGGTCAGCGCGCTGCTGGAAGGCAAGGCGATCGAGCAGGCGGTGGCGCGCGGCAACCGGATCGGCGCGCTCGCGGTCCAGGTGATCGGCGATTCGGAAGGCCTGCCGACGCGCGAAGCGCTTGATCGGTTCGAAAACGTCAGCAATCGCGCCGATCGCTTAGAGGAAACCTTCACCGCGCAATGAGAGGCCGGACACGGCACAATCCGCGGACTCATTTTGTCGTGCACGCGCACGGCAACGTACGGGGCCGGGACATGCGTTGAGGCGTCTGTTCCGGTCGAATGCGGAGCATGGGGCCTGGGTCGGCGCCTGAAGGGCTGACTCGGGTCGATCGTGAAGCATGGGACCCGGGTAAGCGCCAAAAGGGCTGACTCGGGTCGACCGCGAAGCATGGGATCGGGGCAAGCGCTAAATCGCCAACTCCGATCGACCGCGAAGCATGGGATCAGAGTAAGCGCTAAAGCGCCAACTCTGATCGACCGCGAAGCATGGGATCAGAGTAAGCGCTAAAGCGCTAACTCTGATCGACACAGGAGACATTCTGATGGCTAACACTCTCGCAGCCCGACGCTGGTGGACGATCATGCCGATCGTCTTCATCACGTACAGCCTCGCCTACCTCGACCGCGCGAACTACGGGTTCGCGGCCGCGGCCGGCATCAACCAGGACCTCGGCATCAGCAAAGGCCTGTCGTCGCTGATCGGCGCACTGTTCTTCCTCGGCTACTTCTTCTTCCAGATTCCCGGCGCGATCTACGCCGAACGCCGCAGCGTGAAGAAGCTCGTGTTCGTCAGCCTCATTCTGTGGGGCGCCTGCGCGGCGCTCACGGGCGTGGTCAGCAACATCCCGTCGCTGATGGCGATCCGCTTCGCGCTCGGCGTCGTCGAGGCGGCCGTGATGCCGGCGATGCTGATCTACATCAGCAACTGGTTCACGAAGAACGAACGCTCGCGCGCGAACACGTTCCTGATTCTCGGCAACCCGGTCACCGTGCTGTGGATGTCGATCGTGTCGGGCTATCTCGTGCACGAATTCGGCTGGCGCCACATGTTCATCGCCGAAGGCGTGCCGGCCATCATCTGGGCCTTCTGCTGGTGGGTCCTCGTGCAGGACAAGCCGGCCGATTCGCCGTGGCTCAACGCCCAGGAAAAGCGCGACCTCGACGCCGCGCTCGCAGCCGAGCAGGCCGCGATCAAGCCCGTGCGCAACTATACGGAGGCGTTTCGCTCGCCGGCCGTGATCAAGCTGTGCGCACAGTATTTCTGCTGGAGCATCGGCGTGTACGGCTTCGTGCTGTGGCTGCCGTCGATCGTCAAGAACGGCTCCGCCCTCGGAATGGTCGCGACCGGCTGGCTGTCCGCGCTGCCGTATCTCGCGGCGACGATCGCGATGGTGGCCGCATCGTGGGCGTCCGACAAGGTCGGCTCGCGGCGCGGTTTCGTGTGGCCGTTCCTGCTGATCGGCGCGGCCGCGTTCGCCGCATCGTACGCACTCGGCTCGTCGCATTTCTGGATCTCGTATGCGCTGCTGGTCGTGGCGGGCGCCGCGATGTACGCGCCGTACGGCCCGTTCTTCGCGATCGTGCCGGAACTGCTGCCGAAGAACGTCGCCGGCGGTGCAATGGCGCTGATCAACAGCATGGGCGCGCTCGGCTCGTTCGTCGGCTCGTATTTCGTCGGCTACCTGAACGGGGCGACCGGCTCGCCCGTCGCGTCGTATGCCTTCATGAGCGCCGCCCTCGTCGCCGCGGTGATCCTCACGCTGTCCGTCAAACCCCAGGCGCCCGACACGCATTCGCTCGCGGCGCCCCTGCAAGGAAAATGAAACCGATGAAGCCCCGTATCGTCGCGTACAAGCCGCTGCCCGATGACGTTCTCGCCTACCTGCGCGAGCACGCGGACGTCGTGCAGGCCGATGGCCCCGACGCCCTCGCCGATGCCCTCGGCGACGCGGACGGCGCGATCGGCGCGAGCCTGAAGGTGACGCCGCAGATGCTCGACCGCGCGCCGCGGCTGAAGGCGTGGTCGACGATCTCGGTCGGCTACGACAACTTCGACGTGGCGGATCTCACACGGCGCGGCATCCTGCTCGCGCATACGCCGGACGTGCTGACCGAGTCGACCGCCGATACGGTGTTCTCGCTGATCCTCGCGTCCGCGCGCCGCGTGGTCGAACTGGCCGAGTGGGTGAAGGCCGGCCACTGGCAGCGCAGCATCGGCCCCGACCTGTACGGCACCGACGTGCAGGGCAAGACGCTCGGCATCGTCGGGCTCGGCCGGATCGGCGGCGCGGTCGCGCGACGCGCGGCGCTCGGCTTCCGGATGCAGGTGCTGTACGCGAACCGGTCCGCGCATGCCGACGCCGAGACGCAGTACGGCGCGCGGCGCGTCACGCTCGACGAACTGCTCGCGCAGTCGGATTTCGTGTGCCTGCAGGTGCCGTTGTCGCCGCAGACGCACCACTTGATCGGCGCGGCCGAATTCGCGAAGATGAAGCGCGGCGCGATCCTGATCAACGCATCGCGCGGGCCGGTCGTCGACGAAGCGGCGCTGGTCGACGCGCTGCGTGCGGGCACGATCCGCGGCGCGGGGCTCGACGTGTTCGAGAAGGAGCCGTTGCCGGCGGATTCGCCGCTGCTGCAGATGAAGAACGTCGTCGCGCTGCCGCATATCGGTTCGGCGACGCACGAGACGCGCCACGCGATGGCGCGCTGCGCCGCGGAAAACCTGGTCGGCGCGCTGGCCGGCACGCTGCGCACGAACCTGGTCAATCCGGACGTGCTCGCGCGCGCCTGAGTGGCGGCGGACGACAGGCTGCCGGCGGGGCGGCGGCGCTGTTAGAGTTCATGATCGTGGTGCTGGCGGGCGGGCTGCGTTATGATCGCCCGCTTGTCGCGTCGACGGTTCGGCAGTGCTGCCGGCGGCGTCGCGCGATGGACATCCACGCCGGCTTCGGTGGATCGACTGTGAAGCAAGGGAGCAGCGCAAGCGCCGGAGGGCGGACGCTGACCGACCGCGAAGCATGGGTCTGCCACGCGCTGACCGACAGGAGAGTCCCCCGGATGGCTTACGTTTCCAACAACAAAGGTCCGTCTGCTCACGAAGCGGCGCGGATCGTACGTCGCGAGGCACGACAGTGACCGATTCGCAACCTACCACGATGCGTCCGGCGACGATCAGCGACGTCGCACGCGAGGCCGGCACGGGCAAGACCAGCGTGTCGCGCTACCTGAACGGCGAGACGCACGTGCTGTCCGCCGATCTGCGCCAGCGGATCGAGACGGCGATCGCGCGGCTCAACTACCGGCCGAACCAGATGGCGCGCGGGCTCAAGCGCGGCCGCAACCGGCTGCTCGGCATGCTCGCGGCCGACCTGACCAATCCTTACACCATCGAAGTGCTGCAGGGCGTCGAAGCCGCATGCCAGGCGCTCGGCTACATGCCGCTCATCTGTCACGCGGCGAACGAGGTCGAGATGGAGCGTCGCTTCCTGCAGCTGCTCACGACCTATCGCGTCGAAGGGCTGATCGTCAACGCGCTCGGCGCGGACGAGGACGTGCTGCGCCCGCTGCGCGGCGCCGGCATCCCGGCCGTGCTCGTCGACCGGACCGTCGAGGGCTTCGAGGCCGACCTGATCGGCCTCGACAATGCCGACGCGATCGAGGTGGCGCTCGCGCATCTGATCGCACACGGCTTCGACGCGATCCACTTCGTCGTGCAGCCGTTCGAGCGCGTCAGCTCGCGGCGCGTGCGCGAGGCCGCGTTCCGTGCGGCGCTGGCCGCGCGCGGCCTGACGGTGCCGTCGACGGTGGTGCTCGACCTGAACACGCCCGACGCGGCCGAGGCGGCGCTCGCCGACGTCGACGCCCGCATCGACGACGCGGCACGGCGCGGCGTGCGGGCGGCGCTGTTCGCCGCGAACGCGCCGGTCGCGCTCGCGATCGCACGCCACCTGCGCGCGCGCTTCGGCGCCGCATGGCAGCAGAAGGCGGCGCTGCTGTCGATCGACGATCCGGAATGGGCCGAGCTGATCGGCATCACGACGATCCGCCAGCCAACCTACGAAATCGGCTACAAGGCCGTCGAATTCGTGCACGAGCGGATCGACGGCGCGGCGGGCGACGTGCGCGTCTCGCTGCTGCCTGGCGAGCTGGTTGCGCGCGCGTCGACCGCAAGCTGAGTATCATTCGGGGCACGCAGCGCGCCAGGTGCGCTGCCCCGAACAAGGAAATACATGACTGTCGCTCCCGTCACGCTGGCGGTGCTGATCGCCGCCACGCTGATCATCGCGCTCCTGCCGCTCGTCCTCTTCCGCATCCTGCGCAAGCCGCTTGCGCTGAACCGCCGCGACACGATCGTCGGCGTTGCCGTCTTCACGCTGTTCGCGATGATCGTCGAACGCGCATTTCACGGGCTCGTGCTGAGCCAGACCCCGCCCGACGGCTGGCTGACGCAGCCGCTCGCGTTCGTGGCATACAGCGCGCTTGCGACCGCCGTGTTCGAGGAAGTCGGCCGCTATCTCGGGATGCGCTTCCTGAACCGCCGCTACGGCCCGTCGGCCGGCGACAGCCGCGGGATCGGCTACGGGATCGGTCACGCCGGCGCCGAAGCATGGTTCGTCGGCGTGCTGGTATGGGGCCAGTGGTCGTATCTTGCGTGGCTGGCGAGCCGCGGCCAACTCGAGGCGCAGCTCGCCGATCTGCCGGGCGATACGGTCGTGCGGCTGCACGTGATGCTCGCGACGCTGTCGGCGCAGTCGATCCTGCTGTTGCTGCTCGAGCGCTGCGCGGCATTCGTGCTGCAGCTCGCGCTGTCGGTGCTGGTGTGGCGCGGCGTGCGCGCAGGCCGGGCGAGCGTGTTGCCGGTCGCGATCGTGCTGCATGCGCTCGCGGCCGCGCCGGCGTTGCTGTACCAGGTGCGCGCCGTGCCGGCCGCGTGGGTCGAGGCCGGGCATTTCGTGCTGGCCGCGGTCCTGGTGGTCGTGCTGGTGAAGGTGTGCCGGCCGCCGCGCACGGCGGCCTGACAGGAGAGACGGGATGGATGACTATCTGATCGAATGCCAGAGCGCGGAATTCGACGCGCTCGCGCGCGTGATCTGCGATCTCTTTCCGGAGCAGACGCGATTCGCCGAAAACAGCGACGCGCGTGGACGGTTCCTGGCCGTGCACTGGCTCGCGATGCGTTTCGGTTCGGCGCCGAAACGGATGACGCTCTCGATCCGCATCGTGCCGGCCGCGCTCGCCCGCTATCTGGCGCTCAAGCCGATGCAGCGCGCGCGCAGCCATGCGGTGCTGCACGCATACACGGAAGCGATGCTGGGGTCGCTCGAGGAGCGCCATGCGGCCGGCGAGGCCGTCGAGCGCGACGCCGAACTCGAGCTCGACGAAGACTTCGCGTGAACGTTCGCGCCGGCGCGGTGCCGGCGCACCGCCTTACGCGTCGCGGTAGACCTGCGCGAAGCGCTGCGCCTGCACGACACCGTAGTCACCGGGCGCGTACTGCATGACCCAGTCGCCGGCGACGCCGCGCAGCGTGTCGCCGTTTTCCGAGCGGGCGATCGTAAACGGCTCGTCCATGCGACGGGCGAGCACGACGGCGGGCCGGTTGCGGTAGGCGCCGGGGGCGCCGTGCGCAAGCGCCGGATCGGCGGGCAGGTATTTGGCGTCGAAGCGCGCGCGTGACACGACCCAGCGGTCGCCGGTCGATCCCGTGATCAGCGCGTCGCCGGCGACATACCGGTTCGGGCCTTCGAGGCTCATCAGTTCGCCGTCGGCTTCCGCGAAGGCAACGGCGACGGTTTCGTCCTTGACGACGCGACGGGCCTGCGGATCGGTGCGTAGATCGATGTGCTTGAGTTCGAGCATGGCGGGGGAAGTGCGGGAAAAGCCGGGAGCTTATCTCGAAATCGGCGCGCCGTGTGGCGCGCCGCTCGCCAGCGGAGGCGCGGCGCCGTTCGGCCCGGACGGGCGGCGCGGCGCCGGCGGGGAGGGTATCAGGGCTGCGCGGGTGCGCTGGCGGCCTGGGCGGCGGCCGCCTTGCCGTCCTTGCCCTTCGCCTTGCCCTTGCCGCGATGCTCGCCGCCGTTGTGCAGCCAGCTGCGGAACGTGGTGTCGGCCAGCGCCTTCTGGTCGGCCGGGAAGCTCTCGTAGAGCGGGGCGAAGGCGTCGGCGAGTTTCTTCGCGCCGTCGGCGTTCGCCTGCGACAGTTCCGCATACTGCTTCATGTCGTCGAGCGCGGAGACGTCGTGCTTCGCCATCCGCTCGCGATAGAGGCGGCCCATCGTGTCGCCGTTGTCGCGCATCGTGTCGGCGAACGCCTTCCATTGCGGCTCCTGCGCCGACGTGATCTTCAACTGGTCGTGCAGGTACTTGATGCGTTGCTCGACGCGCGCCTCGCGGCGCTCCGCGCGCTGCTCGGCGCTCGGGGCCGACGCCGTGGCGGCCGCGACCTGGGCGGGCGCCTGCGGCTGCGCCGGGGTTTGCGCGAACGCGCTGGCTGCAACGGCGAGCGTAGCGAGGGTGAGCGAGATTTTCTTCATGGTTGGCTCTCCGGGGTAGTGTCTTGCGAGCGGGCGCGGCGGCGACGGCCGCAGGCGCGCATCTCGCGTCGCCCGCTATTAGTAGCACGTTGCGTGCGATGCGGCAGTGAATGCGACACTTGCTTACATCCGATACGAATCGAAACTGAAAGGTTCGTATCGGTTCGGGACGGTGCCGTTTGGGCGCGCCGGCGTTCGGCGCTATCATCGCGTCACCTTTCACTCAGCCGGCGCGTCGCGCTCCGGCCCAGCCTCATGCGTCCACCTCGCCTCGACCAACTCGACGATCTCGACCGGCAACTCGTCGCGCTGCTGCAGGCCGATGCGCGCGCGAGCGTCGCGGATCTCGCGCGCCAGCTCGACGTCGCGCGCACGACGGTGGTCGCACGCATCGCGCGGCTCGAACGGACCAACGTGATCGCCGGCTACAGCGTCCGGCTCGGGCAGGACGTACTCGACGCGAGCATCTATGCGTACGTCGGCATCATCCTCACGCCGAAATTCGGCAAGGACGTACTGCGCAAGCTCGACCGGATGCCGGAGGTGCAGCTGCTGTGCGCGGTGAGCGGCGAATACGACTACGTCGCGTGGCTGCGCGCCGATTCGCCCGAGCGGCTCAACGACCTGCTCGACCAGATCGGCATGCTCGAAGGCGTCGAGCGTACGACCACGTCGATCATTCTGTCGCGCAAGATCGATCGCGGGACGGTCGGCGGCTGACGTCCGGCGCGTGCGCCGCCGCGCCCGCTCGCTCGGGCGCATGCGTGGCAGCGGCCGTCTCGCCGTTGCGGGCGCACCGGTTTGCGTGTGTCCGGCGCATGCGCGCGCATCGGGCTTTCGCATGCGACGCCGCCGTATTTCATGAACGGCGCGGCGCTCGCGGTCGCGCTTTCCGTCTCATTCGGCGCCGTGCGCCGGCGATCCTTCTGCATCGGCCCTTGCCGGCGTGTCGCTCATGACGCGCGTACGGTGCCGCGCCACTCATCTCCCTTTGTCCTTCTCCCGAATGCGGCCTGCAACGGCCCGCACGCAGCGGCGCATCTACACGATTTTTAGATGATTTGGTCGTTCAGACCAAATGCATCGTCATTCCGTCGAAATTATCGGTCGTTTCGCATCATTCTTCGTCTTGGAACTGATTTTGCGCGTCCCTACACTGTGTTCATGGCTCGACGCCGTACACAACACCAACCCATCATCAGGAGATAAGCGCATGAAAATCGCCATCGTCGGCGCAGGTCTGATCGGCCACACCATTGCTCACATGCTGCGTGAAACGGGCGACTACGAGGTCGTCGCGTTCGACCGCGACGCCGATGCGCTCGCGAAGCTGTCGCGCGAAGGCATCGCGACGCAACGGGTCGATTCGGCCGATGCGAACGCGATTCGCGAAGCGGTGAAGGGCTTCGACGCACTCGTCAATGCGCTGCCTTACTACCTCGCGGTGAACGTGGCGGCCGCTGCGAAGGCGGCCGGCGTCCATTACTTCGACCTGACCGAAGACGTGCGCGCGACCCACGCGATCCGCGAACTGGCCGACGGCTCCGACCGCGCGTTCATGCCGCAGTGTGGCCTCGCGCCGGGCTTCATCGGCATCGCCGCCCACGAGCTGGTGAACGGCTTCAGCGAAGTGCGCGACGTGAAGATGCGCGTCGGCGCGCTGCCCGAGTATCCGACCAACGCGCTGAAGTACAACCTGACGTGGAGCGTCGACGGCCTGATCAACGAATACTGCCAGCCGTGCGAAGCGATCCGCGACGGCCGCAAGCAGTGGGTGCAGCCGCTCGAAGGCCTCGAGCACTTCTCGCTCGACGGCACCGAATACGAAGCGTTCAACACGTCGGGCGGCCTCGGCACGCTGTGCGAGACGCTGTCGGGCAAGGTCGAGACGCTCGACTACAAGTCGGTGCGCTACCCGGGCCATCGCGAACTCGTGCAGTTCCTGCTGGAGGACCTGCGCCTGTCGACCGACCGCGATACGCTGAAGTCGATCATGCGCCGCGCGGTGCCGTCGACGAAGCAGGACGTCGTGCTCGTGTTCGTCACGGTGACGGGCGTGAAGGACGGTCAGCTCGTGCAGGACGTGTTCACGCGCAAGATCTTCGCGAAGGACGTGTGCGGGATGCACATGAGCGCGATCCAGATCACGACGGCCGGCGCGATGTGCGCGGTGCTGGATCTGTTCCGCGAGAAGAAGTTGCCGCAGAACGGCTTCATCCCGCAGGAAAAGGTGTCGCTGAAGGCGTTCCTGTCGAACCGCTTCGGCAAGCTGTACGACGGCGGCACGATGGAGCGCATGCACGCGGTGGCCTGAGCGCCAGCCAGCCTGCGGCTTGAGGGCCGTGCGACGCCGGGAGCGCAGCAGCGCTTCCGGCGTTGTTTTTTGGAGAGCCGGCCGGGCGCCGGTCAGGCCGGCAGCGGCGGGACGATCGTTGCCGCCGGCGGAGGCGGCGCGATGCGGTACAGCAGCGCGTTGACTTCCGCGTCGGACGGCGCGGTGTTGTCGAACATCACGATACCGTCGCATTCGTGGCCGGTCGGCACGAAGCGTCGCTGCCGGTATTCGTCCCAGTGTGCGAGCTTGTACGCGTCGTTCGGATTGCCGCGCGCGACGATCCGCTGGTGGGCGACGTCTTCCGCCGTGTGGACCCACACGACCGTCAGCGTGACGTCGGGCCCGATGCCGAGCCACGCGCGATCGAGGATGCGCCGGTCGCGTACTTCGCGAGACAGCGGCCCGACCACGAGCGCGCCGATGCCGAGCGCGAGATTGTCACGGGCCGTGTCGAGCAGGCCCTGGTATTCGGGATCGCGCAGGTGTTTCAGGTAGAGCGGGCTGTCGCGATCGTTCGGATCCTCGGTGAGCGCGCCCATCGCGGCCGAGCTGTAGCGGCCGTACAGCGTGTCCTTGTCGAGCAGGCAGAAGGCCTCGCCGGTTGCGCGCATCAGCGGCCCGATGAGCCGCTTCGCGAGCGTGGTCTTGCCGGTGCCGGCGTGACCGCAGAAGAACACCAGGTGCGTCACGAATACTTGCCTCCGGCGCCCTGTTTCGACGTGTCGCCGCGCTTGTCGCCGCGCGGGAACACCTCCGCCTCGAGCCACATCGCGTTGATGATGCCGAAGCCGAGCGCCACGCCGATGCCGAGTATCCACGAGAAATACCACATAGGTCTGTCTCCTTGACGGTTGGGCCGCATGGCCATTGCGCGTTGCGCAATCCAGGCCGCGCGTGCCTGCGAAGTACCCCGGTGCGCGTGCGGCGGCGCACGCAGCCCGATCATGACCAATATCGCCGTGGCGCGCAAGCCGGGCTGCCCGCGCAGCAAACCGGTAAACTGATGCGCAAACCGCAACATCACGGACAACATGCTGATCAACTGTGCTGCATACCAGGACGGCCGCAAGCTGGCCGACATCGATATCGAGGCCATCAGCGACTACGTGTCGAAGCCCGAATGTTTCGTGTGGGTTGCGCTGAAGGATCCGACTCCCGACGAAATCGACCTGATGGGCGAGGAGTTCGGGCTGCACGAGCTGGCGCTCGAGGATGCCCGCAAGGGGCATCAGCGGCCGAAGATCGAGGAGTATGGCGATTCGCTGTTCGCGGTGCTGCATACGGTCGAGCTCGACGACGACGACGAATTCAAGGTGGGTGAACTGAACGTGTTCGTCGGCCCGAACTACGTGCTGTCGATCCGCAACCACACCGAGCAGGATTTCCGCGAAGTGCGCAAGCGCTGCGAGCGCGAGCCGCATCTGTTGCAGGAAGGTTCGGCGTTCGTGTTCTATGCGCTGATGGATCAGGTCGTCGACCGCTACTTTCCGATCCTCGAAACGCTCGGCAACGAACTCGAGGCGCTCGAGGACCGCATCTTCGCGAAGGCCACGCCCGCGGCGTCGCGCGCGATCATCGAGGATCTCTATTCGCTGAAGCGCCGGCTCGTGATGCTGTACCAGCACACGGCGCCGCTGATCGAGCCGCTCGCGAAGCTCACCGGCGGTCGCGTTCCGCAGGTCTGCAGCGGGATGGACGCGTATTTCCGCGACGTGTACGACCATCTGCAGCGGATCGTGAAGACGATCGAAGGACGCCGCGAGATGGTCGTGACGGCGATCCAGGTCAATCTCGGCATGATCTCGCTGGCCGAGAGCGAAGTGACGAAGCGGCTCGGCTCGTTCGCCGCGCTGTTCGCGATACCGACGATGATCGCCGGCATCTACGGGATGAACTTCGCGAACATGCCCGAACTGCACCTGAAATACGGTTTCTACGGCTGCATCGCGGTGATGGTCGTCGCCGACTTCGCGTTGTGGTGGCGGTTCAGGCGGGCAGGGTGGCTGTAATCGCGCCGCACGCCTAGCGCGGCGCGTGCTTGCCGATCACGACGCGCCACGGACGCACGCGCCACGATTTGACGAGGCCGTTCTGCACGTACGGATCGGCGCGGGCGAACGATTCGGCCGCTTCCGGCGAATCGCCTTCGAACACGAGCACGGCCTGGTCGGCCGGGTCCGCCAGCGCGCCGGCGAGCACGAGTTCGCCGCGCTCGGTCGCGGCCTGGGCCAGGGCGAGGTGCTGGGCGCGGAACGGTTCGCGGCGGGTCAGGTAATCGTCGACGAGTTCGTAGGTCAACTGGTAATGCATGGTCGCTCCAGAAATGGCTGCCGTCTCCGGATGGCGGGCAGGCCGGCTCAGTATAGGCCACCGTGCCGCGTCGGGCGGCGCGGGTTCGCGTCCCTGCCGTCAGCCGTCAGCCGGTGTCGGGCGCGGATTGATAAAGGGCAGATTCTTGTCGGTCACGTTATAAACGCAACTAACGGTCAATCGCGCCAACGTCGGCACCTTGTTGTGCGTCGCCGCACCGCCATCGCAGTGCCCATTATTTGCCTGCAGGAAAAGAGAGTGCGCCCGGCGCATTCCGGCGCCGGATTTCACGTGCCGGTGCCGTCGGCCGGCCGGACCGGAACAGGATCGGAGCCGGGCATCGGGCCACCGGAGCGGGCGCCGCGCGAAGGCGTTTCCATTGGCCCGAATGCGACCTATGCTGAACGAATCCGGTGCGAACTCCGTTCGCCCGATTCGCCCAGACGAGGTGTGTCATGCCAGTCTCAGCCACCCTGCAGGATTGCCTGCGCCAGAAGTCGTCGCGGTACGAAGTCGTGTACCACCCCTATAGCCATACCAGCATGGAGACGGCCGCCGCCGCGCACATTCCCGGCGATCGCCTCGCGAAAACCGTGCTCCTCGAGGACGACGAGGGTTACGTCGCCGCCGTATTGCCGACGACGCACGCGGTGCGCCTGTCGGATCTCTGGGTGAAGACGGGACGCCATCTCGTGCTCGCCCGGGAGGTCGAACTGCGCGAGCTGTTCAAGGATTGCGACATGGGCGCGCTGCCGCCGGTCTGCATGGCTTACGGGATGAAGACGTTCCTCGAGGAGCGTCTCGCGCAGCAGCCGGAAGTGTATTTCGAGGCCGGCGACCACGAAGCGCTCATCCACATGATGCAGGATGAATTCCTGATGCTGATGGAGACGGCCGAGCGCGCGCATTTCTCGCACAAGATGCAGGGGATGCATTCGTGACGCGTGCGGCGCGTGCTTGCTTGCCGATGCGTGTGTGACCGGGTTGCGCGCGGCATCGGCGGGAAGTGCGCGATTCAACTGATTCGTTGTGCGAAATATGGGCCGTGAATTCCCGTTGAAATGCGCGGTTCGAGACCTGCACCGGATCGAAGTGCAACGGTTCGCGTATCTGTCGTTTGCCGGATGCTTCGGCGACGAGAGGCACTCGGAGTGCCGGCGAGCGTGGTATCGGATGTCCGCGATCGATGCCGACGAGATGCGGCTTGCACCCGGCTGACACCCGGCCCGTCGTCCCCGCGGCGGCATCGTTTTGATGCGGTGCGGCAAATCGCGCCGATATGTCCGCCGCAACGGCGGGATACCCGGTTTCGCACGCATGCGCATCGATCGACCTTCATGAATGAAAGGTGGGTGCGTGCTTGCCGGACCGTCGCATTGCGCCCATGCCAGGCACCCGGCCATCAAATAAAGTTTGACGGCAAATTTTCTTCCTTGCTATCTTCAGCACCCGATCGGGAGCCGGCGCGCGCCGCCGGCCTCGGCCCCGCCGATCCTTTCCGCGTCGATCCGGAGGCCGGCGGCGAATCTGCTGACGAATCCGCAAAAGAAGTACACACTCGGCTACCTGTTCATCGCCCGTGATCGGGCGGCGATGCGCGCGACGGCCCGCCGGGTCATCGCGCCGAAGGCGGGGTGCGTGGTCGAGGAGGCGTTACGCCCGACGTGTTGCACGCGTCGTTCCAACCGTATCCGCAGGTGCTGCTCGCGTCGCCCATGCCGGGCCCGGGGCGCGGCCCGCGGGAGAGGCAAGAGAGAACCGATGATTGACGAGAACCGGGCGCCGGCCGCCCGAGCCGTGCAGGCCGCGCAGGCGTTGCGCAGCGACGCCGATTTCTGGTCGCTGCGCATCGTCGACGAGACGATCGACGAACATGCGGTGCGCAACGACGTCGCGCAGCCGTTCTCCCGTGCGCGCGAGCGCGGTGCGATGCTGACGGCCTGGGCCGGCAGCGGCGCCGGCTACGCGGCGACCCCCGACCTGTCTGCGGCCGGGCTGCAGGCGGCGCTCGACATCGCGACCGCGCGGGCGCGGGCGAGCGCGCCGTGGGCGCTGGTCGATCATCGCCAGGCCGCGCGGCCGCAGGCGAGCGGCGAGTACGCGTCGCCGGACGTCGATGCGGCGCTGCCGTCCCGGGCCGAATGGATCGAACGTCTCGCGCACGAATGCGCGGCGGCGAATCTCGGCGCGCGCATCGTCGAGCGCGCGGCGAGCGTGATGATCGTGCGCACCGAGCAGTGTTACGTGACGAGCGACGGCGTGCGGATCGACCAGCGGTTCCGCTTCCTGATGCCGGAGCTGCGCGCGGTCGCCCACGGCGACGGCGACACGCAGATGCGCTCGCTCGGTCAATCGGGCACGCTGGCGCAGGGCGGGCTCGACGTGCTGGCGCGCTACGGCTTCGACGGCGCCGGGGCGCGCGTCGCCGACGAGGCGCTGCAGTTGCTCGCCGCGCCGAACTGCCCGACCGGCCCGCGCGACCTGCTGCTGATGCCGGACCAGATGATGCTGCAGATCCACGAGTCGATCGGCCATCCGCTCGAACTCGACCGGATTCTCGGCGACGAGCGCAACTTCGCCGGATCGAGCTTCGTCAAGCCGGAGATGGTCGGCCACTACCAGTACGGCTCGCCGTTGCTGAACGTCACGTTCGATCCCGAACCGGCCGCCGAAGCCGCGTCCTACGCGTTCGACGACGACGGCACGCCGGCGCGCAAGCAGTACCTGATTCGCAACGGCGTACTCGAACGGCTGCTGGGCGGGGCGCTGTCGCAGCAGCGCGCGGGCCTGCCGGGCGTCGCCAACTCGCGCGCCTCGAGCTGGAACCGCGCGCCGATCGACCGGATGGCGAACCTGAACGTCGAGCCCGGCGACCAGTCGCTTGACGCGCTGGTCGCGGGCACCGAGCGCGGCATCCTGATGCGCACCAACACGTCCTGGTCGATCGACGACCACCGCAACAAATTCCAGTTCGGCTGCGAATTCGGGCAACTGATCGAGAACGGCCGGCTGACGCAGGTCGTCAAGCGCCCGAACTACCGCGGCATCTCCGCACAGTTCTGGCGCAGCCTGCGCGCGGTCGGCGACGCGAGCACGTTCGGCATCTACGGCACGCCTTACTGCGGGAAAGGCGAACCGGCGCAGATCATCCGCGTCGGCCACGCAGCGCCGGCCTGCGTATTCGCCGGCGTCGACGTATTCGGAGGCGCGTGATGGCGGCAATCGATTCGATGGTGCAACGAGCCGGCATCGACTGGCGTGCGCATTTCACCCGGCTGGCCGACGACGCGCAACGGCTGATCGCGCCGGCGCAAACCGTGTTGCTCGGCTTTTCCTGCGAGACGTCGGACTTCATTCGCTTCAATGGCGGCAGGATTCGCCAGACCGGGCGCGTGATGCAGGGGCGACTGTCCGTGCGGCTCGTCGACGGGGCGCGGCAGGCGCACTCGTCGCTGACCGTCTGCGGCGATCCGGCGGCCGACCTGCCCGAACTGGCGGCCGCGCTGGCCGTACTGCGCGACGGCCTGCGCGATGCGCCGGACGATCCGCACCTGCTGTTCGACACCTCGTCGTGGGTGCAGGAAACGCGCCGGACCGGGCGCCTGCCGGATGCGGACGGGCTCGCACGGGTCGTGGCCGAATGCGCGCGCGGTTTCGACTTCGTCGGTTTTTACGCGGGCGGCACGCAGGCGCGCGGTTTCGCGTCGTCGACCGGCAGCCGCGGCTGGTACGAGGTCGAGAATTTCGATTTCAGCTGGTCGCTGTACGACCCGAGCGGACGCGCGATCAAGACCGTCTATGCCGGTGACGACTGGAGCGATGCGGCGTTTGCGGCCCGGGTCGATGCGGCTGCCGCGCGGCTGCCCGTGCTCGGCCGTACGCCGAAGGCGCTCGCGCCCGGGCGCTACCGCGCGTATTTCGCACCGGACGCCGTGCACGAAATGACGAACCTGCTCGGCTGGAGCGGCTTTTCGGCGCGCGCGCTGGCGAGCGCCCGCAGCCCGCTGCACCGCCTGTACGCGGGTGAGGTCGCGCTCGACCCGCGCGTGTCGATCACCGAGGATTTCTCGCTGGGCATCGCGCCGGCGTTCAACGCGGACGGCTACCGGCGCGACAGCGTGCCGCTCGTCGTCGCCGGGCGGGGCGCCGGCCAGCTCGTGTGCGCACGCACGGCCCGCGAGCACGGGCAAGCGCCGAACGGCGCGGACGACGGCGAATCGCCGCAGTCGCTGACGATCGCCGGCGGAACGCTCGCCGAGACCGACGTGCTTGCCGCGCTCGATACGGGGCTCTACGTCGGCAACCTCTGGTACCTGAACTTCTCGGACCCGATCGCCTGCCGGATGACAGGGATGACGCGTTTCGCGACGTTCTGGGTCGAAGGCGGGCGAATCGTCGCGCCGGTCGATGCGATGCGGTTCGACGACAGCGCCTACCGGCTGTTCGGTTCGGAGCTGGAGCAGCTCGGCGCGGCGCCGGCGCTGCTCGCGAACGACAGCACGTATGGCGAGCGCGCCACCGGAGGCGCGAAGCTGCCGGGGTTGCTCGCACGCTCGTTCGAACTGACGCTGTAGCACGTATCGACGACACCTGCCGATGCCGTCGTTTTTCATCGATCGCCCCGTATTTGCATGGATCGTCGCGCTCGCGATCGTCGTCGCGGGCGTACTGGCCATTCCGCAGTTGCCGATCGCGCAGTATCCGCGCCTGGCGCCGCCGCGGGTCGTGATCGACGCGTCCTACCCGGGCGCGTCGACCGAGACGGTCGACGCCGACGTCGGCAGCATCATCGAGGAAAGCCTCGACGGCGCGGACGGGCTGCTGTACTACGAGACGAGCAGCGACGGCCACGGCAACCTCGAGATCGACGTGACGTTTTCGCCCGGCACCGATCCGGACATCGCGCTCGTCGACGTCAACAACCGGTTGAAGCAGGTCGAGCCGCGGCTGCCGCAGCAGGTCGTCCAGCAGGGGATCGGCGTGTTCAAGGCGGCGAACACCTTCCTGATGCTCGTCACGCTGACGTCGACCGACGGCACGCGCGATTCCGCGCAGCTCGGCGATTACCTGAACCGCTACGTGCTGCGCGAGCTGAAACGCGCGCCGGGCGTCGGCGCGGCCGAGCTGTGGGATGCGGACGAGGCGCTGCGGATCTGGCTCGATCCGGGCAAGCTGCGCGAATACAACCTCGGCGCCGACGACGTGATCGCGGCGATCGGCGCGCAGAACGCGACGGTCACGGCCGGTGCGATCGGCGACGCGCCGTTCGTGCGCGGCCAGCAGCTCACCGCGACGATCGTCGTCAAGGGGCAGCTCGCGTCGCCCGCGGAGTTCGGCCGGATCGTGCTGAAGTCGAAGCAGGACGGCTCGGCGGTGCGCGTGGCCGATGTCGCGCGCATCGAGATCGGTCGCGACGACTATTCGTTCTATTCGCGGCTGAACGGCCGGCCGGCCGCGACGGTCGGCATCCAGCTCGGCCCGCGCGGCAACGCGCTCGAAACGTCGAACGCGATCCGCGCGCGGCTCGCCGAGCTGTCGCGCACGCTGCCGCCGGGCGTCGCGGTCGAGATTCCGTTCGACGGCGCGCATTTCGTCAGGATCGCAATTCACGAAGTCGTGCTGACGCTCGTCGAGGCCGTCGTGCTGGTGTTCTGCGTGATGTGGCTGTTCCTGCGCGACCTGCGCTACACGCTCGTGCCGACCGTCGTGATTCCGGTCACGCTGATGGGCGCGTTCGTCGCGTTGTGGGCGTTCGGGTTGTCGATCAACGTATTCACGATGTTCGGCCTGGTGCTGGCGATCGGCATCCTGGTCGACGACGCGATCGTCGTCGTCGAGAGCGTGCATCGCGTGATGGAGGAGGGCGTGTCGCCGCGCGATGCCACGCGCCGGGCCATGAAGCGGATCGGCGGGGCGATCGTCGGCGTGACGGCGGTGCTGACGGCCGTGTTCGTGCCGATGGCGTTCTTCCCGGGCAGCGTCGGCGGTATCTACCGGCAGTTCGCGGTGTCGATGATCGCGTCGATGCTGGTGTCGTCGTTCATGGCGCTGTCGCTCACGCCCGCGTTGTGCGCGAACCTGCTGAAGCCGGTCGCGCGGCCCGAGCGCGAAACCGGCCGGACGACGCGGCGCGGCATCGGCGCACGTCTGGCCGACCGGTTCGGCGCGGCCTTCGCGCGCGCCGAAACCGGCTACCGCGGCGTCGCCGTGTTTGCCGTGCGCCGCACGGGCCTCGTCGTCGCCGTCTACGCGGCGCTCGTGAGCGCATGCGCGCTGCTGTACTGGATGATGCCGGGCGGCTTCCTGCCGACCGAGGACCAGGGGCAGCTGCAGGTGATGATCCAGTTGCCGGCGGGCGCCACGCAGGCGCGCACGCACGCGGTCGTCGAGCAGGTCGAGGCGATCCTGCGCGCGGAGCCGGCGATCGCGAACGTGACGAGCGTGATCGGCTGGAGTTTCGCGGGCAGCGGGCAGAACGTCGGGATGGCGTTCGTCGAGCTGAAGGACTGGGCGGAGCGCGACGGTGACGCGATGGCGTTGCGCGACCGGCTCAACCGGCGCTTCGGCGCGATCCTCGACGGCGACGTCGAGGCGACGCTGCCGCCTTCGGTTCGCGGCATCGGGCATTCCGACGGATTCACGTTCCGGCTCGAGGATCGCGGCGGAGTCGGGCTCGATGCACTGAAGGCGGCTCGCGCGCAGCTTGCCGAACGCGCGAAGGCGGATCCGTTGCTGGCCGCCGTGCATTTCGAAGACCTGCCGGACGCGCCGCGTATCGAGCTCGACGTCGATCGCGCGAAGGCGTATGCGCTCGGCGTACCGTTCGAGCGGATCGCGGGGCTGCTGGGCGGCACGTTCGGTTCGAACTACATCAACGATTTTCCGGCGTCGGGCCGGATGCGGCGGGTGATCATCGAGGCCGATCCGGTCGCGCGCGCGACCGATGCGCAACTGATGGCGCTGACCGTGCCGAACCGCACCGGCGACATGGTTCCGCTGTCGGCGATCGCCGCGCCGCACTGGACGATCGGCCCGGTCATGCTGAATCGCTACAACGGCTATCCGTCGCTCGACATCAGCGGCCGTGCGGCGCCCGGCACGAGTTCGGGCGCGGCGATGGCGGAAATGGAGCGGCTCGCCGGCGCGCTGCCGGCCGGGATCGGCTTCGACTGGGTCGACGCGGCGCGCGAGGAGCAGGTCGCCGCGCGGCAAACGCCGCTGCTCGTCGGACTGTCGGTGCTCGCGGTGTTCATGGCGCTTGCCGCGCTGTACGAAAGCTGGACGATTCCGCTGTCGGTGCTGACGATCGTGCCGCTCGGCATGATCGGCGCGATCGCGGCGGCGCTCGCGCGCGGCATGCCGAACGACGTGTACTTCAAGGTCGGATTGATCACCGTGATCGGGCTGGCGGCGAAGAACGCGATCCTGATCGTGCAGTACGCGCGCGAACTCGCGGCGCGCGGCGTGCCGCTGCGGCAGGCGGTGATCGATGCGGCCGCCACGCGCTTCCGGCCGATCGTGATGACGTCGATGGCGTTCCTGCTCGGCGTCGTGCCGCTCGTGCTGGCGACGGGCGCGGGCGCGGAAAGCCGCCGGTCGATCGGCACCGGTGCGTTCGGAGGCGTGCTGGCGGCGACGGTGTTCGGGCTCGTGTTCGCACCGGTGGCGTTCCGGGTCGTGGCATCGGCCGGGCGACGCGGCCGGCGTGTCGTGGCGGCCGGGCGCGACGATCGTCCGGCGGAAGCGGTAGGGGATTGATGGCCCGCCGGCAACCCGGGGCGTCGGCGCGGCGGGTCGGCAGGGCGCCCGGGTGTTCGGCTCAAGACGGGATTCGGGCCGCGTGGATCGTCATCCCGAGTCAGGCGGCCGTCGCCGTTTCATGAGCGGGCTGCCGACGACACCCTTCCGGGCACGGCGCGATCGATCAATGCGTAGAACGCCAGCATGCTGACGAGCATCGCAAAAGCGACGCCGCTCGTGTCCCAGCGCATTCCCAGACTGAACGCCACGGCCTTGATCGCGGTCATCCCGAGCGCCATGACGAGCAACATCGCCGCGGCTTCGAGCGCGACCCGCACCGGCGGCACGACGAGCACGCGCATCGTGCCGCGTCGCCGCCTGTCCGTGCGTTCAGCTTCGCGCAGGATCAGCAGCATCAGCATGGCGAGCATCGACATCGGAAACCAGCGCAGATGGAGCACGAGCATATTCCACACGGCGTCCGCCGCGAGCGTTCCGCCGCAGATGTCGAGAATCGCATCGAGGGGCGCGCGCAGCGCATCGAGCGTCAATCCCGCACAGATGGCGGCCATGCACCGGAGCATCGACCGGCGCGCACACCTGCCTGACGATCCGTCTCTCGTCGAATAGCCGGCGAACCCGCATGCAATGGCGCCGATGCAAGGCCAGAACCAGCCGGGGCTGGCGCCGTGCAGCCTCGTCGGCAAGTCGCACGTCAGGTAGCCGAGGAGCGCGAACCACGCCAAGCCGCGCATCCGGCCGGACGCCGCAAGGCGGGCGATCCGCGCGCGCCCGAACCCGACGCATGCGCGGATCGCGTCCGCCGTCCTCGTCGGACGTCTGGCCGTGTCGGCAGGCGGTGCGGTCGGAGCGGTCATGGCCGTTCAGGCGGCGTCTCTCATGACGGCATACCACGAGCACACCACACCGGCCGGCGCGACGCCGCCGCTGCCGCTCGCATGCGGGACCGTCCGGACGATCGAGCCGGTCAGCGCCGGACGCTGGTCGATGCCGTTGGGCCAGGGCGCGCTCACGTACCCGACGTAGTCGTACACCCATTCCTCGCCGTCGACCACGCCGCGCCCCTGGAATCGCACGGTGCCGGGGTTCCCGCAAGTGATCCAGCCGTTGAGCTGCAACGCCCATCCCGGGCCGAAAATGCGCCCCTTGAAAATGCCCGCCGGGGCCGGTGCGATCTCGATCGTGCCGAGGCCGAATTCAAGGTCGTTGAATGCGGTGGCCGGGTCGGGATCGTTCAGGAAACTGCGATAGGTCCACTGGCCCACGAGGCTGCCGGTTTCGGGTGTGTAGCTCATGCTCGGGTTTCTCCCTCATCGAAGTGTCGTAGCGAACCGGCGCCGGGCGACGGCGCCGGTTCGTCCCGCATCGTCGTTACCGGACCTCGAGCCGGAACAGTTTCGGTGCGGCTTGCGCAGCCGCGCCGGCGACAGCTTGCGTAACGGGCGACGACGCGGGTTGCGTCTGATGGCGCACGCCGTCACGCGTATGGACCTCGACCTCGTACTGGGCCCCCTCCACCGCACTTTCCGTGAACTGGTTCAGCGGAAAGAACGCCCTCACTTCGAGGTGCGTCTGGCAGTTCGCGCAGGACTGCACGCTCCAGCGGCTCAGCACGGCGTGCGTGCCGAGCAGTTGCCGCTTGCCGTCGATGTTGACGTACGCGGAAACCAGGAACGACCCGGCAATCGGCGCACGATTCAGCCCGGAGACGCGCACGACCTTGCTGCTGTTGCCCGCCGGCACGGTCATCGCCGCCAGCGAAAGCTTCGGCAGGTTTTCCAGCGAACCGGGGCCGTACGTGTAACCGAGCTGTTCCTCGATGTTGATGCAGTCGAGCGACGTATAGGCGCGCTCCTTGCCGTTCTCGCTCTTCTTGAACGGATCGAGCGGCGATTCGAGCGTGAGCCAGGAGTTGGGCACCGTGCCCGGCGTCGGCCCCTGCCCGTCGACGGAGTTGGTGCCCGGATACTCGGCGATGACGTCGAGGTGCTGCGTGAAGCCATGGCGCTTCTGCCACAGCCAGAACACGCGATCGATGAAGCAGTGGTGGAAATAGAAGATCGGGTCGAGGCCCGCCGTGTCGTTTTCGCCCATGTCGCCGTTGGCGCCCGGAATCGGCGAGCGGTTGTAGGACGGTACGTCGAACCCGCCGACCGCAAGGTGAATGTTGTTGTGCGGCTCCTCGAGCGAGACGACGGGAATCGTGCCTTCCGGAACATTGTCGTTCCACTGGGCCGCGGACGACGTGTTGGAAAACAGCGTGTAGTTGGGCGCGTCCAGGCACCGCTCGAACAAGCTCTTCACGTTGGTCGGCACCACCTTGCCCTTCACGACGATGTAGGACGTGAGCCAGTCCACGATGTTCCGGTTCAGCAACATGACGTTCTCGTTGGCGTTGGGGAACTTGTCGTTGTGCGCTTTGGTGGCGGCCTGGTCCTCGGGAGTACCCACGAGCCCCGATAGCGGGTAGCGAACCGTGACGTAAGGCAGCGGCTTGCTGTAGTTCGGATCGTCGCCGTTGATGTGGTCCTTGATCGCCCTGTTGAACGTGAAGGAGGTCAGCGGATTCGGAATCTTTACGCCGTCGAGCTCGAAATCCGGGTCGGTCAGTGCCCACGGAATGCCCTTCGTCAGCGACTCTTCGCTGGTTTCGTCCCAGTACGGCAGCATCACGTGCTCGCAACCGGGGATGCTCTGCAGCGCCTGTTCCAGCCGCAGCAGATAGGCACGGTGCCAGGTGGGAAACAGCACGTTTCCGTGGTTGCAATAACCGCCCCAGTAAGACGCCGAGCCCCAGCCGGCGCCGCGGAACGGCTCGCCGTGGAAGCCGCCGATCATGAAAAACGAGTTCGGATCGTCGGGCGGCAATTCCTTGATGCCTTTCCACGCGCGCATCACGTCTTCCAGCGGCTTCTTGTTGCCTTTCCGATATTCGACCTGCAACGATTCGATCGACGGACGAACTCTGATTCCGGGTGCGTTATTCATGATGTGTCCAATGTCCTTCTTGGGTGACGTTGCGGTTTGGCCGGCAGGGTTTGAATGCGAACAGGTGATGAAAAGGGTGGTCGGAACTCGCATTCAAGCGGATTCGTTTTATTCAGATAATGGTTGACGTTTTGAAAGCGTTAATCGGCAGGTATAGGCAGGCCTGCGGTCGTTCGATCGCCTCCATGAGTGGTGAGGACACCCGCAACTGGCGTGGCATGCCCTCTGGTAAAGGGGGCTGCGTTTTTAGTGTGCGCGGGATGCCGTGGCGAATCGGTGCCGATTCGCCAGGCATGAATGGCAAAATAGCCGTGATACCCCGATAGCGTTTTATCCTGATTGAGTATGAGTAAATAAAGCAGATGGACTATGTTTCCGCAAGGAAGAGTTTGGAGTGGTTATGAAAATGTTTATGGGGAAGGGGGTTGTTCGGTTTTTGGAAATGATCGATGTTGTTTGAATCGATATCGTAAAATCCGGGCGCTGGATAATCGCGAAGGCATAACGGCGCTTATTCATTCAATCGGCCGACAACGGCCTTGCAATCTTCGACTGTTGGCTTGGCTTGGCGTGCGTCGAGGGGATTACCGATGCGTGTCGCTGACATCGCCTCGGACGTCAGCCCGCGACTCCCCGACTCGCCGGGCAGAGGCGCGGTCGGTACAATTTCCGTCCCGGCAATTACCCGAAGGGTAATCAGATGACCGATCTGGGCAAATTTCTCGCGACAGTGACGGCAACCGGCCCCATTCCTGGCGTGTCACTCGCCACGCTTCGCGGAGGAACGGAAGGCACCGAATACCACTTCGGGATCCGGGGCGGGCATGACCGCGCCCCGGTCGATGCTCAAACGGTTTTTGAAGCAGCGTCCCTCACCAAACCGGTTGTCTCCTTTGTCGCGCTTCAGCTAGCGGAGGAAGGGCTTCTGGACCTCCGGCAATCGCTCTTCGACATTTGCGGAGAGTATGTGCCGGGCGATCCAGGATCGCGGCAGATAAGCGCGTTCCACGTCCTCACCCATACGAGCGGCCTCCCCAATATCGTGCGCGACAAGGCTCCGCTGCGGACATATTTCAACCCGGGCGAGCGATTCAGCTACGGCAGCAGCGCGTTCGCATGGCTGCAACGGGCGATGGAAACGGCGACCGGACGCTCGCTCGAGGCACTCGCGCGTGAGCGCGTGTTCGAGCCCTGGGGGATGAGTCGTTCGAGCCTGGAATGGCAGGAGCGCTTTTCGGAAAATCATGCGCAGGGGCATGAGTGGGAGGGCGAGCCCGTGCCAAAGTGCCGGGTAAGCACGGCGCAGGCCTCGTGGTCCCTTCTGACAACGGCTTCCGACTATCTCGCGTTCGTACGGAATGTGCTCGCAGGCCGGGGACTGTCGGGCTCGAGCTACGATCAGTGGTTTTTGCCGCGCGTCCACACGCGCCAAGGTGACGATGCGGAAGACTTGCAAGGCGACAACCCGCCCGATCTTCGTGTTGCCTGGGGGCTGGGCTGGGGGCTCGAACCCGCTCAGGGCTGTTTCTTTCATTGGGGCAATAGCCCCGGATTCCGGGCGTTCGTCCTTGCCAATCGAGCGACCCGGGATGCTGTCGTATGGTTCGCAAACTCGGCGCGCGGGATGCGGCTTGTCCATGCAGTTGCCCCGGAAGTCGTCGCCGGCGATCATCCGGCCATCCAGTGGCTGCGCATTGGACGTTTGTAAGTGCACCCGGCTGCCATTTCGCCGTCGTTGCAGACTGACGAACCTCTCTCGGCATCGATCCGCTTTGCTGTTTGATCTCCCTGCCAAGGGTGCTGCCGATGGCGGAAACTATCATGGACTACGAAGATATTTGATCCTGGAGCGCTGTGCCTGATGACGCCATTGGACATCCTCATCCGCGAACCGCGAGCGTCGGATCACGCCGCAATCGCGCGCTTGCTGCAGCAACTCGGTTACCAGACAACGCCGGCGCTGGTCCTCGAGAAGATTGAAGCGCTGCTCCCGAGCCCGACCGACAAAATCATCGTGGCATCCGCGCGAGATGAGGTCGTCGGGAGCATCAGCCTCCACGCACTTCCTCTCTTCCACGCGCCGGGCAATCTCGGGCGCATAACCAGCATGGTCGTCGATGAGCGATACCGCGGAAACGGAGTGGGTAGCGCACTGATCGCCGCGGCAGAACACTGGTTCAGGCAGGTCGGATGTGTAAAGCTGGAGGTGACGAGCGGCGACCACCGACCGGCTGCCCACCGTTTCTACGAGCGACATGGCTTCTTGAGGGACGGCCAGAGACTTTCCAGGAAGCTTCACTCATAGAGCGGTGTCTTTACCGGAGGTCTCGCGCAAACGGCTGACGGATTCTGACGACTACGGCCTGGACGGAGTCGAATCGACGCCGGCTCATCGTCGGGCTCTGGTTGTCGGCGGTGTCCGGCGCAAGCGGAAGGGCGGGGCGGGCAATGTGGGGGCAAGCGCAGTCTCGAGCGGGCATGGCTTGGACGAGATGGGACTGGTGCGCCGCCTCGCACGACGGCACGTCGTTTCGCGAATCCGTGACGGCGCGACCGGGTCGGATATTGTCGTCTTTCCGAAACCGCCGGCTCAGTCCGGTTGATCCGACGTGTTTTTTCGACGGGCCGACGGCAGCACACCGAGTGTTTTGCGGAAATGTGCGCGTAGCGTCGATGCGCTGCCGAAGCCGACCTCGATCGAAACGTCTTCGACCGACAACGTGGTTTCCTCCAGGAGTTCGAGCGCTCGCGAAACCCGCTCGGCAATCAGCCACTCTCCTGGCGCGAGACCGGTCGTTTCCCGAAAGTGACGGTGAAGACTGCGCACACTGACGCCGGCGTCCGATGCGAGGCGGGTTACGGTCCAGCGACGCGATAAATCGGCGCGCACATGGTCGAGTAACGCGCCGAGCGCCATTCCGGAGCGGGCGGGAATGGGTCGGGCGACGCGCTGAACCTGATTGCCGGAGCGGTGCGCGGGCAGAACGAGCCGTTGCGCGACCCGATTCGCCATTTGCGCGCCGAAATCCCGGCGTACCAGATGCAGACACAGATCGAGCCCGGCGGCACTGCCTGCCGACGTCAGCAGCGCACCCTCGTCCACGTACAGAACGTCGGGTACCACAGTCACGTCCGGATACCGTCGCGCCAGATCATCGACGTGATGCCAGTGGGTCGTTGCGCGACGCCCCGAAAGCAGGCCGGTTGCCGCCAGCACGAATGCGCCGGCGCAAATCGACGCCAGGCGGCATCCTCGGGCATGTGCCGCGCGCAGGGCCCGAACCAGGGAATCGGGAACCGGCCTGTCCGGACCAGGCCAGCCGGGCACGATGATCGTCGCCGCATGATCCAGCAATTCCAGCCCGCCGTCGGCATCGATACGCACGCCGCCAATGCCGCGAATGACGCCGGGCCCGACCGCCGCCACGGCGAAGCGGTACCAGTTCGCACCCAGCTCGGGGCGGGGCAATCCAAAGACTTCCACTGCGCAGGCGAACTCGAACGGGCACAGATCGTCGTAGGCCAGTGCAATCACCAACGGTGCGTCGGATTTCATCATTGGCATCATCCTGACGGAATTGACCGATTCTCCCACTTTCGGGATCCGGATCGCGTGGCCAGAATCGGTATCGTCTCCCGAACGACGATAGCCGCCCATGACCATGTCCGAATTCAAACTGCATTGCTTTGCCCAGTCCGGAAACGCCTACAAGATCGCCCTCATGCTGTCCTGTGCCGGGGCCGACTGGCAGCCCGTGTTCGTCGATTTTTTCAGTGGCGTGACGCTCACCCGGGCATGGCGAGACTCGGTCAACGAGATGGGGGAAGTGCCCGTCCTCGAACATCGCGGCAAAACCCTCGCGCAGTCCGGCGTGATCCTGACGTACCTCGCCGAATGCCTGGGGCAATTCGGTGGCCGAACCGCCGACGAACAACGCGAAATCTGGCGGTGGATACTCTTCGACAATCACAAGTTCACCAGCTATTTCGTGACGTATCGCTGGCTGCGTTCGTTCGACGAAACGGCCCCGCATCCCGAGGTTTTGTCATTCCTCCGCGGGCGCATCGACGCGGCGTTCGATGTGGTGGAGCGTCATCTTGATCGTCATGCGTTCATGGTGGGTGACCGACTCGGCATTGCGGACTTTTCGCTGATCGGCTATCTGTACTTCCCCGTCGAGGAGACGGGTTACAACCTGGACGAGACTCACCCGAACATCGCCGCATGGCGCGCCCGAATTGCGCGGCAACCGGGATGGCGGCACCCCTACGACATGCTGCCTGGCGCCGTCGTGAAGCCACGCTTTCCTCATCTGCGTTAGCCAGTCTGCTCCAACCGGCAATCACCGCAGGTGACGCGAGGCGCAATGTCGCGGCGAATCAGGCAGCAGGTATCGCGTCGATATTCGAATCGGGCGGGCGAACGTCGTCGGCACAAGTGCTCCGGTCTTCATCGGGTTCTCCCTGCCTCCAGGACAAAAGAGAACCCGCTTGCCAAGGGGCTGCAAGAAGCGCCTCGGATCAGTGCCCGCCCCGTCGATCATCCGGCCTTGCCGGACGTCAGGTCCGCACGTGCCGTACGACGCGCTCGTCGCCGCCGGACCATGATGGCGAAGACAACCAGCAGCACGACCGCCACCGGCGCTGCCAGCATCAGCGGCCGTGCCCGCACGAGCAGCGGAACCGGGCCGCCGTTGCGTGCGACGGCTACATCGTCGGGCGTCACGGTAACGTCGGCATTGCCGTATTGCGCGAGCACATAGTTCGCGATCGCGGCAATCTGATCGTCCTTAAGCGGCTGGACGTAGGAGCCTTCGCCGAAGGACGGCATCAGCACGTGCTGGCCGCCCGCTTCGCGATCGACGCCGTACAGGATCGCCGCAATCAGGTTCGACGGATTGCGCGAGCCCGTGGCGGTGTTGTTCGAGAGCGACGGATACGCCTGGCTCGGGCTACCCTTGCCGTTGACCTGGTGACAGCTCGCGCAGTACCCGCTGAACAGCGCCGCGCCGCTCGTCAGCGTACCGTTCGCGTTCAGCGCGGACGCGCCGCGCAGCGTCGCTTCGCTGCTGACCACGCGCCCGTGCGTGAACGCCGGCGCGGTCTCTTGCTCGTCGCGGATCGGCTTCGTGCTGCGCAGATACGTGACGATCGATTTCAGGTCCGCGTCCGACAGATACTGCAGGCTGTTCTGCACGGCTTCCGCCATCGGGCCGGCCGCCTGGTTCTTGCCGGGGGCGCGGCCGGTCTTCAGGTATGCCACCAGCTCGTCGTCGGTCCATGCGCCGATGCCGCTCACCGGATCCGACGTGATGTTCGGCGCATACCACGCACCGAGCTGGGCACCGCCCAGGTTGCGGCCGAAGTCTTCGGCCATCAGCGCGTTGCGCGGCGTGTGGCACGCACTGCAGTGCGCGAGCACGTTGGTCAGGTACGCGCCGCGATTCCACTGTGCGTCGTGGGCCGGATCGGCTTCAAAACGCCGGTTCGACAGGAACAGCATGTTCCAGCCCGCCATCGCGCTGCGCATGCCGAACGGGAACGGCAGGTTCGTCGCGGGCGCGGGTTCGTCGACCGGCTTCACGGCCTGCATGAAATAGCGGTAAAGCGCGTGCACGTCGTCGTCGCCGAGGCCGCTGTAGGACGTATACGGCATGGCGGGATACAGGTGCGCGCCGTCCGCGCGCACGCCTTCGCGCAGCGCCCGCGCAAACTGCATCTCGGTGTAGTTTCCGATGCCGGCCGTTTTCGAAGGCGTGATGTTGCTCGAATAGATCTGCCCCATCGGCGACGCAATGCCGTACCCGCCCGCGAACGGCTTGCCGCCGTCGAGCGCCGTGTGGCAAGCCATGCAGTCCGCCGCGATCGCGAGCTGATGCCCCTTTTCGATCACCGCTGCGTCGGCCGATGTCGGGGCCGCGCCGGCAGCCGCATCCTGCGCGTACGCGGAGGTGCCGCCGACGAGCGCGAGAAGGCCCGCTGCAATGGCCGCGCGATACCCGGCGCCGCGCCGTGCGCGACGGTCTTGCTGAATCGTGTGTGTCATCGCGTCAACCCTTTGCCAGGCTCGCGGAAATCGAATCCGCGGCTTTCAGGCCAAGGGCCGCCATCGACAGCGTCGTGTTGACGACCGACGCCGACGGCATTGCACCGCCGCCCGGCAGCCACAGGTTCGCATGGTCGTGCGCGCGGCAGTCGCCGTCGACGACCGAGTTCTTCGGATCCGAGCCCATGATGGTGCCGCCCATGATGTGATTGTTCGCGTTCAGCGTCGTCGTGATGTTGAATTCGACCGCGTCGAACAGGCTGCCGATGTGCGTGAGCTGCTTGCAGGCCGCGTCGTAGCCGCGCCGCACGTAGTCACCGACGTCGTAGTGGATGTCCGGGCAGGCGAGGCCGTGCGGATCGAAGCGCGTCTTGCTGAGCGTCAGGCGGTTGTCCGGATCCGGCAGCGGCTCGAGGCTGATCGACAGGTCGACGCCGTAGATCGCGCGGCGCCGGATTTCCTCGTCGAGCGCATTGCCGACCAGACCGAGCTTCAGGGCCTGCTGGGTGGCGGGCCCGACGCGCGAGATGTTGTTCAGGATCATCTTGTTCGCCGAGTACTGCCCGCGGAAATCGCCGTCGCGCGGGCCGACGATGCAACTGCTCTGCGCGGGGCCGCGGCCGAGCCACATCGGCTCGTTCGCGAGGAACGTGCAGTGGAAACCCGAGTGATCCATCATGTTGCGGCCGACCTGGTCCGAGCCGTTCGCGATGCCGTGCGGATTGCGCTCGTTCGCGGCGAGCAGCAGCAGGCGCGGCGTCTCGATGCCGTTGCACGCGAGTACGAACATCCGACCGCTCGCCTTGTGCGACTGGTGCGACGCGTCGTACCAGTGCACGGCCGTCACGCGGTTGTTCGCGTCGGTGTCGATCTTGTAGACGACCGATTCCGCGAGCACCTTCGCACCCTTGCGCTCCGCGCGCTCGATGTGGTGGATGCCGTTGTACATCGCGCCGATCGGGCAGATCGGCTGGCAGTTGTTGTTGCCGCAGCAGACCGGGCGGCCTTGCCACGGCCGCGTGCTGCGCGCCTGCGGAATCGGGATCGACCGGTAGCCGTGCGCGTTGACGATTTCGGCGAAGCGCCGGTCGCCGTGGCCCCACGGCACCATGTCCATCGGATACGGGCGGCTGCGTTGCGACGGCGACTGCATCGCCGGGTCGCTGGGTCCGGCGACGCCCATCTCGTCTTCCGCGCGGCAGTAGTACGGCTCGAGATCGTCATAGGAGATCGGCCAGTCGCGGCCGACGCCGTACATCGATTTCATCCGGAAATCGACCGGCAGGTGCCGCCAGCTCGAGGCGGCCCAGTGCCACGTCGTGCCGCCGACAGTGCGCAGGTAGCCCTGCTGGAAACTCTGGCCGTCCCGGCCGCTCAGGCCGACGTAGTTGTTCTTCGGAAAATACAGCGGGGCAGGGGCATTCGGCGCCTGCGGGTAGAGCCCCTGGAAGTCGGAGCCCACGCGATTGTCGAAGGGCATGTTGCGCCAGTTCTCGACCGCCTGCCCACGTTCGATGCGCAAGCCCGATTCGATGATCAGCACCGAATGGCCCTGGCTGACCAGTTGGTCGGCGATCAGGCCGCCCACCACCCCGGAGCCCACGATCACGACATCGGCCGATACGTCGCCGTTCGATTCAAAAACAGGAGTTCTCATGAGGTTCACGCGTGCTGTTGCGGGTGCGAGGTAGTTGCTGGCGCAACCGTTTTGCGGGGTGGCGCGACATCGGCCGGCGGCGGTTCGGCGGTCCACCACAGCGGGCCGTTCGAACAGTAGGTCGGCGCGCTCATTCCGTCGTGGACCGTGTCGTACATCAGCGCATCGGCATAGGTGACCATCGCGGCCTTCTGGCCATGACCGACGGTGCCCGTGTACCACGCCGCGACAATCGCGAGCGCCGTGTCGTGCAGGCCCGCGGCGTCGGCATCGGCCAGCAGTTGCGCGGGTGTCTGGCCGGCGCGCACGCGTTGCGCCAGCGCGGCCGCACGCGCGGCGAAGCCCGGGTCGGTACGGTGGAATGCGTCGACGAGGCGCGAGGCCGTCGTCGGATCGAGGTTCGCGTGGCCTGTCAGTGCTTGCGACAGCGCGAGGAAGCTCTTGCCGTCGAGCGACGGCTGCTGCTCGAATGCGGATCCGGGGGCGGCGGTAAACAGCCCGACTTGCGTCAGTGCTGCCGCCATCACTTTCAGCGCCGTTCTCCGCGTAACGCCGCCGCGCGCAATGGCGCGCTTTTCATGATCGTTTGGGGGCATGTCGTTTTCGTCTTTTTCGCGAGCGCTTGCTCGCCTGTTTTCTTTCTTCCGAATGGTCTGCGTCGAGCGCCGCACCGGGCTGAAACGACCCGAATGCGTTCCCTCGCGGCGCCGCGTTACCTGTTCGAGCGCACCGGCAAACGACCATCACCGATGGCTCAAAGTATTGCACGTGCCGCATGCAGCAGTTTTTATCCGTTCCTGCCCGGTATCGGCCGGTGCGAGATTATGGAACCGGTTCCATTCGGACGTCCAGTAACTCGTTCAAATTGTTCATTGCAGGGGGAAGTGTATCGATATCGGTCGAATCGCGTATTTTCGACGCGTTATCGGCTTACCGAGACCGGCTTAAAACGAAATGGAAAGAAAATCGTAATTAAAACGTCAGAATTAGACTGTTGTTTCGATGGCATGAACTGGGCGTCGGCAACGCGAGCATCGGTAATGGTTCGGGTTTGCGACAGTAGCCATGGCCGGGCGCGACTTACCGGATTGCAGCGGCGCCTGCGGCAGCGATGACGCTATCCTGCACACCCGCGCCACCGCTGGCGCCGATCGCGCCTATCAGGCGCCCGTCGATCACGATCGGGATGCCGCCTTCGCCCGCGAGGATCCCCGGGATACTCAGGTTACCGGTCGCGCCGTGGTTGATGGCGTTTTGCATATCCCGCGTCTGTCGGCGGAATCGAGCCGACGCGCGCGCCTTGGCCTCCGCGATTTCAAGCGACGCGAGTTGGGTGTCGTCCATTTTGTCGCACGACACCAGGTTCCCGCCGCTGTCGACAACAGCAATCGCGTATTGCCAGTGTCGGCGTCGCGCCTCCGTTTCGGCTGCCGCGATGATGGTGCGGGCCTGCGTCAATGTGATGGGCGGGCCGTAAGGGATGTCATACGGCAGTTGTTCGGGAACCGGCGCGGACGCGGTGGATTGTGCTGATGCATGGGCCGCGAAAATTGCGCTGGCCGCGATGAGGATGCGGAATCTGGTCGAGAACATGGGTTGCTGATACGGATGCCCCTGATGGCTTCAGGCGCCGGTCAATGAAAATGAACACGATGTATTCCCGCAACGATGAATTTCCTGGCTCGGTTGCCGGGACATGTCGCGATCACGGGGGAAATATATTGCATCCCGGGCGAACGTGCAGTGAAGCAGGGTGGTTGCGAGGGCAACCGATATCGGCAACCTGTTTGCGGACTGCCGGCGCAAAGCGTCAATGCAGCGGGGAGGGCATGCGTCGCCGTTGCCCGCCGGTTGAAGCGAGGGTTCGGTGCAGCCGCGAGCGGCGACGCTGCCCATGAAAATCCGCACGATGATCGGAGCGAACACCCGGATCACCGTGACGACACATGAGGCGCGTCCGCTTCACTTACCAGTGCACTGGCGGCAAACCGCTGACAGGTGCGTCAAAGCAAGGAATCGCGCTGGCGCGCAATCCACCGAGAAACACGGTCGTCAGATCCGGACCGCCAAATGTGATGCTGGCCATCCATGTGCAGAGGGTGCCGCCCGTCGCGAAGAGCGTCTCGTCGGTGACGGCCTTGCCGCTCGCAAATTCGGCTTCGAACCGGGCCTGCGCCTGCTCATCGCCATCGGCGAACAGCGTGAGCGCGTCTCCCTCCGGCGTGATGGCGATCAGTCTGTCGGCGAAAATCATCGTCGCCCACAGGTTGCCGTAGCTATCGAAGGTGATGCCGTCGATCAGGCCCGGACCAAGATCGCGCGGACCATATACCTGTCGTTCGGTCAGCGCTCCGTCGGACTGTACGCGGAATCGCGTAACCCGCTTGGCAGTGGTTTCCGCCACATACAGCCACTCTTCGCGTGCGTCAAAGCGGATTTCGTTGGCGAAGTGCAAGCCGTCCGCGACGACCCGCAAGCCATGCTGGTCGAGCACGGCGATATAGCCGTCGGCCAGGTCGTGACAGACGGCATCTGTCCATGGATTGACGCGCGTCGAGACGGTCAGCCAGATACGATTCCTCGAATCGCGGAGCACGAAGTTGACCTTGCCAAGTGGCTGGCCGTCGATGCTGTCGGCGAGCACGCTCGTTTCGCCTCGACGCGTCATTCGTTCGAGTCGATCGGTGCCGAAATTGGCGATCAGGATGTCGCCGTTGTCCGCAAACGCGAGACCGTTCGGCAACGTCCCGGACACGAGGCTGCCGATTGCGTTGGCCTGCAGGTCGAACTGACTGTCGACGCGCGACGTGACGAGCGTCTGCCCACCGTCGGCATCGATACGCATGACGCCGCCTCGGGCATCCGCTGCCCATAATGTGCCGTCGCGCTCGGCAAGAATGCATTCGGGGCGTTGCAGATCATGCCCGATCGTCTTGACTGCATCGGGATCGACTTGCCAGCCCTTCAATGGATTGGGCGCTCTGGCGGTCTGGATATGGGTCATGTGGAGCCTCGCCGGATTACATGTTGTCCCAGGATGTTGCCGCTTCGTCCAGCGGTACTTCAAGTGTTTCGAGGAACCGGGCCGTCATCATGTAGTGGCCGACCAACAAGGTGAGTTCCGCGACCTGGGTTTCGGTGAAATAGCCGCGGATTGCCTGGAACGTTTGTGACGTGACCTTGATGTCCCTGACGCATTCGTCGACAAACCGCAGAATGATCTGTGAACGCGGGTCCGACATGCGACCGTGCTCGATGTCCTCGATCTCGGATTCGGTCCATCCCGCCTTGAGCGCAAGCGGAACGTGCTGCATCTTTTCGTAGCGGCTGGAACTCAATGCGCCCACGCGCAGGATCACCATCTCCCGATCCTTGTCGAGGATCGCACCGCGCGGGAAAGCGCCGCCGAGCGTCAGATAGCCTGACGTCAAGCTGGTCGTGCGCAGCAGTGCCAGGGTGAGGTTGGCGGGAAAGCGTTCGTACTGAGCCTTCTGTTCGACGGAAAGTGTGTCAATGGAGGGTATTTCGATGCGTGACATTATGGAGTCCTGTTTAAAAATCAAGAGGCGGGAAGCCAGTTCGAGGCGTGACGTTCAGGCGTCGATGACGGCGACGGGGCGCGCCCATCCGGCGGATCCCCGGGCCACCTTGACCGGGAGGGAGATCACATCGAAGCCGTGGGCCGGGAGTTGTTCGAGATTGGCAAGCTTCTCGATCTGGCAGTACGGCACGGTGCTGCCGGCGAAGTGTCCTTCCCAGATGATGGATGGATCGCGGGTCTCGTCGAATCGTTGCTTCGTGTAGCGGAACGGGGCGTCCCAACTCCAGGCATCGGTTCCGACGATGCGCACGCCTTGGCGGGTCAGATGCAAGGTCGCGTCCCGTCCCATCCCGCACCCTTTGTCGATGAAATCGTCGTGGCCGTAGCGTGCGCCGGCCGCGGTGTTCACGAGAACGATGTCACCGGCCTTGAGTGTGTGGCCGATACGGGCAAGTTCGGCGTCGATGTCGGCCGGCGTGACGACATATCCGTCCGGAAAGTGCCTGAAATCCAGTTTCACGCCAGGTCCGAAGCACCAGTCGAGCGGGATCTGATCGATGGTCAACGCAGGGGTGCCGTCGTCCTGATGCGATCGATAGTGGAACGGCGCGTCCATGTGCGTTCCGGCGTGCGTGCTCATCTGCACGAACTCGACGGCCCAGCCTTCCTCGTCGCGGAGCGCCGCCGGCTCCAGGCCAGGAAAGCAATCGGCCAGCTGGCGAGCGCCTTGCCGATGAAGGACGCGGTCGATACGCGGGAGAAATGCTTCGGGATCCGAGGCTATGTCTTCCTGAAGGGCGACGGACAAGTCGATGATTTTTTTGGACATGTTGGATGCTCGTGATGAGTGGGAGAGGGCGGGTGATTTACGTCAACCACGCACGCAGTTATGATCGATGATGTCTTTATCTGTGTAAATGCCGGTAATCGGACAATGAATATCGATATTGCGACGGGTACTCCCGTGACCAATCTGTTCGGCGAGGCTCCGGATCCGGTCTGGCTGCGTCGCGCGCGTTTCGGGCCGGAGATGTCGGTGCCGGCGCAGCGTCAGCCGTGGGGGCGGTTGCTGTTTGCCGTGTCCGGAATCGTAGAGTTCAGCATTGCGGGGGCGCGTTATCTGTCGCTGCCCGCGTATGCGATCTGGATTCCGCCTGAGGTCGAACATGAGTCGGTCACGACATCGGAGACCGAGTTTGTGGTCGTTCACCTCGCAAGTCACCGGTGTGTCGATCTGCCGGGGAATCCTTGTACGCTCGAGCTGAGCGAGGTCATCAAGACGCTCGTGTTCGATTTGACGAAGCGTGGCGTCGGTCATCCCCGTACGCCGGCGGATCGACGCATGGTCGAGGTTGTCATCGACCAGATGGTTGCCGCGGAGCGCTACTCGACGTATCTGCCGTTGACGGACGATCCGTTGCTGCTGCCGATCATCCGGGCGATCGAAGCCGACCCCGGCGATCGGCGTACGCTTGCCCAGTGGGCCGACCAGATCGGCTCGACCGAGCGCACGTTATCGCGGCGCTGGCGAAGCGGCCTGTTCATGTCGTACAACGAGTGGCGACAGCGGTTGCGGCTGGTCAGGGCCGTCACGCTGCTCGACGAAGGGGTATCCGTGAAGGCGGTCGCATATCAGCTGGGTTATCGAAATGCATCGGCTTTTATCGAGATGTATCGGCAGCGGATGGGCGTCAGCCCTGGAGGCAACCGGCGATGAATCGTCCGGGCGTGGCGGCCAGTATCGGGCGGGTAGGTGTGTCGGGCTGGCTTTTCCATGGTGCCATTGCGTCACGCAGATCACGGCGCATTCCATTCTGCACGCTATGCCGGCGACGTTACTCGGACGCTGCGCCCGCTATCGCTCGCGGACGGCTTGAGGTTGCTGCGGCTGTCTCTCGCACCATTCGGCAAGCCGGCGATGACGGTGCGCAAACAAATAGCCGAGGACACCGCGAATCAGCCATCGCTTGAAGCGCAACGGAAAACGTAGCTGATAGGTCAGCGTATCGGTGACCTCGCAGCCTCCTGGCACGTCGCGCAATACGCGCTCGTGGGTCCACGAACGCATGCTGAACATCGTCGATTCCTCGCGAAACTGCCGGCCCGGTTCGCAGCGCGCGATGGTGATGTCGTCATAGTCAATCGGCAGCACCCCGAACAGCAGGAACCAGCTGCGGCAGACCGGTACGCCGAGCGGGATCTCCTCGATGACTTTGCCTCGGATGGATGCCGGCACGGTCATGCGCAGGATTGGAAAAAGCTCGTCGTTGATGCCGGCTGGATCGGTGACCCGCTTCCAGACGGAATCGGCGCTCGCGCGGACGATGGACCGCCGCGTAACGGTATCGATCCGGGTATCCATCGGGGTATCGATCGACGACATTGTTCAGGCTCCAGTGGAAAAGAGTTCGGCGCCGCCTGGCGTCTTGCAGTGCATGGCAGTGCGTGCGCGCGGTGCAATATGATCGCATCCAGCTGGTTGGCTGATCAGGGATGGTTGTGAATTCACGAGGGTTTTGCATCCTCGCTCGAAAACGGTCGGCGAATTGACATTTTTGCTTCGCAGAGGGCGACGACTTCATTGTGCTCTACGACTCCGGCGATCGTGATTCCCGTGCGCTTGACGCCGCGTTGCAAGGCTGAGTCGTTAGCGGGCGGTGCGGGTATATTCAGCGAGTTCTCCATCGTCCAGGTAGCCATTCAATGGAATCACGACGCAAGACGGTGGGCGTGGTCGCGCCTGCTGGTGTTCCCGATCCGGAAAGCATCGCGTGTGGCATCGCGCTAGTTGAAAGCTGGGGCTTCGAAGTCAGGGCGGGCGCGCATCTCGGCAGCCGGTACCGTTATTTCGCCGGTACCGCCGAGGAGCGCGCAGACGACCTGCGGCGTACCCTGATGGATCCGTCGATCGAGATCGTGTGGCTCGCACGAGGGGGATTCGGGTGCGCGCATCTGCTCGAGCACTTACCCGACGAGATCGCGACGCCAAAGACGATCATCGGCTTTTCCGATGCAACGTCGCTGTTCTGCGCACTCGCAGATCGGCCCGGCGTGCGTTTGCTGCATGGTCCGACATTTCACAGTCTGGCGACTAAGGTCGACGATGCGACGCGCGCCGATATCCGCGCCGTGCTTAGCGGCGACGAACGCGCCGTACAGAACCTGCGGCACCTGTCCGGCGACTCCGGGGTGGTGCAGGGGCATCTGTGTGGCGGTAACCTGACGGTGCTGGCGAGCATCGCGGGTACACGCTGGCCGCTTCGCTCGCGCGACGCGATTGTGCTACTCGAGGACGTGACGGAATTCGGCTATCGGCTCGACCGAAGCCTGACGCAACTGCGACTGAGCGGTGCTTTCGACGGAGCTCGCGCGTTCGTGCTCGGGCAATTCACGCGTTGCCCGATTCCGGACGGCGCAGATTTCACGCTCGAGCAGATGCTGGTCGACGTACTGGGCGCCCTCGATCTGCCAATATATTCGGGCTTGCCGATCGGACATGAACACCGAAACATCACTTGGCAATACGGCAGCCAGGCTGTCATCGAGAACGGTGCGATCCGGTTCGACGCATAGAGCCGGATTACTTGCTCGATCGTGCAGTTCGGCACTTCGGTGAGGTGGCCGGGAACCAAATTACTTGAACAGACGGATATCGTCCGTTTAAGTAATTTGGTTCCTGCCGTTTTTGCATGGATCGGGCGTTTTATCCTATTATGGGAATAATTTTTCTTTATAAAATTCTTGGAGAAATTGTTCCTTCGCCGTACGAGAAAAGCAATTTTGTAACTTTCACGCCCTCCTGACACATCGCGGAGGGGGCGGACTTGCTTTCCCGTCAAACGGTTCTATTCTTTAATAGTTATCTGCCCCTCTAGCTTCGGTAATCGCCCAGTCGGGGATTTTCCATGGAAGCAGACGGTGTTGATGACAGCTTGCGTTATTCTCGCCGGATCTGCTTGCTTCAGTACGGCCACAATCTGTTCGATCGAAAAGCGCTTCCGTTTCATGGCAAACCACCTCCTGGTTCAGGGTCAAGTTTGCCGTAAAACTCGCTCTCAGATTGGTCCAGAATTCCTAAAGCGGATCAACCCAGACATCACACCATGCTGATTCGCAAACAGGGACGCCTAGTCAAGTTGGTGCGCATCGAACCGTCGAAAGGGGCCGGCGCAGTCGCGCGATCGCGGCCTGGCGGCCGCGGAGTACGTCGGGTCGTTTCGTATCGACGAGCCATTACCAGCGGAGTTGCTCGACGAGCTATCTCGCGATGAGCGCAGAACGCTCGCATGCTGGATGTTTCTCTATCGAGAAGATCAGGCCCGTGCGCGAGCCATGCCGGTTCTTGCCGGCGCCCCGCAGCAATTCGAAGCGATTGTGGCTGCACTCGAAGCTGCAGTGGATACTTTGTCGGTGGAGGATGCCGACCATCTTTGGGTGCAATTGCAGGCAATCGCGCGCATGCTGAAACGGGCAGGGCACGCGCGGCCACGCGCTGCGCGCCGACCGACGTCATCGGCACCCGGTCAACGAGATTTCTTCTGTGAAGCCGACGAGTTCACGCATCCTGCTGATCAGTAAATGACCGTCGGCACCACACCTTGCCGTTTGCAAAATCCCGTCAACATCTCGTGTCGGCCTTTCTGCCTCTATTCGTAGCGTTTGATAAAGCGATCGAATACGGCAGGAGCATTCAGGACCTTGGCGGATTCGTTCTCCAGTTGCACGGCGCCGTCGTCATCACTGATCGAGACGAACAGCGTGAATTTCTCGCGCTCCGCCCCCGTACCGAACAACCCTTCCTGATCGAGCAGCCTGAGTGCCTCGATCATGTCGTGTTGAAGGTCTTTGAAAAACTCGCCGAACTTGGCTTCTTGAAATTTCGGACTCAGTACCGTATCGGCCAGCCTCTTGCAAAGCGAATTGAACGAATCTGCTTCGGCTGATTCATATGGCCACTCGGCGGGCGCCCATGTAAACTCGGGCGCATCCTCATCTTCACCGACCTCCATCTGTTCGCGGACCCGCTTCAGCCCTTCATCAGAATTTGCGGCCGGCACGACGGTCATCGCACCACCGTCAGTGAAGAGTGCAAACGCGTAAAAGCGCTCGTTCGGGTGTGCCGCCAGAAGGGCTCGATATGTCACTCGCGCCGCGTCTGCAATCTCCCGCGCGAAGTCAGGAAACACGCTCATATTGATCTCTTGAGGTGCGACTTTCGCCCGTAGTGGCCGCGCGAGACCAATAGCGCGAACACCGGGTCGTTGTGGTCGGAACAGGCGGTCGGCACCTGTGTGGTGAGCCTACGTTCGCCCGGACGTAGGGAGGGATGTGATCAGCACTGCACCGCACGAAGTCTTGTGACCGTCGAACGATGCGAAGCTTCCCTCGACGTCGAACGCCGTATCGCCCTCAACGATCACACACTCTCCATGGATCGGGCAGGTGCAGCGATCGCCGATTCTCGCGACCGGTCGCCCCATGACCTCGCTGTTCGGTGCACCAGACTCGACACGGCCGCCGTGACTGTGCACGTCTCCTACCCGAATCACGCCGCGCATAAAAGCTCCTACTCCTGGTTCAAGCTCGGCGCGGATTCTGCCTACAATCCCGTCGAACTATCAACGTCACGATCATCTACGGACTTCGGCCTGATTGACAGATCTGCGCGCTCGGAATGCATTCACGAGCCCCACAACGATAAGGATCAGTCCGATCGCCGCCATCAGGACTGCGACGATGACAATAAATGAAACGTCGTCCATCGTGATCCCAAGCTGATCGAACACACCGATGGCCAGGGATATGCAAAAGACCGAGAAGAGGCCGAATCCCGCGACAAGCATCCCGGCACCCCACGCCAAGAAACGGTGAGGGCGAGACTGTTTGTACACCCCCGAATTCATACTTTCCCCGCGAGCCGAAATAGCCGGCGGTGCCGATCTACGCGACACCGAATCGGACAAGCGCCTTCGGCTGCGCCTCTAAAAGGTATAGCCCTGTTCGTAGCGGCTGTAGTCGATGTCATGGCGTTTTCCCCACCAAGGTAGAAAGGCCGATCCGCCGCCACGTGCGCGGAACCACGGCGCTTTCGGATCAACCGAATTAAGCTTTGTCGGAGGCGCAACGACGACTGCCGTTGGGTGATCGGCATCGGTTGTGCCGGCCACTAACGTATTGCCGCCGAGATGATTCGCACGACCGATGGCTAGTGCCACGTCGGTCAGCGCGGTGCCGGCGCCCATCTCGCCAAGTAACGCCGACGTGTTGAACGTCTGCTTCTGGTAATCGTACTCGGGTAGAACTTCCGTCAACGTCTGTGACAGCGCGCTGAGACGGGCGGACGCGGCGTCACTGCCCTTGCCGGCGTCATGAATGACATAGTGCAGGTCCGTAGTCGTCACTCCGGCGTTGTGGGCCGCCTGGTCAATGGTCGATTTCCACGCCTCGACACTGCGTGTCGTACCCGCTTTCTTCTCGAAGTCGTTCACGTTCCCAACAGCAGCGCGACCAAGCCACGCGAGTGGTTCGCGGTCGGTCTTGAAATCGGGCCCCGTGAGCACCAACAGCACCATGTTCTCGTTCATCTGCCCATCTTTGGGCGGGAAGCTCGGCGCGTCCCAGTTCATCACCCAAACGCTTTGGTCCGGATGGGCCTGCAAGAAGTCGAGAGCGCGGTTAAGCGAGGTAAATCCAGCGTTTGGACCGCCGGAAGTGATATGAACATCCGGAGGGACGTCTTTACTCCATAGATCAGGTGCATCCGGATTTCCAATCTCGAACATCGAAACGAAGTCTTTTACCAGGAATTTCTTCGACGCTTCTGGATCAAGACGATTGTCTGGAATGGCGAACTCAATATGCGTGCCAGCCAATTCGCGCCATTCCTTTGGATTCTTCGAATGGACGGTGTAAAAATACACCGGGCTCATGACGTAGATCTCGCCGAACAGGCTGAGGAGCTGATCGACGTATTTTTCATAAAAACCACTGAACGTTTCTCGCCCGTTGTTGCCATCGACAACACCAACGATCGGTTGCAACGTGGTGAACTTTTGCGGCTCGGCCTTAACCATATCGTCATGCTCGTTCGGCTTGACGAGTCCCAAGGTCCATAGCAATTGCCATTCAGTCGGGTAGTCCCGGCGCTGGAGTGGGTTTAGCCATGCGAGACCGACCACCTGTGCACGAAACGGCTTGCTCTGAGCCGGTGCTACGGCAGCAGCGGGAATCGCCTCCGGAGGCGTCGCCTTGGGCGTACGCGACTTCGTGAAAGCGACACTGAGCGCCACAACTGCCACGATGAAAAGGATCGGCAGCACGAACAATTGCTTCATTAATTCCCCAGGGGTCAAGGTTTGACCGGCAACATGAGTCGAATAGTAGAGCGAAACCGTTGCCACGCCAAAGGCTATCAGCAGGAGTGCCGCTACCGTGCCGATCCTGCGTGGCCATTTCGAAAGCAGCGTGCTCATACGAACTTGGCCACATCGAGCATCCACGACGGATCCCGCTCGTCCGAGATGCGTTTTGGCATCGCGGCATCCGGGTCGCTCGTGATCCAACGCGTCAAGAATTGATCATTCATTTTTCCTCGATTGAAGTACTCCGAATACTTCTTGTGAGGATTGCTGCTGTCGAGACCATTTCCAAAGCGCCAATCAGCCTCAATGCGCAATTCCGCCCAATCTTGCGACGTCAGCCGACACACGCCGATCGCCACATCATAGGCGAGTGCCTTTTCAGCGTGCATCGGGTTCGTCATGGTTATCGAGTGATTCGTCGGGTTATTCTTCTCAGTACTCTTGAGGTAGGCCGTAACCGTGCTATTCGCATATCGCGTGCGATCATCGGCTGCGTTGTAACCCGGTGTTTCCGAGATCACGCTGCCGTTCGGATCGAACATCGGACCGTCTGCGTCTTGGTCGCGGCGAGCGGTTTGACGCACGATCGCGTGCATCTCGTATCGAAGCCCGGCTTCACTTGCTGCATTGCCTTCTGCCGGTGCAGACCCATCATATTGGTCAATCGCGTCTCCTCCGCGCTTGTTCACCGCGGCCTTGTTCATATCTCGGTCCGAAGCAGGCGGGTCGTTGCCTTCGTTGAAGAAACTCACCGCCTTGTCGCCGTCCTTCACTGCCTGGATCGGGTATCCGTTCTTGATTGCCACCGGCTCGAATGGTTGGTCGAGCTTCGGTGCATCACATGGTACGGTCCACCCTTTTGGGGGAACGGCATTGACCGGGAATTTTTTCCCAAAAATATTGATTATGTTGATGCCGTCGCGATACTGGAAATCCAAAAAACGGCCGAGTGATTTGTACTTCCCGAGCGCTCGTGTCAACGAGAGCTTGATAGGCGGTGATGGGGGAAACCAGAATCCAGGCGTTGCTCCTTTCTGATAGCGCCAATCATCCTCCCAGTAACGATAAACCTGTTTCGCATCTTTGCCGATCGTGAAGCCAGACGCAAATACCCGCTGTACGAGCACGTTGGTCCCACCTGCAGCCTCGACCTCATCACTCGACATGCCGCGCCATCCTATGCCCTGAACGGTGGTGGCCGAAATCACTTGATCATGTGGGCAGCAATACAACGTCACGCGTCCCGATGTGAATTTCTTGGCGCCGCCGGTGACCCCGTGAGCTTCGCGATCCGCTTCGGCAGAGAACGGTTTGCCATTGGCCGACGGGCGCGAGTTTGCCATCTCCTTGTCGATTTCCTCGGGGGACATCTCGCATCTCGGGCGCCATCTGATGATGTCGAAAAACTCCTTCAACGTCGCCATGCGAGCGAAATAGGTCTCTCGACCGTGCTCGCCGTAGACGTTCTGAATGCCGCGCTGCGCCCAATTGTCCGGCGCGAGCTTCCCGACAACGCTGTAAGGCGGGTTAGCAAGCACGTATGCATCGGCGACGCATTCACCCTGTTTGCCCTTTCCATCGGTGACGGGAGGCATGCGGTCACCGAGAAATGCGGCTGCCAGCCCGACAATGTTGCCTTGGCTGTGGCACACCACCGTGATTGGACAGTCAGCTTGTTTCTTTCGAATCGACTCGATCAGCTTGGCGAGTCGCAACGCAGCCATGACGCCATAATGGCGCTCTGGAGTCGCGTAAACTTGTCGTGCATCGACGGGATTGAGCGCCTGGATTGTCAAACTCAGGAACAGGCGATCATTGATGCCTTTGTTCCACAGATCAGGCAGGCTTGAGCAGCCGTTCGCAAACGGACCACCCCCCCAGTAGTTTTGCTCGTTCAGAAACACGTTCCCGCCGTACTTTTTCAGGTCTTCCTTGTCGGCTTTGTAGCCCCATCGGAAGTGAATTACCGGTGAGTAGGACGGATCGGGTTTGATGTAGGTCTGTGGAGCCATGTTCGGATTAATGTAGCCATCCGGCGTCAGGCTGTCGATATAGCTGACTGGAGTAAGCTGTCCTGCTTCCGGACCCTTGTGCGCCATCTGATCGTCGAGCCGAGCGAGTCGACGGTTGAGGCCCTTGCACAGTCCAGCCTCCGCAGCGTTAAACCACTCGCCTTCGGAGTTGACGCCGTGCACAAAAATCACGACGCCTGGCAGCGGCATTGGTTTGACCGCGACGAGTTCCTTCTTCTTGTTCGGCAGCACCGTACCCTTGGCAGTGGCTGCTGGCGTGCGTTGTGTAGTTGCCATGACCCGTACCCTGTCTCTCGGTTATGCATCTTTCTTGAAGAACTTCACGACGACCTGTTCGAACTGATTGTGGTCGATCGGAGCCATCGTGCCCGCGCTGTCCGTCTGGCCATTCACGATCTCGCCCGACGCCTTGTGGACCTCGCCGACATATCCTTCGATCGGATTCCCATCGGAGGCTCGCACCAGTTTCGGCACGCGCCCGAGCGGCGCATGATCGAACTTCGGCATGTCCGTGCTCATGCTGGCCGGCCCTTGCCATGAGTGCCCGGCGGACTTCACGGTGAACTTGCCCGGGCACCCGAGCTCGATGTCGCTGCCGTGCAGCTTCAGGTAGGCACCGCCAGACGTCGTGAAGACCACCTGGTCGTTCGCCATGCCGGTGATCTTGCCGTCGGCCGCCGTGAACTGAATGTTCTTCGCGGAATCGATCTGTGTGTCGTCGGCCTGGCTTTGCAGCGTAACCTTCCCCTGGTTCGCAATCGCCGATACGCCATCGCTGTGAGCGAACATCGCAACGCCGCGCCCGCCGTGCAGGTTGATGCGCTGGCCGCTGGTCAACTGGACGTGCTGCTGCGCGACCTGGTCGATGTTTTCGCCCGCGTACGTCACGTGGGTCTTCGGGGTGATCGCAACGGACCCGGCCTGCGCACCGAAAGCCATCAGCGCTTGCGAGCCGCCCGCGGACCCGGCCCCAGCTCCGGTGCTCGATGTTCCGCTGGCGGGCGTCCAGCCCTTGAACGCGGCGGCGACAGCCTGCTGGCCGGTGGTGTCGGTTGCTTGCCCGCCGTGTTCGCCCGCATAGTCTCCGAGGGACTTGAACAACTCGGTGCACTCGCCGAGCAGCTGCAGTAGCTCGTCACGATCAAGCTGGCCGCCACTTGCCTGTGAGCGGGCATACGTCGTGAGCAAGATGCCTTGCGCTGCACGCAGCGCGGCGGCCGCGTCGGTACGCAGCTCGGCACCTTCGCCGCGGTCAGTACCTTGGCCGTCTTGGCGTGGTTGCGTCAGGTAACCCAGATTGAGCTGCGAATGTGCATGCTCGCTCGCCAACTGGCTGGAAATCTGGCCAGGCGTGTCGTCGAGCCGCAGCTGGTTATAGCGCTGCCCCTTGATTTCCTTCGTCTTGATGCCCGACACATATCGGTTGCCGGGCAGCGAACCGGTGTGCGTGAACGCTGCCGGCGGATTCGACCCGTTACCCAGGACCGCGATGATCACCAACCGGTCGGGATCCCCTCCGATCGCGCCGAGCAGCACCTCCATGCCAATGCGCGGTAGAAACGACGCCCCGAACTGCGTGCCCGCAAGGCTTGATGCCACTCGGATCGGCGCGCTGTCTCCGGCGTTGTCGTTCGTGCCGGCTCCTTGTGCGTGCGAGTGGTCGGCGGGGTCCAGGCCTTGGATTCGCACGTAGACTCGCCCGAGCTCGTCGGTCACCACCTCGTCGCCGTCGCGCGTGACGATGACGCCCGTGAGCAGATGGACCGGTGGGAGATCGATCTTCGGATCGTACGCGGGGGTAATCGGGACGCCGCGGCGCACACACGTGAATGTGTTCTCGTAACGCGTATCCGATTCGGTGGAGGAGGGCGCGAACTGGGCCGGCGAAGGCGATACAAGGTTCTTGCTCGCCGCGAAGAGCTGTTGCACGCGTTCGGTTAGCCCCTTCGGCAGGTTGTTCGAGACGTCGTGACGAATCGACGTGATGACGAACTGGCGCTTGTCGGCCGATTGCATGTCCAGGTCGAGGTCACCCGTCAACGTGATCCAGGTGCCGACCGTGAGATCTCGAACGCCGCTCGCACCGTCGTACTGTTCCGCTTCGAATTGGTGAGCCAGCATGCGCGAGAGCGTCAGGCGATCGTGATCGTCCCACGAGTCGCCTGCATGCGGCACATCGATCGCGACGTCGGTCAGGAGTTTCGCCAGATCGTTGCCGGCGTCGCCCTGGTCGACGTCGCTGGCCACGGACGACTCATCGATACGGGCCTTTTTGTAGTCCCATGACGGGCGGCTGGTCGCGCCCGGCACCAGGCGCGCGTGCAGCGCGAACAGGGTGACCGTATCGCGCTCTTCGGTACCAGCATCGCGTGGGTGAAGGCGCACCGTTCCCGCCGGTGCCTCCTGCAACGAATCGGGATTGTCGCAACAGACCAGGGTATGGACAGGGGTATCGCCTTCGGCGCTCGTGCTGCCGTTTGCTCGCCCGGCCTTGACGAAGATCGAAATTCCTTCGCGACGTAACAAGCGCCGCACAAACGCCGCGTCCGACTCGTTGACCTGGCGGGTCAATTCTCGGGCCGGATAGCGTTCGCGATTCAGAAATGACAGATTGAACTCGAAGGCACGCGCGAGAGCAGGGCTACGCTGGCGCCATTCGTTGAACATTACCGTGAGGACGTCAACGACACTCTGCTTGCGGAAGACGCGCGAGTTTGTCCGTTTGTCCATCAGAGATAAGGCGTCGCAGACGGTCAGCTGGTAGACGCACAGCTCGCCGTCGCTTTGCCCGATCTGCACGTTCTGCACAATCGCGTTGATTGTCTGCAGCTGGCCGCGGTCGGTCACCAGTCGCAATGAGATAGGCACCCCGATGAACAGCTTGGGCGGTAGGTCGTGTCTTGTCGATACGCACGTGAGATGCCCATTGATGCCGGTCATCAGCCCCTCGTGAACGTTTGCGTGCTGGAGCGCTAGCAAGCGCCCCAAGGTCCCTTGCAATCGCCCGAAATTCAATGCGACCGGGCGCCGATTCCAGTCAACCGCGCCCGACGCGAAGCTACTGAGTGTGTCGCCGATGCTCACTTCAGCCCTCTCTATTTCTTGTTTAAATCTGGCAAACCACTACGCCAGCCGCTATATCGTCAAGCGTCACGCGATATCACCGCGCGGCACGAAGTGCCAGCACCCGGCTTCGGGGTCGTACAGCGCTAACTGTTCAGCGTCTTCCACTGGTACAACTATCGGCTTGACAGCGTCGAGTGCCGCGACCGCTCGCCGGAGCGACGCTTCAGCAACGGCCGGTGCCGCCATCCACTGTCGAGCGTTTTCGAGCGCGTATTCCCAGGCGAACAGGCCTGCAGACTCGTACAAACGGTCCAGCACCGACCAGGTCTCCGCTTCAATTGCCATTGCTGGACTGGATCGTGTGTTCAGGCGCCACCGTGCAGCCTGGTCGCGGGCGGCCCGTATAAGTAGCCCGTCCTGGTTTCCAACGAGCCGATTCTCGTGCGCAAGCCACGCCACGTGAATGGTGAGCGGCCGCTGTCGAAACCTCCCAGAGTAGAAGACGCTGGCCGGTAGCCGGCTCGACATCAGTACTGCTTCGACGGTCCCCGATGCCCGACGCTGCAGGAACACCATCTCCAGTAACGCATCGAACGGCGAAAGAAAGCAACGCACCGCCGGTCCGAACCGAGAACAATCGGCTAGCACGGACGAGACGTCTACCTCCGCAGCCTTCGCGAGAACGGTAGACCAGGTGCGCGGTATTTGCCGTCCTCATATCGTTGAACGGTTGTGCCGCAATGCTCAAGAAAACGTGCGGAATTTAGCTATTAGATCATATGATAATTTGGTCAAATCATTCCAGGCGGCCTGTTCAAGTCAGAACGTCAAGCATTGTTACGTCGCTCTGGGGGGCCTTTGATCCCCTTGCGTTTTTTCGGTTAGGCGCCTCAAGCCTGATATGGCTTTTTCTTGCGGCCCCAAATAAAACGGCGGGGTATCGTCACTCGTGTCGTCCTGTTCGCCCGATGCCGCGGTGCGGCGTCGACCGAAAATCTGATCGGGAGTATTGCCGTACGCTGCGATTTGCTCCCGGATCGAGCCAATGATGGCGTCCAGTTCGGCGGGTCGTGCGTTTTCCGCTTCCCGTGCGAGCGCATCAGCTTGCGAATCGTGACGTTGCCGACTCCAGTCATGATCTTGATATCGGTGATCAAACTCGTTCGGAATTCTTAATTTGACATAATCATAGTTATCGACAATTTTGGTTGTAGCAGCTAGATTGAAATGTCCGCTTTTGGCTACATAGAAATGTCCGCTTTCGTGCCACGTAAGCTGTTCGGCCGCCGGGTGTCCGGCGCCGGAGGCTGCGATGGCTGCAACGGAGCGGATCACGATGACGATGCGCGAGCTGGACCGATTCAAGGTCATCCAGGATGTGGCGGATGGCAAGCTCAAGCCGTGGCGTGCAGCGGAACGGCTGGAATTGACGACCCGGCAGATTCGCCGGTTGGTCGCCCGGCTTCGGGAACACGGCGCGGCGGGTTTGGTATCGGGACACCGATCGAAGCCCGGCAACCGTCGCCTGGACCCAGGAGCCGCCGACCGGGCACTGTCGATCATCCGCGATCGCTACGCCGATTTCGGGCCGACGCTGGCTTGCGAGAAGCTCTGGGAGTGCCACGGCATTCGGCTGGCCAAGGAGACGGTCAGGAAGCTGATGACGGAGGCTGGTTTATGGGTGCCGCGCCGGCAGCGACCGCCGAAGGTTTATCAGCCGAGAGCGCGCCGGGCGTGTCTGGGCGAGCTGATCCAGATCGACGGCAGCGACCATCGATGGTTCGAGGAACGCGCGCCGGCCTGCACGCTGCTGGTGTACGTGGACGACGCGACGAGCCGGCTGATGATGCTGCACTTCACGCAGACCGAATCGACCTTCAGCTACTTCGAAGCGACGCGCGCATACATCGAACGTCACGGCAAGCCGGGGGCGTTTTACAGCGACAAGGCCAGCGTGTTCCGCGTCTCGACACCGGGCAAGACTGGCAATCGCGTGACACCGTTCGGCCGCGCGATGTACGAGCTGAACATCGACACGTTCTGCGCGAACAGCAGCTCGGCCAAGGGGCGTGTCGAGCGAGCGCACCTGACGTTGCAAGACCGATTGGTCAAGGAGATGCGATTGCGCGGGATCAACACGGTGGCCGACGCCAACGCTTACGCGCCCTCCTTCATGGCCGCCTACAACGCGCGCTTCGCGAAGCCGCCGAAGAGTGACTTCAATGCGCATCGGATGCTACGGGCCGACGAGAGTCTGGACCTGGTGCTGACGTGGCGCGAGCCGCGGAAAGTAACGAAGTCGCTGACGGTACAGTACGACCGGGTGATGTACTTGCTGGAGGACACGCCGGAGAACCGGAAGCTGATCGACCGTCAGATCGAGGTGTGGGAGTACCCGGATGGGCGGATTGAACTCCGTGCTGACGATCGCGTGCTGCGTTGCCGGCAGTACGATCGTTTGGCTAAAATCGATCAGGGTGCCGTCGTCGAGCACAAGCGTTTGAGCCATGTGCTGCAGGTCGCGCAAGCGCTTCAGGCGCAACGCGATAACAGCCGAATCGGTAAAGCCCCGTCCAGAACACACCGAGGCGACACGACCCGAACCAATCGAAACGAGGCTGAGCCGGGTAAGAAGAAGCAACGCAAGATCACACAGGCCGACGTCGAGCATGTGATCGTGGATCTGGCGCAACGTCGGCAAACCGCAAAGCCGCCAAACAAACCTGGCCGTCGGTCTGCAAAAGCTGAAGATACAAACGCAAGCGCCCTGCCCGTTCAGGCGCCGACCTTCGACACTGCGTAACGGTTAAAGCGAGGAAAGAGACGCAGCAAAACCGACCTTAAAACCGGACATCTCTAAATGGCTGGAAGGTGGACATCTGAATCCGGGTATGACATTGGTTGTAGCGGCTAAGTTGTAATGTCCGCTTCTGGCCAAGTTCAAATGTCCGCTTTTCGATCCATCGTAAGCTGATCGGTCGCTGGGAATCCAGCGCCGGAGGCTTCGATGGCTGGAACGGAACGGATCACGATGACGATGCACGAGCTGGACAGATTCAAGGTCATCCAGGCCGTCGCGGACGGCAAGCTTCAGCCGTGGCGTGCGGCCGAGCGACTCGGGCTGACGACGCGGCAGATTCGGCGGCTGGTCGGCCGATTGCGTGAGCACGGGCCGCAAGGTCTCGTGTCGCAACGGCGCGCGAAGCCCAGCAACAATCGATTGGATAGCATGACGGCTGACCGCGTGCTGTCGATCATCCGGGATCGCTACGCGGACTTCGGCCCGACGCTGGCCTGCGAGAAGCTGTGGGAATGCCACGGGCTGCAGGTGTCAAAGGAAACGGTCAGGAAGCTGATGACGGACGCTGGGCTCTGGATTCCACGCCGGCAGCGACCGCCAAAGGTTTATCAGCCGAGAACACGCCGGGCCTGCCTGGGCGAACTGATCCAGATCGACGGCAGCGACCATCGATGGTTCGAGCAACGCGCGCCGGCCTGCACGCTGCTGGTGTACGTGGACCGGCAATCGCGTAACGCCGTTTGGTCGAGCGATACACGCGTTGAACATCGACGCATTCAGCGCGAACAGCAGTTCGGCCGACGACCTTGCAGGATCGGCTGGTGAAGGCGTTGAGGCTGTATGCCATCAGCACGGTCGTGGAGGCCAACGCTTACGCGCCCTCCTTCATCGCCACGTAAAACGCGCGCTTCGCGAAACCGCAGCGCTGAACCGGTGGCGTAGCGCGTTTCATCCCGCTACCGCCACGCCACCGCAGAGCTGCACATGATTTACTGCATGATGCATGCCGGTCCGGTCCCCGCTTGCAAACTGCCTCAAATCACGGGATCTCGTCGGATCGCGACGTCGGGCCGGCGATCAGAAGCTGTGTTGCATGCCAATGTTGACCTGAACCTGGTTGCCGCCCGATGCCGTGTTGCCAAAGTCAGCGGCCGACGCCTGAGCGCCCAACGCATGGACATAGGCCCCCATGGCGTAAACCGCGGTCCTCTTCGATAGCGAGTACGTCGCACCCAGTGACACCTGGTTGATCGATGCCATCGTGCGGCCTGCTGCTGCTTGCGTGGGCGTGGCGGCGGAACCGTAGACATACGTGTACCCGGTGTCCAGCGACAGCGCCGGCGTTACCTGGTACTGCAGGAGCGCACCGAGTACGTTGAAGTGGATCGACGGCTGGCCGTTGTTGCCTTGGTACTGAGCGTTCGAGTAGCGCAAGCCAGCCGTATAGGGGCCAACCTGGTATTGAGCGGCGACTTGAGCGATGCCCGCGCTCTTGAATGCATTGCCGCCGTTGTAGCCCGAACTCGGATAGCCCAGCGCACCGCCGAAGCCCGGTTGTGCCGTTGCGTTCAACCACCCGTTCTCACCCTGGTTCGCAGCATGGAAGTAGCCGCCGGCGACCGTCAGGCCACCTTGGGCGTAGTTCGCCGCCACCGACCACGATTGCCCCGAACCCATCGCGCCGGCAACACCGCCGAACGAGTACGCGCCTTCGGCCTGGAAGCCGTTGATGATCGGCGAAATGTACTTCACGGCGCTGTTCTGGTTCGTCGTGTTGTCGTTGTTGTCCACATCGCCCGGGGTTGAGAATGCCGACGCCGAAATGGCGTCGCCCGTCAGGCCCTGGACCATCTCCGTCACGGCGTCGAGCTGGCGCCCCATTCGCAGGGTACCGTACCGGTCGGACGTGAGGCCTACGTAAGCCTGGCGGTTGAACAGCGAGCGCGTGGAGCCAATGGGCCCCTGCCCGTTTATGCCGCCTGTCCCGATGTTGAAACCATTTTCGATCTTGAATACAGCCTTGAGGCCGCCGCCAAGGTCTTCCTGTCCCTTGAGGCCCCACTTGTTCGAACCCGAGGCGCCGCCATCGAGGCCGAACCGATCGTGGCCATTGATGTTCGACGTGTAGCCGATACCTGCATCGAGCATCCCGTACAGGGTGATCGACGACTGTGCCATTGCAGCCGACGATGCGGCAAAGGCGGAAACAGCCATAACGCTGACTTTGATTTTTTTGTTTTTCATCGGTATTTCACTGTCAGGAGTGGTTTCGAGATTGATGGAAACGGGTTTTGTTGTATTCGAATGCAGATGACGGCGCACGGCCTGCGCGTTGTCTCGGTCGCAGCAGTCGGCGTCAGATTCGTTCAATCGGCATATTTAAATTCAATAAATTCGTCCTCCTAAAATTGACCCGAAGGGAGGGACCACACGTCTCGATCTATCCGGCACTCCCCCGGTTGTAACAGGCGCGGCGCCCCTGCCTGGGCGACAACCGCTCCCTTGCTGCCATTGCCGTTCCAGCTATACAGCGCCGTGAATCGATACAGTACCGAGTCCCGCGAAGCTCGTGACGACGAAACCGGAGCACGCGCCAACTGCAATTGAATAGCCGGAATTACCGGCCTCCACTGGAGGTTGGTTGGGCGTCCGGTTCAGCCGCCGGCGAAGTACGCGGCGCTTTTCGCCAGACGCCAATGCAGCCGGGTTGCACTTTGCAGGCAGAAAAACCATATCAGGAACATAATTTTTCGTCAAAATTTGTTAGATATAAGTTTATCTTTTTTGATAGCGTTGCCATCACGCGAAATCAATGCAAGGCGCGACAGAACGCCGGGCACTTCATGCCGCTGCGCGCCTTCTCGTCTGGCCGATTTGAACTCGCTGCTATCGATAACCACGATCGCTCGCGTGGACAGCTTCAGGTCATGGCATGACATCGCGAAGCGTCGGCATGCATTGCGAATGCCCTCCCCGTTGCTGTGCCTGAACCGGGCAATGGTGTCGAAATCCGGTGCGAACCGACTCGATTCCAGCCCTCGCCTTCGACAAAACGCCCTCGCCTTGCATCGGCACGGGCAGATTCAGCCCAGGTGATCGCGGACGTTTTCACCCGGCCTCGGCGAATGGGAGACGGCCGACGGGCTCGAACAGTTCATCGTCAATCGATCCTTGAAATTTCGCACGCGGCGCTAGCTTTTGTCTCTGCCCGCCCGGGATTCGCGAAGTGCGCCCTGCATGACGACGCCAGCCGCTTCGATATGCGCTCTCGTCAGGCGCTTGGCGGTACGCCGGTCGCGAGCAAGCACGGCATCCAGGATTTCGACATGTTCCGCAGAGGAAACGGGCTGGTACCGCTGTAGTTGCCAAACGAGCCTGAGATAGCGATCGGTCTTGCGCCAGATCGCTTCGAGGGTCTCCAGCAAATGCCGTTTGCCGCTTGCCTGGTAGATGGCCCGATGAAACGCCCAGTTATCGAGCGACCAGTCTTCCAGCTCGTGGGCGTCCGCGTCGCGCGTGAGAATCGCGCGTGCCGTGGCCTCGTCGGCGGCGCCGAACGAATCGATGGCGGAATCGAGCGCGAGCAACTCGAGCACAACCCGCATTTCCGTCAGCTCCGATGCTTCGGCCGACGTCATCGCCGAAACGAACGCCCCTCGGTTCGGCACGATCGTCACGAACCCGCTCGCCTGCAATTGCACGAACGCCTCCCGCACCGGGATATGGCTTGTTCCAAATTCCTTCGCGATCAGATCCTGGCGCAACTGCGTTCCGGGCACCCAGGTTCCGTCCGTGATGCGTTCGCGCAGGCGATCGGCCAGACCGCTCAAAGAAATCTTGCTATCGACTGATTTTTTCATTTTAATATATTAAACCGACCTCGGAGGCTGACATGACAGTATCGAGATTGAGAAATATTCCTGGTATCGGGGTCGATCGCGTGGGCGACGCGGCGGACTTGCTGGGCGACCCGGACATTCTAAGGCTTGAAAATCTCGATACCGACCTGCGGCCGCCGGCAGTGGCGCTGGCGCGGACGCACGACGCGATAGAGGACGATTCCGCCAATAGCTACCTTCCATTTACGGGCCAGCGGCCGCTGCGGGAAGCGGCCGCCGCCCGCGTGGGACAGGCTGCGGGCGTCACTTATGACGCCGCAAGCGAGTGCATCGTGTCCGCTGGCGGGCTGGCGGGAATACTGAACGTGCTGCTGGCAATCGTCGAGCCCGGCGACGAGGTGGTGCTGACGGATCCGACTTACGCAGGCTTGATCAACCGCGTGCATCTGGCCGGCGGCATCCCGAAGTTCGGGCGCCTCGTCCCTGCGGCGGACGGCTGGCGCCTTGATCTCGACAGTCTCGCGGCGGCAATCGGGCCGCGGACGAAAGCCCTGTTGATCATGGCGCCGTCGATGCCGAGCGGTTACGTCCCGTCGCGGGACGAATGGTCGGCAATAACCGCACATTGCGTGGAGCGCGGCATATGGCTCGTCTATGACGCCGCCATGGAGCGCATCTTGTTCGACGGCCGACGCGTCGTACATCCGGCGAGTTTTCCCGGCATGCGAGCGCTGACGATCACGGTCGGCGCCGTTTCGAAGGAGTATCGGATGATCGGGTGGCGCGTCGGATGGATCGTCGGTCCGGCATCGATCATGAACGACGTGCGCCTCGTCAGTCTGTCGAACGTGGTCTGCCAGGTCGGGATTGCGATGGCGGGGGCGACGGCCGCACTGACCGCAACCGACGACGGCGTGGCTCAGGCCGTGGCGGAGTGGGAAGCGCGTCGCGACTTCCTGATGGATGCGCTTGCCGACCTGCCGGTGATCCGTCCTCACGGCGGCTGGTCGATGCTGCTCGACACCCGAAGGTTGGGCATCGAACCCGCCGATGCCTCGAAGCGACTGCTGGAGCACGGCAAAGTCGCTGCAACACCGATGAGCGGCTGGGGCCCCGGGGCGGATCGCTACCTGCGCTTCGTCTTCGCAAACGAGTCCGTTTCTCGCTTGACGGACATTCGCGAGCGCATTCGCCGTGCGTGGGGCACGTGACGCACCCTCACGGCCGGCAATCCGGCGCCGGCGCCACCACGAACGCAAGTCAGGCGCGGGCGCGCTGTCCCGGCACGGCGGACAGCGCCTTCAACATCTCTGCAAACAGGCTCGCCGCGCGGGTTCGGCCTGTTCTTTTTGGCCACAGCAGGCCCAGATCGCGCGACAGCTCGGGGCCCGTGATGCGCAGCAGGTCGACGTGTTCGGCGCGCGCCGCGGCGCTTTCGGGGACGATGGTTGCAAGCTGTCCTTGGGCCGCGACGGCGAGCAGCGACTCGGCCGTATCCATTTCCACCGCGACCTGCAGACGCGCGCCGACGTCGCTGAACGTCTGCTCGATCAGGACGCGCGTCGAGAACCGCGACGTCAGCAGCGCCAGCGGGATCGAATCAAGCGTCTTCCACTGGATCCGGCGTTTCTTCGCGAGAGGATGCTGCCGGCCGACCGCCAACACGAGTCGTTCCGTGAACAGATATTCGGATTCGACATCGTCCCGCGACGCTGGATGAAATGCGATGCCGAGATCGAGCGTGCCGAGGGCGAGGTTTTCCTCCAGCTCGGCGGCCAGGAGATCCCGAACCGCGATGCGCACTTTCGGGTAACGCCGATTGAAGGCGGCGATCGCGTCCGGCAGAAACGAAAGCGGAAACACCGGGATGGCGCCCAGCGTGAACGTCCCGGCCTCGAGTGCGTTGAGTTCCTGAACGGCTCGCCTGGCGTGCGTCGCTTCGTTGCAGGCACGCGCGGCATAGTCGCGAAACACGCGACCCGCCTGCGTGAGCCGGATGCTGCGCCCCACCCTGTCGAACAGCGCGGCGCCCAGTTCCTCCTCGAGCTGATGCAGCGCGTGCGACAGCGTCGATTGCGCGACGCACATCGTTTCGGCGGCCCGCGACAGATTGTTCAGTTCAGCGATGGCCAGAAAATAGCGAAGGTGCCGCAGTTCCATGGGTGCCTGCCAGGGTGTCTTCACGGGGCCGTCCGGACATGGCCGCGCACGCGTGCCAGTCGGTTGCGCCAGCGTAGCAACATCGATCGACCGTGTCGAACGGTTTCATCTAATTAATTCATTTTATGGATCGTCGACGGCCACTTATCATCCGGCCTGTTACCGGTCGTTGGCGCAGGTAGTACACGAACGAAGCGGCCGACGGCGCCTGACACCGTGCAATTCAATCCGGAGCCTGACATGAGCGATGCCATCCTGCGACACCCGACTCCCTTGTCGATCCAGGAATCCTGGGCGCGAGAATTCTCGCAGGCAATCGAAATTCCCGCCGGCGCGAAAACCATCACGTTGAGCGGTGTGGGCGCATTGCCATGCAACCGCGAAGCCGGGCCGCGTACGGTCGCGTATTTCGGCGACATGCAGACGCAGACGAGAAGCGTACTCGACCAGATTCGGCAGATCCTGGAATCCAGGGGGTACGCGCTTGGCGATGTCGTCGCGGTACAGGCGCTGTTCGTTGCGGATCCGGCGAATGACGGCATGCCCGACTTCGACGCTTTTTCCACGGTCTATCGCGACTATTTCGGGTCGCCGGCGCAACCGGCATTGCCCACTCGCACGCGTGCGCAGGTGGTGCGGCTGGTCGAGCCCGGCTGGCTGGTCGAAGTGACCGTGACCGCCGCAAGGGTCGTGAACGCGTGAAGTTTCCGGCGCAGGCCCGCGATGCCTGAAACGTGGCGCTCCGACGCAGCCTGTATCGCTGCATCGAAGTGCGATCTTGGCGCGGTATGTCAGTTCAATTCCCGTTCTTCTTCAGGATGCCATAACACATCCCTGGCGTTCGACGACGAACCGGCGGGGCCGAAGATCGCGAAACTGACGGCTGCCAGCACCCATGCGGCCAGGCTGCCGTAAAGCATGACCGAGCCGAAACCATGCACGAGCGCGGCGTGGGCGATGCGTCCGGACGGATCGAGCGTCGTTACCGCGGGAGCCCGCCGCGCAAGGTCGGCGAGATTGCCGGTGGCGATGATTCCCGCCAGCGCGCGTAGCCGGGATTCGTCGAGGACGTTCGACCAGATGCCGTTCAGATACGCCAGAATGCCTTGAGACAGGATCGATCCCATCAATGCGATATTGATCGCGAACGTGATCAGCCGGGCGCTCATGTCGATACCCGCTGCCATGCCCGCGCGGTCGGTCGAGATCGCGCCCGTGGCCGTATTCGTGACGGTCGTGTTGGTGAAGCCGAGCCCGCACCCTGCCACCAGGCAACCGGGAATCACGGTCAGCCAGCCGGCATTCGCCAGGCCGCTGCCGATCCTGATCAGGAAGAGGCCCAGGCCGATGGTGAACAGCCCGAACGGGATGATCACGCGCGGGTTGTAGCGCAGCATCAGGCGTTCGGCGAGCGGCGGCATGACCAGAGTGGGAAGCGTATAGGCCAGCAGGCAGGCGCCGGCGGCGACAGGCGTATAGCCGAGTGCGCCCTGAAAATAGATCGGCAGGTAGATGTTGAACGGCCAGAAGCTGACGTTCATCGCGACGGAGCCGACGAGCGCGCCGGAAAGCGGACGGATCCTGAAGACGGAAAAATCGAACATCGGCCGCGGATGCCTGGATTCGATGACGATGAACGCGGCGAGGCTGATCGTCGCGGCAAGCAGTACGCCGATGCCGCCGGCGAAGCCGGCAGACGAGCCTTGCGTGATGAAATAGGTCGCGCCGAGCACGGCGAACGCCAGCGTGAACAGCCCCGCGAGATCGAGCGTCGTTTCCTCGCGATTCCTCGACTCGTCCACGTGTTGGAAGACGAGCACGGCGGTCAGCGCGGCGAGCGGTACGTGTATCAGGAAGATCCATCGCCAGCTCGACAGCGCGACGATCAGGCCGCCGATGAGCGGCCCCAGGCCGAGGCCGATGCCGAACACCAGCCCCCAGACGGCAAACGCGCGGCTGCGCGCCCTTCCCGTCTGGAACTGATGCGACAGCACGGCAATCTGGGAAATGATCATCGCTCCGCCGCCCAGGCCCTGAAGGAACCGGCTGACGATCAGGAAGGACATGTCTTGCGCGAGGCCGCACATCAGGGACGTCACCGCAAACAACGCCAGACTCAGGATGAAGATGCGCTTGCGTCCGTAGCGATCCGCCAGCGTGCCCGTTACCATCAGGACGGTCGTGCAGGCGATGGTGTAAGCATTCATGACCCACTGCATGGACTTGAAGTCGCCGTGCAGGACGGTCTCCAGCGTGGAGAGGATGACGGGCACGCTGGATATTTCCAGGTGAAACATGACGCCGGCCAGACTGACGGCCGTCAATACGATGGCGCGTTTGCGGATATCGGAGAGGGACATGGCTCGCTCGTTTCGGAGGGAAGATGCTGAGCTGTCGGAACACAACTCAAGTTCGCCGGGCCATCCTACAAGCCGGGTCTGCGCGGATAAACGGGACACGACTCCATACAGAATGAACCGGCCGGTCCGGAATCCTTCATACGCCGATGATGAATAACCTGAACTGGGTGCAATCGTTCGTGCAGGTTGCCGATACCCGCAGCTTCGTCGCCGCCGCACGGCATCTGGGCATTTCTGCTTCCGCAGTCGGCAAGAACGTGGCCCGGCTGGAAGCGCACCTGCGCGTCAGGCTGTTTCACCGCAGTACGCGCAGCGTGGCGCTCACGCCCGAGGGCAGCGTCTTTCTGGAGCGGTGTCGCCGCATCCTCGACGAGCTGGATCTGGCGGAAGTCGAGCTTCAGCAGCGCGCCGACGCGCCGCGCGGCAGGTTGCGGGTCAGCCTGCCGCTGACCAGCGTGGTGACGCCGCTACTCCTGGCGGGATTTCATCGACGCTACCCGGAGATCGAACTGGAGGTGGATTACTCGGATCGGCTGGTCGACGTGATCGAAGATGGTTTCGATGTGGTCGTGCGGACGGGGCAGCCGCGGGATTCGCGCCTGATTGCACGCGTGCTGGGGTCGTGCCGCCGCGTCATCGTCGGGTCGCCGGATTATTTCGACCGGTACGGCGTGCCCGGGCATCCGCGCGATCTCGAACAGCATGCGGTGCTGCTGTATCGATACCCGAGCACCGGGAAAATCCAGCCGTGGCCGTTCGCGGACGGCACGTCGATGGACGCGCTCAAGCTGAGCGCGGCCGCCGTCTCGAACATGAGCCCGTCGCTACTCGCGATGGCGTGCGCCGGCGCCGGCATCGCATGCCTGCTCGACCACGAGGTCGACGGCCCGCTCCGTGACGGATCCTTGCGTTCCGTCCTGGACGGGGACGCGCCCCCTTCCGTGACCTACCGGATTCTCTGGCCGCCGAGCCGGCAACACTCGCCGAAGGTGCGAGCGTTCGTCGACTGCATGACGGAAGCGGTCGCGTTTCATTCGCGTTCGCCCGCGTTTGCGCCGAACGCTCTATAGTTCCAGCCGACGCATCTTCCGGCTCAGGTTGGCATGACGGACATACACATCATCAATCCGGACACGTTTCTCGAGACGCCCGCCGGGCGGGTATGGACGCCGGAACGAAGCAAGGCGGCATGGTCGAGCAGCTTCACGGCGCTCGAAGCAGCATTGGCCGGTCACGGGGACGCGCCCGCGCGGCTGCTCGTCGTGTGCGGCGTGCAAGGCGCGGGGAAATCGTACTGGATCGACAGGCACGCGCACGCGCATGCGCCGTGCATCTGCTTCGATGCCGCGTTGCCCGGGGCACGACACCGCAAGCCGATCATGGATATCGCCCGTCGATACGGCGCGCAAGTGCATGCGATCTGGATCGACGCTCCACTGCACGTCGCAAAGGCGCGCAATGCCCGGCGCCCCGAGGACCAGCGCGTTCCCGATGCGAGTATCGACAGCGTCGCTTCGCTTTTCGAGCCGCCGACGCTCGAGGAAGGCTTTGCATCCGTTACCCGGGTCGAGGGCGACTGACACCTGCACGCCGCGGGTTCGGTACGACGGTGCCCGCAAATCGATCCCGCGAATCGGCCCGGTGAATCGCCGGACTTTCCCGGCGCGCGGGCGCTGAACGCTCCGGTCGATCAGCAACGGGCGCCCGCGCATTGCAATGCCTGCCACCGGACGCCCCCGCCCCGGTCCGCCGCCCCACCCTGCGCGGCAACTACCACTACTGCCAGTACCTGCGCCATCCACGTCCCCTTAACCTTGTCGGCATCGCGGGCGCGCCGTCGGAGGCCGCGCCGCTTCGACCGGAGACAGGACAGATGCCATTTGACTGGACGCAGGAACAGCATGCGACGCTCGTGCGTTTTCGCGACATCGGCGCGGAGATCGCCGCCGCGGAGCGGGACGGCCGCGCGCCGGCCGCCTTCGATGAAGCCGGCTGGAAACGCCTCGGGCAGGAAGGACTGTGGGACATGATCGTGCCGGAGACGTACGGCGGCGACGGTCACGGCTGGTGGCATTTTTCCGCGGCGCTCGAGGGGCTCGCCTCGTCGATCCGCCGTCCGGCGCTGCTGCTGTCGGTGATCGCGCAGGCCGGCATGGTGCGCGCGCTCGAACGGTACGGCACCGCGACCCAGCAGGACCGCTATTTCGGCGCGATCCTGCGCGGCGAACTGAGCGCGACGGCGATCGCCGAACCGGGCACCGGCACCGACGTGCGCAGCATCGCGACGAAACTGGTCGAGCATGGCGACGGCTATCGGCTGACCGGCAGCAAATTCAATATCGCGCACGCGCCGCTCGCGCGCTTCATCCTCGTCGTCACGCGCATCGAAACGCCGGGCCGGCGCAATACGGCGCTCGTGATCGTCGACCGCGACCAGCCGGGCATGACGGTTGCCGCGCCCGACCGCAAGCTCGGCCTCGACGACCTGCCCACCGGCGCGCTGCACTTCGACGACTGCCCGATCACGCGCGGCCAGCTGCTCGGCGAGCCGGGCGCGGGGCTCGGCAACCTGATCGACATCATCTCGCTCGGCCGCCTCTACTACGGCCTCGTCGCCGCGCAGGTCACGGCGCCGTATCTGCGCGATGCGATCGGCTATTGCCGCGAGCGGCGCAGCTTCGACAGCACGATCGACGAGCACCAGTACGTGCAGCGCCGTCTCGTCGACCTGCAGATCGGCATCGAGCGCGGCACGTGGCTCGCGCGCGGCGCGCTCGCGCAGTTGCTGACGGATCACCCGCAGGCGCTGATGACCTGCTCGATCGCGAAGCTGGTCGGCGCGCAGGATCTCGTCGACGGCGCGCTCGGCCTCGTGCGGCTGTACGGCAGCCTCGGCTACCAGGCCGGGCCGGTGGCCGCGTTCGCGTCGGATGCGCTGGGCTTCATGAGCGTCGGCGGAACCGAGGAAATGCACCGCAAGAACATCTTCAACCAGATGATGCGCGCCGGCTGAGCGCCCGCGCCATCGATCCGCCTATCACGCGCACTACAGGAAACCTCACATGGCAACGACCCACCGACGTCCTTCCCGCCTGCGCCGCTCCTGGCTGTTTCTCGCCGGCGCCGATCACGATGCGCTCGTCGCCGGCGCCGCGAGCGGCGCGGACGTATTGATCCAGGAACTCGAAACCTTTACGCCGCCCGACCGGCGGCCGGCCGCGCGCGAGCTGAGCGAGCGGGTGCTCGCGGGCTGGCGCGAAGCCGGCATCCTCGCGTCGGTGCGCGTGAATCCGCTCGACACGGGCGGCATCGACGACCTGCGCGCCGCGATGCGCGGCCGGCCGGACATCGTGATGATGTCGTATGTCGCGACGCCCGAGCAGGTCGTCGCACTCGACGAAGCCGTCACGCGGTTCGAGCGCGAATACGACATTACGCCCGGCTCGACCGAACTGGTGCCGAACATCGAGACGACGCTCGGTCTCGTGAACACGATGGCGATCGCGCGCTCGAGCCCGCGCGTGTCGGCCGTGCTCGTCGCGACCGAGGACATGGTGGCGGACATGTGCGCCGAGCGCACCCGCGCCGGCCGCGAACTCGACTACGTGCGCTCGCGCTTTCGCGTCGAGTGCGCGGCGGTCGGCGTCACGGCGATCGACTGCCCGTACAGCTATGCCGACAACGAAGGCGCGGAACTCGACATGCGCGTGTCGCGCGGCCTCGGATATCAGGCCAAGGCGATCGTCAACGGGCAGTTCGTGCCGGTCGTCAATCGCGTGCTGACGCCGACGGCCGACGAGGTCGCCCTCGCCCGCCGCGTGATCGACGCGTTCGACACCGCGCGGCGCGAATCCGGCGGCCGCCGCGTTGCCGCGGCCGTCGTCGACGGTTTCCTCGCGGAAGTCCCCGACTATCTCGCCGCGCATCGGCTGATCGCCCGCGCGACGCAATTCGGCATTGCCTGAGTGACGCCATGGATACGATCGCAACGCGCCTGAAGGCGCTGAAAACCCTCGCCCACGCGGCGCCGCACGTGCCCGCGCAGGACTGGCCCGCAACGCCGCAGGCGCAGTTCGAGCGCTGGCTCGACGAGGCCGTCACCGCGGGCGCCGTCGAACCGCAGGTGATGACGCTGTCGACGGTGCGCCCGGACGGGCGGCCCGACGCACGCTCCGTGGTGCTGCTGAACGTCGACGCGCGCGGCTGGCATTTCGCGGCGAGCACGCGCAGCCCGAAGGGGCGTCAGCTCGAACACCTGCCGTTCGCCGCGCTCACGTTCTACTGGCCGGCGATCGCAAGCCAGGTGCGCCTGAGCGGCCCGGTCGAGCGGCTGCCGGACGCCGAGGGCCGCGCCGATTTCGCGGGCCGCCCCGAGCGGTCGCGCGCGAGCATCCTCGCCGGACGCCAAAGCGAGCGGCTCGACGATCCCGCCGACCTGACGCGCGCGATCGACGCGCAGCTCGAGCGGCTGGCCGCCGATCCGGGGCTCGTGTCGGACGACTGGCACCTGTACACGCTGGCCCCGGACGAAGCCGAATTCTGGCGCGCGGACAGCGCACGCCGCTTCGCGCGGCAGGCGTACCGCCGGGCCGGCCAGCGCTGGGAACGGTGCGCGCTATGGCCTTGAAGTCCGCCGAACATCCGCCGCGGCCGGGCGGTCACCGGCCTGACCGGATGCACGACGACACACGGCTCATGCACGCGGGCCGCGACAGCGCGGCCTGGCACGGCTTCGTCAATCCGCCCGTCTACCATGCGTCGACCGTGCTGAGCCCGACGGTGTCCGATCTGCTGAACCGCACGCAGCCGTATATCTACGGCCGCCGCGGCACGCCGACGTCCGAGGCGCTCGAGCGCGCGGTGACGAGCCTCGAGGGCGGCGCCGGCGCGGTGCTGTGTCCGTCGGGCCTGTCCGCGTGCACGCTCGCGCTGCTGTCCTGCCTGAAACCTGGCGATCACCTGCTGATGACCGCCTCGGTCTACGGCCCGGTGCGCCACGCATGCGAAGGCGTGCTTGCACGGCTCGGCGTCGAGACGACCTGGTACGACGGCAGCACGCCCGTCGCCGCAGCGTTCCGTCCCAACACGCGTGCGCTGTACGTCGAAGTGCCCGGCTCCTACACGTTCGACATGCACGACATTCCGGCGCTGGTCCGGCTCGCGCAGGCGCACGGCGCGCTGGTCATCGCGGACAACAGCTGGGCCACGCCCCTCTTCTTCCGGCCGCATGCGTTCGGCATCGACCTGTCGATCCAGGCCGGCACCAAGTACCTGGTCGGGCATTCCGACGCGATGCTCGGCACGGTATCGGCCAGCGAACGCGCGTGGCCCGCGTTGAAGCAGCTGCACGGCGATCTCGGCCTGTGCGCGGGCCCCGACGACGTATTCCTCGCGCTGCGCGGGCTGCGCACGCTCGGCGTGCGGCTGCGCCAGCATCAGCGCAATGCGCTCGCGGTCGCGGCCTGGCTCGCGACGCGCGCGGAAGTGCAGCGCGTGCTGTATCCCGCGCTCCCCGGCGACGACGGGCATGCGCTGTGGCGCCGCGATTTCGGTGGCGCGTCCGGGCTGTTCTCGGTCGTGCTGCGCCCTGCGCCGCAGCAGGCGGTCGAAGCGTTTCTGGACCACCTGGCGCTGTTCGGGCTCGGCTATTCGTGGGGCGGCTACGAAAGCCTCGCGCTGCCGTTCGAGCTGGACGCGCACGGCCTCGCGGCGCGCTGGCCGGCCGGCAGCCGCGGCGTGCGCCTGCACATCGGGCTCGAGGATCCGGACGACCTGATCGCCGATCTCGCCGCGGGCCTCGACCGCTATGCGGCGTACGCGCCTGCCGCCGCCTGCGAGGACGCCGCGCGATGCTGACCGTCTGGGGGCGCCGCACGTCGTTCAACGTGCAGAAAGTGCTATGGCTCATCGGAGAGCTGGGCGTGCCGTACCGCCATATCCCGGCGGGCGGGGAGCACGGCTCGCTGCAGACGCCCGCGTTCACGGCGCTGAATCCGACCTGCCGGATTCCGGTGATCGACTGGGACGGCGACGTGGTCTGGGAGTCGCACACGATCCTGCGCTATCTCGCCGCGCGCGTGCCGAACAGCCCGTTCTGGTGCCGCGACGCGTTCGCCCGTTCGCGCGCGGAGCGCTGGATGGACTGGTCGCAGACGGCGCTCGAGCCCGACGTGATGACCGGGCTGTTCTGGGCGCTGGTGCGAACGCCGCCCGAGCGGCGCGACGATGCGCTCGTGCGCGACAAGGCCGCGCGCAGCGCCATGCAATACCAGCTGCTCGACCGGCTGCTGTCGACGCAGCCTTTTCTCGGCGGGGCGACGCCGGGCCTGGCCGACATTCCGGCCGGCGCGACGCTGTTCCGTTATTTCTCGCTCGACGTCGAGCGGCCGCCGCTGCCGCACGTCGAAGCCTGGTACGCTCGCCTGTGCCGACGGCCCGCCTATCGCGAACAGGTGATGGTGTCGTTCGACGCGCTGCGCGGCCAGCCGGGCTGACTTCCTGCCAGATGACCTTCACGACACTCACGACACGACATGACGCCCCTCGCACTTCGTCCGATCCTGATCGTCCTGCATCGCGAGCAGTCGAGCCCCGGCCGGATCGGGCGCCTGCTCGCCGAGCGCGGCCATCCGCTCGATATTCGCCGCCCGCCGCTCGGCGATCCGCTGCCGGCGACGCTGGCCGGCCATGCCGGCGCCGTGGTGTTCGGCGGCCCGATGAGCGCCAATGACGGCGATCGCTGGATTCGCGACGAGATCGACTGGATCGGCGTGCCGCTGCGCGAGGCGGCGCCCTTTCTCGGCGTGTGCCTGGGCGCGCAGATGATGATCCGCCACCTGGGCGGCCGCGTGAGCGCGCACCGGGACGGGCGCGCGGAAATCGGCTACTGGCCGATCGCCGCGACGCCCGCCGGCAGGCGGGTCGGGTCCTGGCCGTCGCACGTCTACCAGTGGCATCGCGAGGGCTTCGAGCGCGTGGACGGGCTCGAGCTCCTCGCGACCGGCGAGCACTTCGAGAACCAGGCCGTCCGCTACGGGCCGCGCGCGTACGGCGTCCAGTTCCATCCGGAAGTGAGCTTTCCGATGATGCGGCGCTGGAGCACGGCCGCCGCGCACAAGCTGGCGGCGCCCGGCGCGCAGGATCTCGCGACGCAGGCTCGCGAAGGCTGGCGGCACGACCGTGCGACCGCGGCGTGGCTCAGCGCGTTTCTCGACCGCTGGCTCGCGGATGCACCCGCATCAGGTGGGCACCGTCACGTCGGAGATGCTGATCAGCCCCCACTCGACCGCACGCAGCACGGCTTCATGCCGACGTGACACGTTGAACTTGCGGCGGATGTTCATGAAGTGGAAATTGATGCACGACTCGGTCACGTTCAGGATGTGGCCGATTTCCCACGACGTCTTGCCGGCCGCGTGCCAGCGCAGGCATTCGACTTCGCGCCGGCTCAGACGCGGCACGCTGTCGGGCGGTGCGTGGCAGCGCGAGCCGGCGATCGCTTCGCACGCGACGTCGCGCAGCAACGTCAGTTTCGCGAGATGACGGTCGCAGCGCTCGCGCGTGTCGGCGAGGTCGTCCGCGCTCGCGCACAACAGCATGCCGACCTCCCCCTTCGCGCCGCGCACCGGCAGCACGACGCCGCTGCGCATGCCGTACGCGGCGGCCGCCTCGTAACACTGCCGTTGCCCGGGCAGCACGAACAGCGCGTCGTCCCAGACGAGCGGCAGCGCGGAACGGAAGCAATGCCGCAGCATCGGATCGATGCGGTCGAACTCACGCTGCCGGTACAGCGCCGTCCAGCCGGGCACGCCGCTGCTCCACTTGCGCGCGAGGTCGAACGACGCGCCGGTAAACGGCAGCACGATCAGCACCACCTTGTCGAATCCCATTCCGGCGGCCGCGTCGGTCATCCGCTGCCATGACGCGTCCGTATCGCCGGGTACCAACCATTTCAGACAATCCAGTCCATTCATACAAGCCACCCCGTTCATTAGTTGGAATCTGCATTCAGGCGGACTTGCGCAACCGGTTGGAGGCGTTGCGCGTGAACGGGCCGCGCTAGACCGCCTCTAGCAGACGTCGCCGGCCCGCCTGCTTCGCGTCGTCGAGCGACGCCGTCACGTCGAACGGAATGCCGAACGCCTTCTCGATGCCTGACGCGTTCGCGACGGCCGCTTCACGCTCGGCCGGATCCGGTTCGATCGAGACGAGCGCGCGGCAGACCGTGGCGAGCGCGGCCCGGTTCTGCTTGAGCCACATGCCGCGCTCCTTGCGGTCGTCGTGCGTCTCGTCCGGGCGGGCCGGCGGAAAGATCATGACAAACGGCTCGCCGTGCTGCATCAGCGTGTGCATGTCGTCGAGCCAGCGCTGCGCGTAGCCGGCGGACGCGATCGCGTCGTTGCGCACGACGACGAGCGGAAATTCCGTGACGTCGAACACGGCGAGCGTCGCCAGTCCGGACGGCGTATCGCCTGTGTGGTGGGTAGGCATCGGGTCAATCTCCATCGAATTGAACAGCATGGGTCGGAACGGGCCGCGCAGCGCCCGCTTCATCGTTTCGCGGCCGCACCCGGACCGAACGGCGGACGGGCGAGCCACACCACCGCGATCACGACCAGATACACGCAGCCGAGCGCGAACGAAACGTCGTTGAACGAGATCTGGTAAGCCTGTGCGTCGACCAGGTTGCTCAGCAGCGTCGCCGCGCGCTGCGGATCGCCGCCGCCGAGCCGCGCGACTTCGGCGCGCACGGCCGGATCGAACGCGCTCACGTGTTCGCTGAGCTGCGCGTGGTGCAGGATCGCGCGCCGGTCCCACAGGAACGACGTGATCGACACCGCGAAGCTCGCGCCGAGCGTGCGCAGGAACGTCGACAGGCCGGAGCCGGCGGCGATCTCGTCCGGCTTCAGGTCGGACAGCAGGATGCTGTTGATCGGCATGATGAACAGCGCGAGACCGAGGCCCTGCAGCAACTGGATCAGCGCGATGTGCGTGAAGTCGATGTCGGGCACGAAGCCCGCGCGCAGGAACGACGACACGCCGAGGATCGCGAACGCGCAGCACACCAGCACGCGCATGTTGAAGCGCGGCGCGTACTTGCCCATGAACGGCGTCATCAGCACGGGGATCACGCCCATCGGCGCAACCGCGAGCCCGGCCCAGAACGCCGTGTAGCCGAGCGTGCGCTGCAGCCATTGCGGCACGATCACGTTGACCGCGAAGAACGCCGAGTACGCGAGCACGAGCGTCAGCGTGCCGGCCGCGAAGTTGCGATGCGCGAACAGCCTCAGGTTGACGATCGGATTCGGCTCGTTGAGCTCCCAGATCAGGAACAGCGCGATGCCGAACGCGGCGACCACCGACATCACCACGATGAACGTGGAGTTGAACCAGTCGGCCTCGTTGCCTTTGTCGAGCACGATCTGCAGCGCGCCGACGCCGACGATGAGCGCGGCGAGGCCGACATAGTCGACGCGCGCGGCAACGGTGGTCTCGACCCGCGCGCGCATTTGCGCGAACACGCACATCGCGGCGAACACGCCGATCGGCAGGTTGATCAGGAACGCCCAGCGCCACGAGTAATGCTCGGTGACCCAGCCGCCGAACACGGGCCCCGCGATCGGCGCGACCACGGTGACCATCGCGATCATCGACAACGCGAAGCCGCGCCGCTGCGGCGGGTAGATCGACAGCATCAGCGCCTGCGTGGTCGGGATCATCGGCCCGGCCACCAGGCCCTGCAGCGCACGGAACGCGATGAGTTGCGGCAGGTTCTGCGCGAGGCCGCACAGCAGCGACGCGAACGTGAACGCGAGCGTCGCCCACACGAACAGCCGCACCTGCCCGACGCGCTTGACGAGAAACCCGGTCAGCGGCAACGCGATCGCGTTGCTGACCGAGAACGTGGTGACGACCCATGCGCTCTGCGTCGTGCTCACGCCGAAGTTGCCGGCGATGGTCGGCAGCGACACGTTCGCGACGGTGCCGTCGAGCACCTGCATGAAGACCGCGAGCGCGAGGCCGAAGGTCGTCAGCGCGACGCTCGACGGACGAAAGCCGCTGTCGGCGGCCGCCATCGGGCCGCTCATCGGACGGTCTCCGTGCGTGCCGTCGCCGGCAGGTTCGCGTGGATGACGTCGGCGATCAGGCTGTCGGCGCGTGCGAGCACGTCGCGATACACGTCGGTGCGGAACAGCGGCGCGCGCTGCTCGCGGTACGACAGCATCGCGCCGCTGCGGTCGTGCTGGTCGACCCGCGCGTGCATCGACAGGCCGATGCGCAACGGATGCGCGTCGAGCTGGGCCGGATCGGTCAGCTCGATGCGGACCGGCAGCCGCTGCACGATCTTGATCCAGTTGCCGGTGGCGTTCTGCGCGGGCAGCAGCGAGAACGCGCTGCCGGTGCCCACGCCGAGGCTCTGCACGCGGCCGGTGTAGCGCACGCCGTCGCCGTACAGGTCGGCGCTCAGTTCGACCGGTTGTCCGATGCGCATGTTCTCGAGCTGCTTCTCGGTGAAGTTCGCGTCGACCCACAGCTCGCGCAGCGGCACGACCGCGAGCAGCGGCACGCCGGGCGATACGCGTTGGCCGACCTGCACCGTGCGCTTCGCGACGTAGCCGGTGACGGGCGCGACGATGTCGGTGCGCGCCCGCGCGAGGTACGCGGCGCGCAGGCGCTCGGCCGCGGCCTGCACGTCCGGGTGCGAGGCGACCGCGGTGTCGTCGACGAGCGCCTTGCTGGTCTGATGCTGCTCGCTCAAGGTCGCGAGCGCGCTTTGCGCGGATGCATACGCGCTTTGCGCGGACGTCAGCGTATCGCGGGCATGGGCGAGCTCCTCGCGCGAGATCGCGCCGGAGCGGCCGAGATCCTCGCGGCGCTGGTAGTCGGCCCTGGCCTTGTCGAGCGCGGTGCGCCGCGCGTCGAGGTCGGCGCGCGCGCCATCGATGCTGCTCGCGAGTCCGCGTTCGTTGCTGTACAGGCCGCGCACCTTGCGGACCGTCGCCGCGAGATCGGCCTGGGCGGTCGTGAGCGCGATCTGCGCGTCGCTCGGGTCGAGACGCACGAGCGGCGTGCCGGCGCGCACGAGGTTGCCGTCGTCCGCGTCGATCGACACGACGGTGCCGGTCACCTGCGGCGTCAGCTCGACGACGTTGCCTTGCGCATACGCGTTGTCGGTGGATTCGTACCAGCGTCCGACGCTCACGTACCAGACGCCCCAGCCGACGATGCCGAGCGCGAACGCGCCGACGAGCGCGCGCACGAGGTGCTTGCGTCGCGCCGGAGGCGCCGGGGGCGGCGGTGTCGCGGGCGCGGCGCCGCCAGGCGCCGCCTGCGCGCGGGCGTCGGGGCCGCCCGGGCTGCCCGGTGCGCGCGGCGCGCCGGTGTGGTCGGCCGCCGGCTGCTGGCGGGTGCTGGCGGAATCGGCGGCTGCCGGCCGCGCGGGAGTCTGCAGGGAGTTGTCGCTGCTCATGATCGATGTCAAGGACGTTGGGAAGGAGTGGCGGCGAGCGCGACGTCGTCCGGCTCGGCGTGGAAGCCGCCGCCGAGCGCGGCGACGAGCTGCAGCGACTGGTCCGCGCGCTGCGCACGCAGCGCGGCGACCTCGCGGCTCGCGACCAGCAGTTGCTGACGTACGACGAGCGCGTCGAGATAGCTGCCGACGCCGGCCCGGTAGCGTTCGTCGGCGAGCCGCCATGCATCGGTGGCGGAATCGAACGCGCGCTGCTGCGCGTCGGTCTGCACGGCGAGCGAATGCAGCCGGTGCAGATCGTCGGCGACCTCGCCGATCGCACCGATCAGCGTCTTGTTGTAGCCGGCGACGGCGAGGTCGTATTGCGCGTCACGTTTGCGCAGCACGCCGCGCCGTTCGCCGCCGTCGAAGATCGGCAGGCTAACGGCCGGGCTGACGTTGTAGGTGCGCGAGGCGGCCTGGAACAAGGAGGCGCCGCCGCGCGTCGCGAGCCCGATCAACGCGGTGAGGCTCACGTTGGGCAGGAAATCCGCGCGGGCGGCCTCGACCTTGTGGCTGGCGGCCTCGACCCGCCAGCGCGCGGCGACGATATCGGCGCGCCGGCCGAGCAGCGCGGCCGGCAGGTCGGCCGGCACCGCGAGCGCGGCGACCGGCAGCGGCGCGGGACGCACGAGCGCAAGGCCGCGATCGGGGCCCGCGCCGAGCAGGATCGCGAGCGCGATGCGCGCGCTGTCGATCGTCTGCGCCGTGCGCGCCTGTTCGCGCGTCGCGGCCGCGACCTCGCTTTCGGCCTGGCGCTGTTGCGCGACGTTGTCGATGCCCCTGGTGACGCGCTGGCGCGTCAGCGTCAACGCCTCGTCGGCGCGGTCGTATTCGGCGCGCGCGACGTCCTGCTGGTCGAATGCATAGGCGAGATTCACGTAGGCGCGCGCGACGTTGACGGACAGCAGCACGCGCGCGGCCTGCAGGTCGATCCGCGCGGCGCGCGCCTCGCCGAGCGCGGCTTCCCACGTGGCCCGGCGGCCGCCCCACAGATCGATGTCCCAGCTGAGGCCGAGATTGACCTGGCGCGTGTGGCTGAAGAAGCCGCCGCCCTCGTCCGTCGAGAACTGCGTGCCGGACAGCCGTTCGGCCTTCGCGCTCGCGTTGCCGTCGACGTGCGGCAAACGGGCCGCCTGCGCTTCGATCACCAGCGCCTGCGCTTCACGTGCGCGCGCATCGGCGGTCGCGAGATCGGGATTGCCGGCGAGCGCTTCGTCGATCAGCGCGCTCAGTTGCGCATCGTTCAGCGTGCGCCACCAGTCGGCGGCCGGCCAGTCGGCAGCCTGCACGTGTGCGAGGCTGCGCGACGCGGCGAGCGTATCGGGGCCGCGCAGCGTGCCGGCCGGCGTGAGCCCGTCGCGGCTCGCGCACGCGCCGAGCACGACGAGCGCCGCGGCGGCGGCGATTCGCGACATGACGCGAATCGCGCCGGCATCGCGTGTCCAGGGAGCAAGTGCTGCATGCATCGCATTCCTCTGCTTCGTATTGGTTTGAACACGACATGCATTGTTGGACGCTCCCGGACAAAGCTGATAATGTTGTTTGGACAATAAATAATGAAATCCGGCCATGCCCATCCGAGACGTTGTTCCACCGCGCCCCGTGCAGCGCGCCGACGCCGATCCGAGCGAACGGGCGGACGGCCCGTCGCTGATCGCCCTCTGGGGCGAGGACGACGGCACCAACGCCTACCAGCTCGGCACCCGCGAGGTCGACTGGCACAGCCATCTGCGCGGCCAGGTGTTCTGCGTGGAAAGCGGTTTCGCGCATGTGCGCACGCCGCACGGTTCGTGGATGCTGCCGCCGCATCGCGCCGGCTGGATCCCGCCCGGCGAACAGCACAAGGTCAGCATCAGCGGCGCGTTGAGCGGCTGGAGCGTCGTGATCGCGCCGGCGGCGAGCCGGCGGATGCCGGACCAGCCGTGCGTGATCGCGATTACCGAGTTGATGCGCGCGCTGGTGCGGCGCGCGGTGTCGTGGGCCGACCAGGACCGGCTCGACATCGAGCAGGCGCGCATGAGCGTCGTGCTGCTCGACGAGATGCGCCGCGCGCCGCACGAGCCGCTGCACTTGCCGATGCCGCGCGACCGCCGGCTGCTGCGCATCGCCAACGCGATCCTCGGGCAGCCGCACGACAGCCGCACGCTCGAGGCGTGGGCCGAATGGGCCGGGTTGTCCGCGCGCACGCTGAGCCGGCTGTTCGTCGCGGAAACCGGCACGAGCTTCGCGCAATGGCGCCAGCAGGCGCGCCTGACGCACGCGCTCGAATGCCTGGCGAACGGCGACAGCGTCGCCAACGTCGCGGACGCGCTCGGCTATGCGACGCCGAGCAATTTCATCGCGATGTTCCGCCGCGCGTTCGGCGATTCGCCCGCGCATTACTTCGCAAAACGCAAGCAGCCGTAGCGCGCTCCGGCGCGGCGTCGTGCCGCGCCCTATCACCCCTGCCAGTATTCCGCGCGCATCGACGTCGCTATAGTCGCCGTGCGACCGACCGGTCGGTCGCTCAATATGCCTTGTGGAGGGTGTCGATGTCGAATGCCGTCGGATCGGACAATACGCCGATCGTTTCCGAGCAGCAGCTCGCCGATCATCTGGCCGCCGGCTGCAAGCCGCCGGCGCAATTCCGGATCGGCACCGAGCACGAGAAGTTCGTCGTCGCGCGCGCGACGCATGCGCCCGCCCCCTACGACGGGCCGGCCGGCATCGCCGCGGTGCTGGAGCGACTGCGCGGCGACGGGACGCCGATCGTCGACGCCGGGCGGATCGTCGGCGTGACCGGGCGCGACGGCGCGGCGATCTCGCTCGAGCCGGCCGGTCAGCTCGAACTGTCGGGCGCCCCGCTCGAGACGCTGCACGATACGCATGCCGAACTGCACGCGCATCTCGCGGCGGTGCGCGACGCGTGCGATCCGCTCGGCCTGCGCTGCGCGCCGCTGGGGTTTCACCCGCACCTGTCGCGGGCCGCGCTGCCGTGGATGCCGAAGCAGCGCTACGGGATCATGCGGCGCTACATGCCGCGCGTCGGGTCGCGCGGGCTCGACATGATGCAGCGCACCTGCACCGTGCAGGTCAACCTCGATTTCGCGTCGGAAAGCGACATGGCGCGCAAGATGCGCGTGTCGCTCGCGCTGCAGCCGGTCGCGACCGCGCTGTTCGCGAATTCGCCGTTCCGCGAAGGCCGGCCGACCGGCCTGCTGTCGACGCGCGCGCATACGTGGCTCGACACCGACGAGGATCGCTGCGGCGCGCCGGCGCTGTTCCTGTCGCGCAGCTTCGGTTTCGAGCGCTACGTGAGCTGGCTGCTCGACAACGTGCCGATGTATTTCGTGCGGCGCGGCGACCGCTACATGGACGCGACCGGCTGGACGTTCCGCGACTTCATGCGGCGCCGCGTGCCGCACCTCGAGGGCGAGACGCCGACGCTCGGCGATTTCGCGGACCATCTGACGACGGTTTTTACCGAGGTGCGGCTGAAACGCTATCTCGAGATGCGCGGCGCCGACGTGGGCTCGCCCGCGATGATGGTCGCGCTGTCCGCATTCTGGACCGGCCTGCTGTACGACCCGGCCGCGCTGTCGGAGGCCGAGACGCTGAGCGCCGCGATCGACCGCGGCGCGCTGCTGACCTTGCGTCGCGACGTGCCGCGCGACGGGCTCGATGCATCGGTCGACGGCCGTCCGCTGCGCGCGTTCGCGGCCGATGCGCTCGCGATCGCGCATCGCGGCCTGCGCGCGCGGGCGCGCAGGGATGCAGCCGGCCGCGACGAATCGATGTATCTCGCGCCGCTCGACGAGATCGTCGCGGGCGCGCCGACCCAGGCCGAGCACTGGCTCGCCCGTTTTTCCGGCGCGTGGGCCGGCGACGTGACGCGGATCTACGACGAAGCCGAAATCTGACCGCGCCGTGCGGGGCCGCTCATGCGCAGCACGCGAGCAGCGGCTCCTGCGCGAACTCGATGCCGGACACCGGCGCATGCCCTCGCCGCCGCGCGCGCACCGCGTGCGCGAGCGTCTCGAGCAGCCGTGCGGTATCGGCGAACGACAGGCACGCGTCGGTAATGCTCTGCCCGTAGCGCAACGGGATGCCGGGCACCAGGTCCTGGCGCCCTTCGATCAGGTTCGACTCGATCAGCACGCCGACGATGCGCGTATCGCCGGCCGCGACCTGCTCGGCGACATCCGCGCCCACACCGAGCTGATTCCGGAACTGGCGGCGGCTGTTGCCGTGACTGACGTCGATCATCACGCGCGGCGCGATGCGCGCGGCCGCCATGCGATCGCATGCGGCCGCCACGGCGGCCGCGTCGAAATTCGGCTCGCGCCCGCCGCGCAGCACGACGTGCGTATGCGGATTGCCGGGCGAGGCTGCCGCGCATAGCCGGCCGCCCGCATCGACCGACAGGAAGCGATGCGCGCGCGCGGCCGCGCACATCGCATCGACGGCCACCTGCACGTTCCCGTCGGTGCCGTTCTTGAAGCCGATCGGGATCGGCAGCGACGACGCCAGCTCGCGATGCACCTGCGATTCCACGGTGCGCGCGCCGATCGCCCCCCACGCAACCAGGTCGGCCAGATAGCGCGGCGACAGCGGATCGAGAAACTCGGTCGCCGCCGGCATTTCCGCACCGTTGATGTCGCACAGCAGCGCGCGGGCCGTGTGCAGCCCTGCATCGATCCGCTCGCTGCCGTCCAGCAGCGGATCGTTGATGAGCCCCTTCCAGCCGACCGTCGTGCGCGGCTTCTCGAAGTACACGCGCATCACGATTTCCAGCTCGTCCTCGAATCGCGCGCGCTGCAGCGCGAGCCGCGCCGCATAGTCGCGTGCGGCGTCCGGATCGTGCACCGAGCACGGGCCGACGATGACCACGAGACGATCGTCCGCGCCGCCGAGCACGTCGACGATCGCACGGCGGGTCGCATGAACCGTACGCGCCGCGCGCAGCGTCGGCTGCAGCGCACCGGCCAGATCCACGGGGGACGGCAAGTGCAGCACGGCGTCACGGTTCGTCATCCTGGCGTTTGCATGCATGGGGACTGCCCTCCTGTCGATAATTCGCGGGATTTTTTACTACAGCGCGACTTTATTGAATGCCGCTTTCCAGGCGCAACTGACATATTTACCAGTTTCTAATTCATAACCTTATGAATGACGAATATAAGGCGGAATAAGACAATTGCGGTATTTCAGATGCCTTTTTTCGCATTGTGATAATCGAGATCGCGTACTTTTCAATCGGTAATAACCAGACGTCAAGGGCTGCGCTGGAGCCCAGATGCTACGGGCATTCTGAGCCGGTCGCTATTCGTTCTGATAGTGGCGGCACGATAGGTGTTCGATTAATTTTCGGATGCCTGATAGGCCAATCAGGTACGAATATATAAATCAACCAAGTCATTGCGGAGAGTCACCATGTCGAAGCGTCATTACGAAACGCCCATTCACGTCAAGTATCGCGATACGGATTCGATGGGGCATGTGAGCAGCCCTGTTTATTACGACTATCTGCAGCATTCGTACCTCTGCTACATGTTCGACCTGCTCGGCTTGCCGCGCAGCGAGAAGCTGCCGCACATCATGGTGAAGACGCAGTGCGAATACCTCGCACCGGCGCAGTTCGGCGACAACCTGACGATCCGGTCGAGCATCGTGCGCTTCGGCAGCAAGAGCTTCGATCTCGAGCACCTGATGGAGCGCGACGACCAGACCATCGTCGCGCGCGGCATGTCGACCCACGTGATGTTCGATTACGAGAGCAACACGACGCTGGCCGTGCCGGACGAATTCAAGACGCGGGTGCTCGAGTTCCAGGGTTCGCTGTGATGCGCGCGCGCCATTTCGGGAGCGACACATGAGCGCCGCGGTGGCGCGTGCGCGGCGCCGGATCGGCGCGATCGTCGAGCGCCGCGACGATCGCGCGATCGTGATCGTCCGGCATGCCGCACAGACGCTGCTCGAGCCGGCCGCGCTCGCGCGGCACCATGCACTCGTCAGCCGCCACGAGGACGAGCTGGAGGTGCTGCTGCAGCCGGTCGGCGGCGCACACGACGGCGTGCGGCCGCTGCTCGGGCGGCTGCGGGAAGCCGGCGTGAGCGTCGCGCTCGATGCGGCGACGCTCGATCACGATGCGTCGCTGCTCGAATTCGCGAGCTGGATCATGCGGCGTGCGGCGTCCGGCGACACGGCGGCGCCGCGCGACGATGCGGCCGTGCCGAGCGGCGGGTCGTTCTGCGGCCTGGTGGTGCGCTGGCGCGACCTGTGCAACGGGTGGCGGCTGCCCGGGCGCAGCGAAACGGTCGGGCCTACGTCGCCGGCCATCGTGGCGGATGCGGCCGAGCACATCGCGACCGGCGATCCGGACGAGCCGGTGCTCGGCGCGCTGCTCGACGCCGACGACGCGTCGACCGGCGCGGCCCTCGACACGCTGTCGGACGCGGTGCGGGCCAGGCGCATCTGCATGGCGACGCGGGCCCGCTGGCCGCTCGCCCGCCGGCTATGAGCGCGGTCGTCGCGGCGGCCGGCTCGTGCGCCCTGCCCGAGCGCGTCTTCCTGGTCGGCATGATGGGGGCCGGCAAGTCGACGCTCGGCCGGGCGCTCGCGGTATCGCTCGGCTGGGCGTTCGCCGACTGCGACGACGAGATCGAGCGGCGCACGGGCCGTTCGGTCCCCGTGCTGTTCGACATGGTCGGCGAAGGCGGCTTTCGTCTGCTGGAGACGCATATCGTCGACGAACTGACGCAACGCCCGAACGTCGTCGTGGCGACCGGCGGCGGTGCGGTCCTGAATCCCCGCAGCCGTGCGCGCCTGAGCGAACGCGGCTGCGTGATCTATCTGCATGCGGACCCGGATGCGCTGTGGCGCCGCACGCGCGACGACACGCGGCGGCCGCTGCTGCAGGTGGCCGAGCCGCGGCACACGCTCGCCGCGTTGTACCGGATGCGCGATCCGCTGTATCGCGAATGCGCGCATGCGTTCGTCGACACGACCGCGCATGGCGTCGCGCGCGTGACGGCCGACGTGTTGACGGTGCTGCATGCGCGGATGAATGCGCCGGCGTAACGGTGCGAACGGCGCGCGGATCGGGCGGCCGCGTCCCTGCCCGCGAATCGGCGGCGAGCTACGCAGGTACGGGGCGGACGTCGCGCATCAAGGCGCGTTTTGGAAACGGCGAGTTTGGATTCACGATAAAGCTATTGTGATAAGAAAAGTTATCTTGATGGATCGATATGCTGCGCAATATCCGGCAGATGACAACTGCCCGGTCGATGCCGATACGACGCATTCCGCGTGACTGACGGCCCGCGAACCGGGTGCGCACGGTCGATGGACTGATCGGGATCAGTGATTGCAGGCGTCGCCGCCCGGAAGGCGGGCCGGGTGACGACGCCGCCTTTTTGGCGGGACCGGTCGATGCGACGCGCCAGACGTCGTGTATGGATCCGCCTGCCCGGCCGGCGAAGCGGCGATGCCCTGCGAGTGCAGGACGGCATGCAAACGACCCGACTGTTTCGATCGTTGCAACGATCCGCCCGCCATACGAAGCCGATGCGATTTCCGCGCCGCGTCCATCGTGACGCCGGCAGACGCCGCGTCGTGACACGCGACGACCTCGCACCCAAGCGCCACCTCCGGGCCCCATGGCGGACGCCGTCCGGCAGGCGGTTGATTCGTCCTGCGGACAGTGATAGCTTCCGAACCAGGATCATTGCGCGGCCCTGCACGCCGATTCCCGCTGCCGCATTGGTATTCGCCCGTTCGAAGGGGGGAAATTGAAGCGAATGGTTCGTGTATCGCGGGTGTCGGCGACGGTCGCGGCGATCGTGATCGCGGGACTGGTGTGCAGCCTCCTGGCTGGCCGCATCGTCAGCGTCGGAAACGAGCGCGAGGCCCGTGCCGCGTTCGGCCAGGCCGCGAATGACGCGGCCGACACGATCGTCACGCGCATCGGGCGATACGAATACGGGTTGAGGGGCGCGCGGGGCGCGATTGTCGCCGCGGGCGAAGACCGCATCTCCCGGGAGATCTTCCTCCGTTACAGCCAGACCCGCGACGTCGCGCATGAATTCCCGGGCGCGATGGGTTTCGGGTTCATCGTCCGGGTGCAGCCGCCGGATGCCGCGCGGTTCGTCGAGCGTCAACGTGCGGACGGCGCGGGAAGCTTCGCGATTCGCCAGCTGGCGCCGCACCAGGGCGAGCTGGAGGTGGTCGCCTACGTCGAACCGGAAGCGCCGAACCGCGCTGCGGTCGGCCTCGACATCGCTTCGGAGCCCAATCGGCACGGTGCGGCGCTCGCGGCGATGCGCACCGGCGCCGCGACTTTGACAAGCCCCGTCACGCTGGTCCAGGCCACCGGCAAGGCGCGTCAGTCCTTCCTGTTCCTGCTGCCGATCTATCGTCCGGGCGCCGCGCTTCAGACCGTCTCCGAGCGCGAGGCCGCCGCGATCGGCTGGAGTTACGCGCCGCTCGTCATGGACGAGGTGCTTGCCGATCTCGATTTTCAGCGCAACGGCATCCGCTTGTCCGCCAGCGACGTCACCGCGCCCGGTCGCCCGGTGCCGTTCTACGCGTCCGGCGCCTCCGCGGCGGCCGATGCCGATGCACCCTTTACCGTCGTCACGCAACGCCATGTGTACGGTCGCATCTGGTCGTTCGCGTTCCGCCCGACGCCCGGGTTCGTCGCGGCGCTGCACCAGACCTCCCCCGCCACCGTTGTCGTCGCGGGGAGCGTCGTCAGCGTCCTGACCGCGCTGATTGCATTCGCGCTCGGGCTGGGCGCCGAGCGGCGGCGGCAGGTGCAGGAGGAACGCTCGCGGCTCGCCGCGATCGTCGAGAGTTCCGCGGACTGCATCGTCGGCTTGACGCTCGACGGCATCGTGACGAGCTGGAACAGCGGCGCGCAAGCGATCTTCGGCTACGGCGCGGGCGAGGCCATCGGCCGTTCTCTCACGGCGCTGATCGTTCCGGCCGAACTGATCGACGAAGAACGCGAGTGGCTGTCGGCGATCGCGCGCGGGCAACGCATACCGGAGCGCCACACGCGCCGCCGTCACAAGGACGGCCATCTGCTCGACGTGTCCGCCAGCATTTCGCCGATTCTCGGCGTGGCCGGCCAGGTCGTCGGCGTATCGAAAACCGTGCGCGACATCACCGCGCAGAAAGCCGCGGAAGCCCGCATCATCGAGCTCAACTCCGGTCTCGAGGAGCAGGTCGCCCGGCGAACCGCGCAACTGAACGAGCTCAATACCCTGTTGCAGGCGCAACGTCACGAGCTGGCGGCCGCCCGCGACCAGTTGCTGCTCGCGGTGAAGGCGGCGGAACTCGGCATCTGGACCTGGGATGTGCATGCGGGCACGGTCACATGGAATGCCCGCATGTTCGAGATCTACGGTTTGCCGCCGTCCTCGGCGGGCGAAACGATGACGGTCGAACGCTGGCGGTCGCTGCTGCATCCCGACGATCGTGCGCTGCTGTTTCGCGCGCTCGACGCGATCATCCAGGAACGCGAGACCGACATCGCGCCGTTTCGCATCGTCCGCCCGAACGGGGACGTTCGCCATGTCCAGGCCAATGCGCTGGCGGACCGCGACGACGGCGGCGCGGCCACGCACATGACGGGCACGCACCGCGATATTTCCGCTCAATACCAGCAGGAACGCGACCTGCGCAACGCCAAGGAGCAAGCCGACGCGGCCAACGACGCGAAGTCGGCCTTCCTCGCCAACATGAGCCACGAGATCCGGACGCCGATGAACGGCATCATCGGCATGGCGCGGCTCTGTCTCGAAACCGAGCTGAACGAGGAGCAGCGCGAGTACCTGACGATGGTGCTGTCGTCCGCGCAGTCGTTGCTGACGGTCATCAACGACGTGCTCGACTTCTCGAAGATCGAGGCGGGCAAGCTGCTGCTCGACTCGATCGACTTCAGCGTCCGAGCGACGATCACGGAGACGCTGCGGACGACCGCCTTCCGCGGCAGCGACCGGGAGGTCGAGATGCTGAGCGAGATCGGTCACGACGTGCCCGATTCGCTGGTCGGCGACGCCGGCCGCCTGCGGCAGGTGCTGACGAACCTGGTCGGAAACGCGCTGAAATTCACGGAGCGCGGCGAAGTGCGGCTCTCCGTCCACCTCGAGCGCGCGCTGGATTCGAAGGTCTTGCTGCGTTTCGCCGTGGCCGACACCGGGATCGGCATCGCTCCCGAGCATCTCGCGCATATTTTCGATTCGTTCTCCCAGGGCGACAGTTCGACCACGAGGCGCTACGGCGGCACGGGGCTGGGATTGACCATCTCGTCGCACCTGGTCGCGATGATGGGCGGCCATCTGTCGGTGAAGAGCGCGCCGGGCGCCGGCAGCACGTTCGGCTTCACGCTGCCCTTCGCATTGGGGACGGGGCCGGCGCTCCCGCACCCGCCGCTGCCGCCGTCCCTGCGCGGCGTGCGCGTCCTGGTGGTCGACGACAACGCGACGAACCTGCGTCTGATGAACGACATGCTGCGCAATTTCGGGATGAATCCGGCCTGCGTGGACAACGCCGACGACGCGCTGGACGCGCTGTACCGGCAAGCGAAGTCGGACGAGCCGTTTGCGATCGCGCTCGTGGACGGCCAGTTGCCGGACTGCGACGATTATTCGCTGGCGCTCGAAGTCGCGAGCGACCCGTCGCTGCGGCGGACCTCGGTGATCGTGCTGACGTCGCTGGCCAGCAAGCTCGATTCCGCGACGCTTCGGCAAGCGGGCATCGCGGCGTGCATGACCAAGCCCGTCGACCAGTCGGAAATGTTCAACACGCTCGTCAGGATTCTCGGCGACGCGATCTTCGCGTCGCCGCAACCGGGCCAGGCGTCGCGCGTTCCCGCCGCGGCGACGGCGGCGGCGGTGAAACATCGCCACGCGGTGCTGCTCGTCGAGGACAATCCGATCAATCAGCGGCTGGCGCTGCGCATGCTCGAGAATCTCGGCCATCGGGCGGAGCTGGCGTCCAACGGCCGCGAAGCGCTCGAGAAACTGGCACGGGGCGGTTTCGATGTCGTGCTGATGGATGTCCAGATGCCGGAGATGGACGGGCTCGCCGCGACGCGCGCGTGGCGTGCCCGCGAGCAGCGCGACGGGCTGCCGCGTGTTCCCGTGGTGGCCATGACGGCCCACGCGATGGAGGGCGACCGGGAGCGCTGCCTCGCGGCCGGAATGGACGGCTACGTGTCGAAGCCGGTGTCGGTCGAAGCCCTGGTGCGCGAGATCGACAGGGTGACGGCATCGTTGCCGGATACGGCGCCGACGCTCGACGCCGCGCCCCGTCCCGCGCTGTTCGATCGGCGGATCGCGTTGTCGCAACTGGGCAACGATGCGGCGCTGCTGCAGGAACTGGCCCGGATGCTGGTCGACGGCGCGGCCGCGCAACTGGACGAAATCGACGCCGCCGCCCGGCTGGGCGACCTGCCGAAACTCGCGCGCCTCGCGCACAAGCTGAAAGGCGATGCCGGGACCTTCGCCAGTGCGGAACTCACGGCCCTTGCGCTGCACCTCGAACAGTCCGCGCGACAGGCGCACGCCGATGCGGCGGTGGCCGCGACCGCGGCCGTCCGGGACGGGTTCGTGCGGCTGGTCGACGAGATCAGCCGGACCCTTCTCGCGGCGGCGCCCTGAGCGCGCGCGGCGCGGGGGCGCTCAGGGCCGGCCCGGAGCGCGCCCCGACGCGTCGAGCCCGGCCGCAACGCCGGCCGCCGCACCGTGCGTGGCCATCTGCCGCATGAACTCGAGCCCGGGGGCGATGGTCATCGCCCATGCAATCTCGACCTTGGCGTCGTAATGGTGCGCGTCCAGTTCGCGAACCGTCGCGAGGATCGCGGATCGCCACGCATTGAACATCGCTTCGGGGATGCACAGCCTGGCAGGCCCGTGCTCGATCGCGATGCGTTCGAGGTAGTCCGACGTGACCTTGGTGTGGTACAGGGTCAGCAGATGAAAGAACGACTTGCGGGCCAGTTGCTGGTGGCGCGTCATTTCGGTTTGGGCAAACTTCTCGCGAATGTCGTCCGAGGACGCGAGAAAGTTGTCGTAGAAGCGTTCGAAAAAACGCGCACCGTTATCGTCGCCGGTGACGCGGCGATAGCTTTCCTGAAAGATCTCTTCGTAGTTCGTCACGCTCCCTCCGCGCCGCCGGTCGCCGGATCGTGCTTGACGAGCCGCAACCGGTTGATTCCGAGACGCCGCCGGTACGAGACCGCGTCGACGCATGCGTAAAGAATGCCGAGCCCCATGCCCCGCTCGGGCAGGCGTTCGATATCGGCGGGGTCGAACGCGGGAGTCGGGTGATGCCGGTCGAACAGCCCGTCCGGCGCGGCCTGCCCCGCGTCGAAAAGATCGACGACGATGCGGTGCGGCTGAATGCGCAGCGCCAGCACGATGCCGAAATCGGGATATGCGCCGCGGGCGCATGGCTGCACGGTCGCGGTTCCGCCATGCCGTATCGCATTGGATGCGGCTTCCACGATCGCGAGTTCCAGTTGATCGACCCAGGCGGGCGCCGCCGCGTCGCGACCGCATTCGGCACGCACCCACTGCGCGATGCCGCGCAACGCATCGAGCCGCGCGGGAAAGCGGGCCCGGCTGGGGGGCGCGGAGCGACCGGAGGAGGCCTGTCGGGTAGTCATGCGGAATTCGCGTTCGGTCGGGTGGCCGGTGTCACGTGCGCCAACACGCGCAGGCGGCATCGAAATCGGCAACGATGCGGAACACGCGATCCATGCGCGTGAGCCGGAGCAGCGTGCGGACCGCGTCGGACGCGCCGCACAGGACGATATCGCCCTGCCCGTCCAGCGCCTTGACCCCGGACACCATCGCGCCCAGCCCGCTGCTGTCGACGAACGCGACCTGCTGCAGGTCGAGCACGATCTTGCGTGCGCCCTGTCGCACGAGGTCGAGGAGTTCGTCGCGAATGCGCGGCGCCACGAACGTATCGAATCGCGTGACCCGTATCTTCATCAACGTGATGTCGTCCAGCGCCGTCGTTTCCGTCAACACGATTCCCCCCAGTCAGTTGCCGCCCCGGCAGTCGGCGTCAGTGGACGCGTTTCTGCAGGGCGAGTACCGAAATGTCGTCGTCGAACTCGGCGGATTCCGCGCCGCGCCATTCGTGCAGCCTTTGCCGCAACGCGTCCAGCGTGTCGCGCAGCGGCGCACCGGCGTGTTCGGACAGGAACCGTTCCAGGCGCGCGTCGCCGAACTGCTCGCCGGTCGGGTCCATGCATTCCGTCACGCCGTCCGAATACAGATAGAGCCGGTCGGACGGCTGCAGCGAGAACGGAACGGTGTCGTAGTCGCACGCCTCGATCAGCCCGACGGGAAACCCGCCGTCGCCGAGCCGCGTCACGTGTCCGTCGGCGTTCACCAGCAACGGGTGCGTGTGCCCGGCCTGCGTGAGCCTGCCCTCGCCGGTGCGCGTATCGATCACGCCGTACGCCATCGTGAAGTAGGTGCCGTCGGACAGTTCGCGGGCCAGTTGCGCGTTCATCCGGCTGACGACCGCGGACGGCTCGCGCGGCGCGCTTTCGTCGCTGCGCTCCGATTCCCGGCTCAGCAGGCGGTTGACGATCACCGACAGCATCGCGGCGGGCACGCCGTGGCCCGCGACGTCGATATCGTAGAAGATCACGTGCCTGCCGCCGGCGGCCTTCACGTTCAGCATGTCGCCGGAAAGGTAGGCCGACGGGATGAACAGCCATTCGCAGTCGAGCCCGTCGAACGCCAGATCGGCCGGGGGCAGCATCGACTGCTGAACGGTGGCGGCCGCCTGCAGGTCGTTGCGGATCTGCTGGTACGCGGTGGCGAGATGCCGGTTGCGTTCGGCCAGCGCCGCCTCCAGCGCGATGACGCGCTGCCCGGCGCGCAGGCGCACGCGCAGTTCGTTGACGTCGACGGGCTTGGTCAGGAAATCGTCCGCGCCCGCCTCCATCCCGTCCACGAGCGATTCGGAACCGTCCCGCGCGGTCAGGAGGATGACGTAGATGTACCGTCCGAGCGACTCCTCCCGTATCGAGCGGCACAGCGCCGGGCCGTCCAGTTCCGGCATTTCCCAGTCGCTCACGACCATCGCGATCTCCGGCCGCTCGCGCAGCAGCGCCAGCGCCTGCGCGCCGTCCTCCGCTTCGATGATGCCGAAGCCGAGCTTGCCGAGCGTGCGCGAGAGCAGCAGCCGGTAGTTCGGGGAATCGTCGACGATGAGAACGAGAGGGGGATTCATGGAGCCCGTTCGTTGGGAATGGTGACGGCATGCCCGTGATCGGGCATGGGCCGGCCTTCTGCCGCTGACGCCATGCTGCATGCCGCGGGCCGGCAACGGCACGCGTGGTCGACGCGCCGCCCGGCCGTACCGGTCGCGGGTGCCCGCGCGATGTACCGCGCGCCCCGCCGCGTGCCCCGCGATGGCGGACACGCCCGTATTTTTATAGCAATTGTCCCGGACCATCAAGATGCCGTTCGCCGCGCAACCGGCCGAACGTCGACCGCCCGCCGCGCGCCGGACGGCACGAAGCGGCCGGCCGCGTGCCGTGCGCCGTCACACGACCTCGGGACAGGCGGCTTCGGCCGGGGATGCGGACCGTTCGCCGGCAACCGCCACCGTGCCGCGATCGTCCCGGCCGTCGGCCTGCACGGGCCCGCAGGCGCGGCGTGTCCGGCCGGCCGGGGCGCGGGCGGGCGCGCCGAGGTACGCATCCAGGTACGCGCCGAATTGCGCGGCCACTTCCGGGTGCCGCAACGCGAACTCGACCGTGGCCTTCAGGTACCCGAGCTTGCTGCCGCAATCGAATCGCTGGCCCTGGTACTGGTAGGCCAGCACCTGCTCGTCGGCGAGCAGCGACTGGATCGCGTCGGTCAGCTGCAACTCGCCGCCCGCGCCCGGCCGCAACGCGCGCAAGTGGTCGAAGATGCGCGGCATCAGGATGTAGCGGCCGACGACGCCGAGATTCGACGGCGCGGCTTCCGGCGCCGGCTTCTCGACGATCCCCGACAGCTTGACGATCGAATCGCCGCAGGCCTTGCCGGCGACGACGCCGTACGCGCGCGTATCGGCGGGCGGAATGGCCTCGATGCCGATGATCGAGCTGTGGTAGTGATTGAACACCGTCATCATTTGCCGCATCACGGGCGGCGTGCCGTCGAGCAGGTCGTCGGCCAGGATGACGGCGAACGGATGGTCGCCCACCAGCTTTTGCGCGCACAGCACGGCATGGCCGAGACCGAGCGCTTCCGGCTGGCGCACGAAGAAGCAATCGACGTCGCGCGGCTTGATGCTGCGCACCGCGTCGAGCAGCGCGGTCTTGCCCCGGCTCTCGAGTTCGTTTTCCAGCTCGTAGGACTTGTCGAAGTGATCTTCGATCGCCCGCTTGCCGCGGCCCGTCACGAAGATCATTTCCTTGATGCCGGCCGCCATCGCCTCCTCGACCGCATACTGGATCAACGGCTTGTCCACGACCGGCAGCATTTCCTTCGGGCTTGCCTTCGTCGCGGGCAGGAAACGCGTGCCCAGCCCCGCGACCGGAAAGACGGCTTTCGTTACCTTGAACATGATTCCCCCTTGTGTCGTTGCAACGATGTCGATGTGATCCGCTTACGCGAATTTCAGTCTCAGCGCCGCGATCAGCATGCGGAGCAACTGGAACGGCCGGCGCGTCGCGATGCCGTAGAGATCGGCGGCCGCCTGGATTTCGCTCACGAGCGGATCGTCCGGCGGCAACGCGTCGTCCGGCGCGTCCGGCCCGATTCCGGCGGCCAGTACCGGCGTGTTCAGCCAGCCGGGCGGACGAGCGCCCAGCAACATCTGCCAGTCGCGCGGCAACATCGCCAGCTGGGCGGCGGAACGGGGCCGCGGCCCGATCCAGTTGCGCACGCCGGCCGCGACATCGAGCGCGTTGCCGAACATCGACAGGACCCGGCCGCGGCATTTCCCGTAGCCCTTTCTCGGCACGCGTATCGGGCGCTCGATCCACGCGGCGGACGCGGCATCCCAGCCGGTCACGACGCTTTCGTGCGTCCACACGTGGCCGCCCTCGCGCCCGAAGCGCGTCGCGGCGACGGCAGCGGCGAACGGCGCGAGCAGCGTGGCGAGGGCGAGCGCCGCCAGCCGACCGGGCAGCCCGGCCCCCTGCTGCCCGGTCGGTGCGAGCAGCGGCGCGATCACGGCGTCGCCGCTGCGGAACGCGAGCTTCGCGCGCCAGCGCGCACTGTAGAGGCTCGCCGGCCCGACGACGGCGCCGTCGAGGCTGAGGCCCGGCCCGACGTAGACGCCGGGCAGCACGGTCGTGTCGCGCAGCGACGTGCCGGTTCCGAGAATCACGTCGTCGCCGATCACGACGTTCGGGCCGATCTCCGCGCCCGAACCGATCAGGCATCGTTCGCCGATGAGCACGGGGCCGCGGATCACCGCATCGGGCGCGATCCGGCATTGCGCGCCCCGCCCGCCCCACGCCTCGGCCCGGTAATGCGACGGCATGCCGCCCGCGGCGACGGCCGTCAGCCCGGCGGCTTGCGCCCGCATCCAGCCGGCCATCGAATCGACCCGCACGAACTCGCCGCCATCCGCCATACGCGACGGCAGCGCGCGCTCGAGCAGACGATGCAGCGCGTCGGCATCCAGTGCGACGTTCGTTCGGCCCGCCGCGTCGCGGCTCGCGCCGCCCCAGCCGAGCCAGTGCGTGCCGCCCGCGTCGCGCGGTTCGACCAGGAGCGCCGGGTCGTCGTACAGGCGCGCCAGCGTGGGCGCGCCGGGCACGATCTCGGCATGCCCGACGAGCACGGTGTGGTCGGTCGCGCCGGCCCCGATGCGATACAGCCAATCGTACGGATGGCTGGCGCTGGCGCTCAGATGCAGGTGCAGGTCCAGCCCCCAGCGCTGGCCGTCGCCGACGAGCGCCCGGAAGGTGTCCGGCGCGTCGCTGACGACGAGGTCGACGTGCGAGCAGCCTGCCACCGCCAGGTTCTGCAGCACCTGCTCCAGCGCGGTCGTCGCCCCGACCGGCAGCAGCGCGGCGGGGGTGCCGGCCGGCACCGGGAAATCGTCCGGCGCGGGACGCGTCGCGAACAGGATGCAGCGCCGGCCGGCGCGCACCGTCGGCGGCGGCGCGGCGAATTCGTCGGCGCCGACGATGCGGCAGACGATGCGGCGGCGCCAGCCGAGCTGTTGCAATGCGATGCGCGCCAGGAAGCTTGCGTTGCCGATCAGGTAACGCTTCCACATGCGGCCCGGTTCGATGGCCAGCCGAAACAGCCACTCGCCGCCGAGTTCGCGCAGCCATGCCGGCGCGCGCGGCGTCGCGCCCGACATGAAGTCGAACAGCCCGCCGACGCCCATCGCGACCTTGACGCCGAAGGCGTCGAGATGCCGCGCGATGAACTGTTCCTGCACCGGCACGCCCATCGCGACGAGCAGCAGGCGCGCGCCGCTGGCACGGACCGCGTCGACGACCTCGCGCGCGGCCGTCGCGTCGTGCGGATCGAAATAGCCGTGCCGGCAGCCGGCGATCGACAGGCCCGGGTACTGCTGCGCGATGCGCCCGGCCATCGTTTGAGCAACGCCGGGCTTGCCGCCCAGCAGAAAGATGCCGTGGCCGCTGCCTTCCAGCGCCGCGCACAGGCGGGGAAACAGGTCGGTGCCGTTCACGTTCTGGCGCAGCGGCGTCGACAGCAGGTCGCCGGCGATCTTGATGCCGATCCCGTCCGGCAGCACCAGCGCGGCCCGTCGCAGGATGGCGCGATAGCGCCGATGCCGCGCCGCGACGTTGACGCACGCCGGGTTGACGAAGCAGACCTGGGCCGGCGGCGCGTCGGCGTCGAGCCGGTCTTGGATGCGCGCGATCGCGTCCTGCATCGACAGGTTGTCGAAGCGCACGTCGACGATCGTCACGTCGTCCGGTGCGGCGTGCCGGCCGGCGACGCCGGTCATCAACGCGAGGAGCACGTGACGGACGGCGATGCCGAGGTCGCGGCGCGCGCCGCGATCGCGCAGGTATTCAAGGTCGGCCTGCCATTCGGTCCCGTAGTCGATCAGCGTGCGACGCCGCAGCGACCACAGGCTCATCAGCCCCGGCCGCACCGCGAGCCGCTGCTCGCCGAGCCCGGCGGGCTCCGCGTCGACGCCTGCGAGCGCCCTCGGCCCGACCCACGCCATCTGTCCGCACACGACATTCAGCAGCGCCGGCCACGCGTCGACGCCGAAGCGGGCGCGCACCGGATGCGGGCCCGCGCCGCGGGGCGCCAGCCGCCACATCCTGAACGGGCGCCCGGCCCGGCCGATGCGCGCGATCCGTTCGACACGCGAGAACGGGGCCAGCAGCACGAGCGGCACGGCGAGCAGCAGCAGCGCGAGGCCGGCCGTCACGGCGCCGGCGCAGCGAGCGGCGGCGCGCTCGCGCGCCGCTTCCTGTGAACGAGTCATGGTGTTTCCCCAGAGCAAGGTTGCGGCGGTCGCGGCCGGGTCAGGTTGCCGCCCGCCCGTTCCGCCGACGGAGCCGGTCAGTACGCACCGTGGCCGCGCAGGACGGCCGGCACGGTCTTGCAGAGCAGCTTCAGGTCGAGCGCGAGCGACCGTTCGCGGATGTAGGCGAGATCCATCGTCACCTGCTCCGGAAAGGCGATGTTCGCGCGGCCGCTGACCTGCCAGATGCAGGTCAGGCCGGGCGTCACCAGCAGGCGGCCACGGTCGGACGGCGTGTAGCGCGCCACTTCCCGGGGCAGCGGCGGCCGCGGCCCGACCAGCGTCATGTCGCCGGTCAGCACGCACCAGAGCTGCGGCAGCTCGTCGATGCTGGTGCGGCGGATGAAGCGGCCGATGCGCGTGATGCGGGGATCGTCGGCGCGCTTGAAGGTGACGCCCGCCGCGCCGTGCTGATTGAGGTGGCCGATTTCCGTGCGGCGCCGCTCGGCGTCGACGACCATCGACCGGAACTTCGGAAACGCGAACTCGCGCCCGTGCCGCCCGACCCGGCGCTGCCAGAACAGGACCGGCCCGCGATCCTCCAGCCGCACGCAGATCGCGACGACGGCGAACAGCGGGCCGAGCATCACGAGCGCGGACGACGCGACCGCGATGTCGATCACGCGCTTGACGCACGCGTAGCGGCACGCGTGCCAGCGCCAGGCCAGCCGCGCGACGCGAAGGGCGAGCGCCGCGCGGCGCGGCGAAACGACTGCGAGGTGTGGGTCGAGGGTCATGGCGGGTCTCCTGTATCGGGTTCGATGCCATTGAAACGCGCCGTATCGCCCGAATCGTGACGGATTTGCAAACAGTGCCGCGCCCCGCCCCCCGGGGAGAACCGGGCCGGACAACCGGCACCCGCGGTGGCATAATCGTCCGAGCTTTCGCCGTCGCAGTCCGCCGCGTTGCCCGACCCGCTCCCAAGACAGGGCCGCATCATGGAAGACCACCCGATGACGCCAGATCCGGTCAGCCGTCTCTCCGGCACGCCGCTGCGCGTGCTGGTCGTCGACGACATCGACGCGAGCCGCGCCGCCCTCGCGGCGCTCGTGCGCCGGGCCGGCCACGCGGCGCTCGAGGCAGCGAGCGGCATGCAGGCGCTGGAGCTGAGCCGCGTCGAGCCCGTCGATCTCGTGCTGCTCGATCTGCTGATGCCGGACATGGACGGCTTCGAAGTCACCCGTGCGCTGCGGGAGTCGCATCAGGGCGCGTGGCTGCCGATCATCGTGATGTCGTCGATGCAGGGCGACGACCATTTCGTCCGCGCGATCCAGTGCGGCGCCGACGACTACCTCGTCAAGCCCGTCGATCCCGCGCTGCTCGACGCCAAGATCCGCAACCTGGGCCGCGTGCTGTTCCTGCAAACCCGTATCGCCGAACTCGCCGCGCACAACCGGGAGCTGTTCGATCATGTCGAGGACGCCGTGCTGACGGTCGACCGCGACGAGCGCATCCGTGACGCCAACGCGGCGGCATGCGGCCTCCTCGGCATCGACGCGCTGCCGCCGGACGGCTTGCCGCTCGCCACGCTGGGGGCCTCGATCCACGGCGAACCGTGGCGGCCGGACGCGCGGCGCGCCACCTGCGAGATCGATGCGAAGCGCCCCGACGGCACGATCTTTCCGGCCGAAGTGCGCATGAGCCGCTGGCGCAACGATCCGGCCGGCCGGGTCTCGGTGCTGGTGCGCGATCTCACCGAACAGCGCCGGCTCGAACGCCTGAAGGACGATTTCCTGAGCACCGTGAGCCACGAGCTGCGCACGCCGCTGACGTCCGTGTCGGGCGCGGTCGACCTGCTCGTGGCGGGCGCGGCCGGCGAACTGCCGGCTGCCGCGCAGAAGCTGCTGGACGTCGCGAAGCGCAACGGCGAGCGTCTCGGCCGCCTGATCGACGACGTGCTGGACGTCGCGAAACTCGAGGCCGACCGCGTCACGCTGCAACTGAGCACGCATGCGCTCGACACCCTGCTCGACGAAACCGCTGCCGCCAACGCCGACTACGCGCGCCGCTTCGGTGTCGCGATCGGGCGCGTCGGGCCCGCGTCGGGCGCCATCGTGCGCGTCGATGCCGACCGGTTCCTGCAGGTGATGGCGAACCTGCTGTCGAATGCCGTCAAGCATTCCCCGGCCGGCGCGCAGGTCGACCTGAGGACCGACCGGTCGGGCGATCGCGTGCGCATCGCCGTTCGCGATCGCGGGCCAGGCGTGCCGGACGCGTTTCGCGCGCGCATCTTCGAGAAGTTCTCGCAAGCGGACGACACCGACCGCCGCGTCGGCACCGGCACCGGCCTCGGCTTGCACATCACGCGGGTGCTGATCGAGCGGATGCAGGGGCGGGTCGGACTGACGTCCGCCACCGGGCGCGGCGCCGAATTCCACATCGACCTGCCGTGCTGCGACGCCGAAGGACGGATCGTCCCGATGCGCCGCGTCGCGCCGCGCGTCGTCGTGATCGATCGCGACGCGGCGGCCCGCTCGCGACTCGGCGCCCTGCTGTCGATGCGCTACGACGTCTGCCTCGCCCGCACGCTGGACGACGCCGTCCTGCCCCGCCCGGACGGGCCCGCGCCGGCGCTGGTGATCTGCGATCCGCAGGGGGCGGGCACGGCGCTCGATACGGTGGCCGCGCGCCTGGCGGCCATCGCGGGGCCGGCCCCGGTGCTGCTGTATACCGACGCGGTGCCGGCGCCCCAGGCGCACGCGCTGACGTTCGCGCATCTCGCCAAGCGCGAGGCGGACAACGACATGCTGTTGACGGCAATCGGCCGAGCGATCGGCCCGGAGGGAGGCCCGCATCGATGAACGATACGCTCAGACGGATCCTGTGCGCGGAAGACGATCCGGACATCCGCACCATCCTCGATTTCAGCCTGGCGACGCTCGGCGGCTACGAGCTGTGCCTGTGCGCCGACGGCACCGACGCGCTCGACCAGGCCGACGCGTTTGCGCCCGACCTGGTGCTGCTCGACGTGATGATGCCGACGCTCGGCGGGCCGGAAACGATGCGCGCCCTGCGCGCGCGCCCCGCGTTGCGCGACACGCCGATCGTGCTGATGTCGGCCCGCGCGCTGCCGGACGAGATCGAGGCCCTGCTCGCGCATGGCGCCACCGGCGTGATCGTGAAGCCGTTCGATCCGGTCGCGCTGCCGGACAATCTGAAAATCTACTGGAACTACGCCCATGACCGGCAGGCCGGCGACGCCTGAACAGGACGAACGGTTCGCGGCGCTGAAGCGCCGCTTCGCGCTCGGCCTGGCCGGCCGGCGCGACGAACTGTCGGCAGCCTGGGACGACTGGGCGGCCGATCCGGATCGTGCGCGCGACGCGCTGGCCGGCGGCCTGCACCGCCTGGCCGGCGCGGCCGGCGCCTACGGCTTCGACGCGCTGGGCCGGGCCGCCCGCGATCTGGAGGGCCAGGTCCGCTCGCCGGGCGCCGGCGCCGCGCCGCTTGCGGCCCCGTTTGCCGCGTTGCTGCACACGCTGTCGGCCGTGGCCGAAGCGGCTGCCGGCGAACGCTGATCCTGCCGGGCCTGTTTCCCGCACAGTTCACATTCCGGTGACACTGCGAACGCCGCGATGGCGTCCAATGGGGGCATCCAATCCGACCGACGCTTCGTCGAACCAGGGAGGCTCCATGGAACTGATCGCAACCCACGACCCGTCCGGCACGCTGCTCGTCCGCCTGCACGAGGCGCACCTCGACGCGGGCAACGTCAAGGATTTCCGCGAGGCGATCGGCCCCTGGCTGGAGCGCCACGATCGCATCGTGTTCGACATGTCGACGCTGCGCTTCGTCGACAGCTCCGGGCTCGGCGCGCTGATCGCGTGCCAGCGCCAGGCGCATCGGCAGCGCGGCGATTTCAAGCTGTGCGCGATGTCGCGGCCGGTTCGCGCGCTGTTCGAGCTGATGCGCATGCATCGCGTGTTCAGCATCCACGAAACGCGTGAAGAAGCCGTGCGCGCGTTCGCCTGATCCCGTGGGTGCCATCATGTCCGACGTGCTTCCCGGCCCCGGCATCAAGCCGCTCGTCAGCCTGCGCGCGCATCCGCGCATCGCCGCGGGCATCGCGCTCGTTGTCGTGCTGCTCGGCATCCCGCTGGCGTGGGTCAAGGGGACGCCCCGCTATCACGCGGAATCGACCGTGCAGGTCGCGCCCCGCTTCATGAAAAACCTGAGCGAGGACCAGGAACTCGTCTTCGAATCGAATTCGCAGTACCGCCAGTTCGTTCAGCAGCAGGTGCAGACGGTGCGCCGCTACGACATCGTGCAGCGCGCGCTTGCCGCGCCGGCCGTGCGCAGGTTGTGGAGCCGCCCCGGCGAGCCGGACCGGCGCGCGATCGAACGGCTGCAGACCGCCCTCGTCGTCCAGCCGGTTCCGGACACCTACCTGATCCGCATCGCGCTCGACGGCGCGAAGCCCGCGGGCCTCGCCGACATCGTCAACGCGGTCACGCAGGCGTACCTCGACACCGCGCACGACGAACAGCTGTATGCGACGGACGAGCGCACGGCGGCGCTCAAGCGCCGCGAGGACGAACTCGTCGCGCAGATCGCCGCGCTGGCGGCAAGCCGCGACGCGATCGCCCGCGACCTGAACCTGACGAGCTTCGCGGACAACGTGACCAATCCGTTCGACAAGCTGATCGCCGACCAGCGTCATGCGCTCGAGGACGCGATGCAGCAACGCCTCGCCGCGGACGCCGCGCTCGAAGCGTTCCGCAAGCGCGGCGACACCGGAATCAGCGTGCGCTCGGTGCTGGAAAACGTGCTGAACGATCCGGGACTGAACAGCCTGAAATCGAACCTGTACAAGCGCGAAGGCGACCTGACGACGCAGATGTCCGGCCTGCGGCCCGACCACCCCGCGTACGCGGCCGCGCGGCAGGAGCTGGCGGAGATCGCGCAGACCGTCGATACGCAGGATGCGCACGTCGAGGCGCGGGTGCGGACAAACGTCGAGGCGCGTCTCGCGGGCACCGCCGACCAGGCGCACCAGGTGGAAAACGGCCTGGCGCGCGACCTCGCGTCGCTCGAGGCCCGCTCGGCCGATTACGCCCGCCTGTTCCAGCAGGCGCATACGTTGACCGGCGACCTCGAACGGGCCCGCAAGGAACTCGACCAGATCCGCGACCGCACCGACTTCCTGCGCATGGAGTCCGGCGCGCCCGGCTTCGTGCGCGGCGTCAGCAAGGCGTTGCCGGCCGTCGAGCCGTACGGCCCGGGCCGCCGGAAGATGCTGATGATGGTGCTCCTCGCGGCCGCCGCGCTGGGGTTCGTCGCCCCGCTCGCGGTCGACCTGGCCGATCGCCGGGTGCGCACGGTCAACGTCGCCCAGGTGCTGATGGGCATTCCGCCGGCAGGCTGGCAAATCGACCGCCGCGATCTGGCCAGCCGCCTGTTCGCCGTCGACCAGGATCGCCGCCTCGCGAGCGCCCTGCTCCGGTTCAAGGCGCGCAGCGGGCAAGCGGTATTCGGTTTTTCGGGCGTCAAGCCGTCCGCCGGGACGACGACCGTGCTGCTCGGGGCGGCCGATGCGCTGCGCCAGCTCGGCTTTCGCGTGCTGATGGTCGAGGCGAACGCGTTCCGGCCCGACGCCCGCTTCGGCGGCGGGCCGGCCAGCCTGGCCGACGTGCTGGCCGGACGGGCGCCGCGCGACGCCGCGGTGGCTGCCGACGGGGCCGTTCCGGCCCACGTCCGGTTCTGCAATCCGGCCGCGACGGCGGCCGACGGCACGTCGTCCGAGGGGCTCACGCGCCTCGATCGTCTGGCCGAATGCCTGGCGGCGTGGTCGGCCGAGTACGACTTCGTGCTGGTCGACATGCCGCCCCTGCTGGTATCGGCCGATACCGAGCTGCTGCTGTCGCGCATCGGGCACGTGCTGGTGGTGCTCGAAGCGGGGGCGACCACGCGCGGCGAGGTCGGGCGCGCGCGGCGCATGCTGCAGACGATCGACCCGAATGCGGTCGGCTTCGTACTGAACCGCGTGCGCCCGTTCGACGGCGGCGGTTACCTGCGGGAAAACCTCGTCGAGTTCCTGACGCGCCGCAAGCACGGCGACGTGATGACGGGCCGCGCGTGGCGGCTGTGGCTCGGCCGGATGCAGCTGCTGTTGCGCAGGAAACTTCAGGCCCGCTGATGCGCGCGGCGCACCCCATTTTCCACGGGCGTTCCACGGGACGCGGACGACATGAACCTGCTGGCGAACTTCGACCGAATCTACGTCATCAACCTGCGCGCGCGCACCGATCGCCGCCGGCAGATCCTCCGCGAGCTCGAGCGGGTCGGGATGGCGCGCGACGACGCGCGCGTGCGCTTCTTCGAGGCCGTCGGCCCGGACGACCCGGGCGGCTTCCCGAGCATCGGCGCGCGGGGCTGCTACCTGAGCCACCTGGGCGTGTTGCGCGAGGCGCGCGACGCGGGGCTGCACAACGTGCTCGTGCTCGAGGACGACGCCGTGTTCGAGCCGGCGCTGGCGCGGTGCGGCGCCGCGATGGCCGATACGCTGCGGCACCGCGCGTGGGATTTCGCCTATGTCGGCCACGTCGAGCCGGGCGACGCCGATACGCCGGGCTGGCACCGCACCGACCGGCCGCTCGTCTGCGCGCATTGCTATGCGGTCAACGGGCCGGCGCTCGAACCGCTCGTGGCCTTCCTCGAAGCCTGTCTGGCGCGCGCGCCCGGCGATCCGCTCGGCGGGCCCATGCACGTGGACGGCGCGCTGTCGATGTTCCGCGCGACCCGCCACCCGGGCCGCACCCTGCTCGCGGTGCCGTCGCTCGCGCGGCAGCGCAGCTCGCGCAGCGACATCGCGACCGGCCGCTGGTTCGACCGGGCCGGGCCGCTGCGCACGCTGGCCGCGTACGCGCGCAGCCTCAAGGAGTGGCTGTGGCACGGCCGGCGCGCCTCGTTCTGAGGCGGTTCTTCGGCGGCCCGGCCGCCGGTGTCGCGGTCGCGGCGCTCGTCGTCTCGTCGGCCGCGGCGCCGCCGTCCGTCCAGGCGGACGCGTGGCTGGCCGCGGGGGCGACGGTGGATACCGCGGTGCCGCGCTACGGCGTCAACCTCGGCAGCTGGACCACCTGGGGCGCCGAGCAACTGAGCGCGCACCTCGTCAAGAATCCCGGGCTGCAGCCCGGCATCGACCGCGGCCTTCTGGTCGTCGGCGACGCGGACGGCGACGGCATCGTCGACGATGCGCCGTGGGCGGCCCGGCCGCCGGGCGCGTGGAACGGCGCGCACTTCGCGGTGCTGACGGGGTCGAGCCGGGGTGCGTCGGGGACCGTGACCGATCCGCTTCCCGACGGCGGCGGGCGGCGCCCGCTGCGCCTCGAGCCCCGGCCGCCCGGGCTGGCGCGTGGCGACGTGATCGCACTCACGCGCGACGCCGCCGGCCCGATTCCGCTCTGGTGGTCGGCCGGGAGCGTGCGCGCGGTTGCCGACGACGGGCCGGAACACGGCCCGGCCGCCGTGCTCGACGGCACGCGCGGCGTCGCCGCGCTGCGCCAGTATTTCGACATGCTCGGGCCGCGCGCCGGCAAGCTGCTGCCGCTCGACGGCCGCTGGCGGATGCGCTTCCGGATTCGCGCGCTGCACGGCACGCCGACGCTGCACGCGCGCTTCGGTCGCGACCGCGCGCCGCCGCTGGTCGACCGCACCGTCGCTCCCGGCCAGGCGTGGCAATTCGTTCAGGTGGATTTTGACGGGCGCGACGCGGGGCCGGCGGGCCCCGTGACGCTGTCGCTCGAAGCCGCCGGCGGCGCGCTCGAACTGGCCCAGGTCGACGTCGAGGCGCGCGACCCCGGGGCGGGCGGCTTTCGCCGCGCGGTCGTCGATACGCTGAAGGCGCTTCACCCCGGCTATCTGCGCGACTGGCAAGGGCAGCTCGGCGACACGGCGGCGAACCGTTTCGCCGCGCCGTTCGACCGGCGACCGACGCGATACCGGCCCGGCGACGCGGAATGGCAGTACGGATACGGCGCGGCCGAGCTGTTCGCACTGGGCGCCGCAGTGGGCGCGCGGCCGTGGCTGGTATTGCCCACCACGCTCGACGATGCCGAGGCCGTCGAATTCGGGCGGCAGCTCGGCCGGCTCGCGCACCGGTATGCCGTCGACGAGACGGTCGTCGAATTCGGCAACGAGAACTGGAACGCGATGTTCCGGCCGGCCGGCATCATGAATCCGGACCGCCTCGCCGAGCGCGCCGACCGCGTGTTCGCGCTGATGCGCGACGCGGCGTGGCCGGCCCGGCTGCATCGGGTCGTGGGCGCGCAATATGCGAACCCGCGGGCGGTCGAGCGGCTCGGGACACGCTTGCACGACGCCGACGGCGTGGCCGTGGCGCCGTACTTCCTCCATCGGATGTCGGCGGCGGAGCAACCCGACGCCGTGCTCGACCGCCTGTTCGACGGCGACGACGACGCGCTTGCGGAGCTCGCCGCGCGCTTGCGGCGGTCCGGCCGGCAGATGGACGTCTACGAGGTCAATTTCCACACGACGCTCGGCGACGCGCCCGCCGCGGCGCGCGCCGCGCTGCTCGAGCGCGGCGCCGCCGGCACGGCGCTCGCGGCCCGCCTCGTCGCGGCGACGCTGGCCGGCAGCCGCCGGCAGGCCGTCTACAGCCTCGCGGGTTTCGACACGCGGCTCGCGCAGCCGGGCGCCGACGGGCTGATTCCGCTGTGGGGCATCACGCGCGATCTGGCGGGCGCCGCGCACTGGCGGCCGACCGGCGCCGCACTCGCGATGCTCAACGATGTCGCGGGCGGCGCCGTGCGCGCAACGACGTGCGCGGGCCCCGGCTGCCACGCGATTCTGGCGGCATGGTTCGACGATGCGCGGGCCGCGATCGTGTCGCGCGGCGCGCAGCCGCTGCGCGTGGCGTTGCCGTGTCACGGCAGCGCCACGCTCGCGATCCGCGTGCTGGACGATACCGCACCGCCGCCGGTCGTGGCCCGCGAGGCCGCGCTGGCGTGCCACGCCGGCAGCGCGATCGCGATGCTGCCGCCCTGGAGCCTCCTGACGGCCCGGCCGGGCGACAGCGTTCCGGCCGTTCCCGCCGATCGTTGAACGCGCCGCCGGCCCGGCGCCGGCGCTGCGATGGAATGCCTTCCGACCGTGGGCAGCGCTTGCCCGCCCGCTACCCGTGCCGACCCGCCCTAGGCGATGACGTCCCTGAACGGCATCGCGCGCGGCGGGGTCGGCCCGGCGGCCGGCTGAGACGGCCGGACGGCGACGGTGTCCGGCGCCTGCAGATAGCCTTCCGCCCAGCCGACGATGAAGAAGAACAGCGGCATCGCGGCCTCGCCGAGATAGACCGTGCCGAGCGAGATGGCCACCGCGATCAGGATGCCGAGGAACGTGAACGCCAGGGAATTCGGCGGCACCCGCGCGCCGGCGCCGGCGCCGTGCGCCGCGCGGCTCACGTCGGCCAGGCCGAAGCGCAGCAGGCGGGCTGACATCCACACGATCACGAACGCCAGCAGCCCGGTTCCGACGAGACCGTGCATCAGCGACAGCAGCAGGTAGTAGTTGTCGATCGACGGCATGCCGGGCACTTTCGGCCACGTGTTGCGCCCCCAGCCGAGCGCGGCGTGGTCCATCGCGATCGACAGGTAGCGGTCGAACAGCTCCTTGCGGTACATCGCCGATTCCTGCGACAGGGTCATCGCCTGCCCCGGCTTGACGTCGAGATAGGCGTTCAGCCCGATCCAGACGGCCGCGCCGCCCGCGACGAGCAGCATGCCGACCCATGCGAGCACCTGTTTCGGCTGCTTCGCGCGCCCGATCGCGGCGAGCAGCGCACCCGCCGCCGCGCCGAGCCAGGGGCCGCGCGCCAGCGTCATCAGCACGCCCGCCGCGAGGATCAGCGTGATCAGGCGCGCCTTGCCGATCCGCAGGCCCGGCCAGCGCCTGAACCGCGGCTCCCAGTGCCCGCCCAGCTCGAGCCAGCGCTGGAGCCGGAAGCCGATCACCAGGCCGACGCCGGCGAGGATCGCATGGCTGAACGGTCCCGCCGTGCGCGCGACGCCGTAGCGGAACGTCGTGACCCAGCCGAGCCCCTGCCCGGGAAAGAACAGGCCGGGAATCGCATGAAACAGGTTCACGCCGAAACGGAATTCCCAGACGTTCACGATCGTGACGCAAGCCAGCAGGCCGACGATGCGGCGCGCGACGGCGACGTGCAGGCGCTCGCCCGGAATCACCCGGCGGGCGACGAAGTAAGGCAGCGCGGCCGACGTCAGCATGACGAACGTGAGGTTCTGGGCCTCCTTGTAGCCGGCGTTCTGGTATTCGGAGCAGGCGACGGCGGCCACGAGCGCCGCGATCGCCAGGTCGGCCACGCTCGGTCGCCAGTTGCGCAGCGACCGGGGCAGCGCGACGCAGGCGATCGCGACGATCGCGAGCTGGTTGAAATTCGGCGTCGTCGACACGGTCGCGTGGAACGTGCTCGGGATCAGCAGCAGCACCGGCAGATAGACGCCGACGAGCGCCGCCCCCGGCGTGCGGCGCACGGCCACGACGAATGCGGCAATCAGGGCGGTAAAGACGATCAGGGTCATGGAACGGCGCACGGCAGGATCGGCGACACGGGCACCAGTATCGCCAAATCGTCGCGCGCCGGCGCATCGTCGCGCCGAGAATTCACAATGCGGCCACAGTCTCGCGCCGGGCCGGCGGTTCAATACGCACATCGAACCGCGAGATCCCACGTCATGAGCGCCTCCCACTCCAGCCCCGCCGACGCCCGCGACCCGGCGCTGACCCACGACATGCTGTTCGTCGTGTTCGGCAAGCTGCTCTACCTCGCCGTGCGGCTCGCGATTCCGCCGCTCGTGCTCGCGCACGTCGGACTCGCGGAGTACGGCTTGTGGACGACCTGCTTCATCCTGGTCAGCTACATCGGCATGTCGGCGTCGGGCTTCGCCGTCGTCTACGTCCGCTTCGTCGCCCAGTATCACGCGCAGGGCGACGTACCGGCGATCTCGCGCCTGCTGTCGACCGGCATCCTCACGATGGGCGCGGCCGCGGCCGTGCTGCTCGGCGCGCTGTGGCTCGGCATGCCGCATCTGCTGGCGCTCTTCAAGGTCGCGCCGGACGCACGGCCGACGGCGGCGTGGCTGTGGCTCGGCGCATGCGCGGTCTTCCTGCTCGACGCGAGCGTCGGCGCGTTCAGCTACGTCCTGCACGGCCTGCAGCGCATTCGCCGCGAACAGCAGATCTGGATCGCGGCCTATGTGCTCGAGACCGTGTGCATCGCGCTGTTCCTGCGGGCCGGCATGGGCGTCTACGGCCTGCTGGCCGCGTTCGGCGTGCGCTATGTCTTTTCGATCGCGGCCGCGGCGATCGTCGTGCGAATCGAGCTGCCCGGCCTGCGGATCGGACCGCGTGCGTTCGATCGCCGTTGCCTGCGCATCTTTTTCGGGTTCGGCACGGGCGTGCAGATCGGCGGGCTGATCAGCACGTTCCTGCAGTCGGCCGACCGCGTGATCGCGGGGCTGGCGATGGGGCCCGCGGCGGCGGCGATCATGGATCTCGCGGGCAAGCTGCCGGCGACCGGCGCGTCGCTCGCGTCGTCCGTCAGCATGGTGGCGTTGCCGGCCGCCGCGCGGCAGGGCGCGCTCGGCGCGGACCGGTCGCTGCTCGGCGTGTACGAGCGCTCCGTCCGGATGACCGCATGGCTGTCGGCCCTGGTGCTGCCGCCGCTGGCGTGCCTGTCGCCGCTCGTCGTCGCCGCGTGGCTCGGGCCGCGCGCCGATGCGCCGGCGCTGGCCGCGATCCTCACCTGCGTCGCGCTGTACACGCACCTGCACGTGCTGACCGGCCCCGCGTCGTCGGTGTATCGCGGCCTGGGCAAGCTGTCCAACGAGTATGTCTATCACGCGCTGCGGCTGACCGGCCTCGCGCTCGGGCCGGTGGCGCTGGCGCTCACCGTGCCGGTCTCGCCGGTGCTGCTCGCCCGCGCGCTGGCGGTATCCGGCATGTCCGCGGCCGCGATCTACCTGTTCGTCAGCCACCGGCGGCTCACCGGCGAAGTCCGCGGCATGATCCGCCTGTATGCGTTGCCGTACGCCCTGCCCTACGTTGCGGCCGGCGGCATCGCGGCACTCGCGCGGCTCTGGCCGCTGGCGGCGCAGCCGGGCCGGTTCGCCGCGCTCGCGCACCTCGTGCCGGCCGGGCTGCTCTACCTGCCGGCCGCCTGCGCGATCGCGTGGCGCTGGATCCTCTGTCCCGCGCAACGCGCGGCCTGCACGGCCCGCCTGCGTCCGTTGCTCGCCCGCATGGGCGGCCGGTGGCGCCCGACCCGCCCGCTTTCGGAGACCGCTCATGACTGAATCGCATACCCGTCGCGTTGCCGCATGGTTCCTGGCCGCCGCCGCGTCCGTCGCGCTGGTCGCGTGCCAGTCCGTGATGCCGACCGTGCCCACCGCCGGCGCCGACGCCGTCTTCAAGCCCGCCAGCAAGGCCGACCATATCGAGTTCCCGAGCGACGACGAGCTGGCGCGCCTCGACGCGCCGGCCGATGCCGTGCAGCGCATCGGCGAAGGCGACGTCCTCAGCGTGAACGTATGGGGTCGCGCTGAGCTGACGGCGCGCTACACGGTCGGCCCCGACGGCCGCGTCACGCTGCCGCTCGCCGGCAGCCTGAAGGTCGCCGACGACACGCGCGAAGGCGCCGCGGCGCGGATTCGCGACGCGCTGCTGAAGTACTACAGCGCGCCGTCGGTGACCGTGGGCATCGAACAATACACGTCGAACCGGATCACGGTGCTCGGCCGCGTCCAGAACCCGGGGACGCTGCAGTTCGAGCACGCGCCGACCGTGCTGGAAGCGCTGGCGCGCGCCGGCGCGCTGCCGGTCATCGACAAGCAGGCGACGCTCACGCGCTGCGCGATCTTCCGCGGCCGCGAGCGACTGATCTGGATCGACCTGAAGCGCCTGCTGACCCAGGGCGACATGGCGCAGAACCTCCGGCTGCATCCGGGCGACCTCGTCTACATCCCGGATTCGTTCGACACGCTCGTCTACGTGATGGGCGAAGTGGGCAAGCCGGGCGCGTACCGGCTCACGCCGAACATGTCGCTGCTCGACGCGCTCGCGCAGGCGGGCGGCCCCGGCGAGGACGCGGCGCCCGACGAGATCGGCATCTACCGGCCCGGCACGCATGCGGTGCAACGCGTGCCGCTGCGCAGCCTGCTCACGGCGGACCACAGCGTCAACTTCGCGCTCGAGGAAGGCGACGTGATCTACGTGCCCAAGAGCGGGATCGCCGATTTCGGCTACGTGATGCGGCAGCTCGCATCCGGCTTGACGATGATCACGGTCGGCGCGCTGCTCAAGTAGGCGCGTCGCGCCGGATTCGACGAGCGCCTGCGCGCCGGCATGTCCGTCGCGCAGGCGCTCGCCCGCATGGATGCGGCCGGGCCGCATCGCGGCGGACGGTTTTACAGTCGCGTCACGATCTGCCGTGCACGCTGCAGTCAAATGGGTCTCACGTTCCAGCAAAGGAGACCCGTCATGGCAACGCCGCTTGTCTACATCCTGCACAGCGGGCAGCTGTTCGGCACCGAGCGCATGGCCGTGCGCACGCTGGCCGCGCTCGAGGGCTGCTTCGACCGGACGATCGTGGCGCCGGCCGGGCCGGTGCACGATCATGCGCGGGCGCACGGGCTGCGCACCGTCCGCGCCGGAACGCCGGCCGAACTCGCGCGGTTCCTGTGGCGCACCGGCCGGACGCACCGGGCGTGCGTGGTGGCGGCCACCGGCCTGTCGCATACGCTCGTCGCCATCGCGATGCAATGGCTGAGCGGCTGCCCGACGACCCATGTCCATGTCGTCCACGGCGGCACCGACGAGCGCCTGAGCTACGGCCGCAAGCGCCTGCTGCTGCCGTTCGACGTCCGGTTCGTCGCCGTGTCCGGGTTCGTGCGCGAGCGTCTCGCCGCGCACGGCGTCCCGCCCGGCCGCGTGACCGTGATCGAGAATTTCATCGACGCGCAGCCGGATGGCGGCCGCCCGGCCTTCGCGCAGGCCGGGGTGCGGCGCGTCGTCGTGCTGAGCCGGCTCGACCGCATCAAGCGCGTCGGGCTGCTCGTGAACGCCGTGCGCCGGACGCCCGCGCTCGCCGACATGCACTTCGACATCTACGGCAGTGGCGAAGAGCACACGCTGCTGCGCGAATCGGTGGCCGACCTGCCGAACGTCCGTTTCCACGGCTTCGCGCCCGATGCGAGCGCACGTCTGCGCGAAGCCGACCTGCTCGTGCATACCTGCGCGGAAGAGCCGTTCGGCCTCGCGATACTCGAGGCGTTCGCGGCCGGCGTGCCGGTGCTGGTGCCCAACGCGGGCGGCGCCGGCGCACTCGTGCAGGACTGCGAAACAGGTTTTCACTTCGCCGCGAACGATGCGGCGGCGCTGGCCCGCGCGCTGCAGCGCCTGCATGACGCGCCCGCCGCCCTGCTCAACGGCGTCGCGGACGCCGCGCGCGCCACGCTCGCCGGGCGCTTCGCCCCGGCGCGCCAGACGCGGCGCTACCTGTCCCTGCTGGGAGCCTGGGCATGAACCGCGCCCCGACCTCATACGACGTATCGGTCGTCGTGATCGGCCGCAACGAGGGCGAGCGTCTGCGCCGCTGCCTCGACAGCGTGCATGCGGCGGACTGGCGCCACGTGTCGTACGAACTGATCTACGTCGATTCCGCATCGACCGACGACAGCGACGCACTCGCACGGCGCGCCGGCGCGCGCGTCCTGCAGGCAGGCGGCGCGCATCGCAACGCGGCGGCCGGACGCAACGCCGGCTGGCGAGCGGCGGTCGCGGATACCGTGCTGTTTCTCGACGGCGATACGGTGCTCGACCCGGCGTTTCCGCTTCACGCGCTGGCGCAGCTGGATTCGGGCCCGTATGCCGCGGTCTGGGGGCACCGCCGGGAAATCGCGCCCCGGCAGTCGCTCTACACGGCCGTGCTCGATCTCGACTGGATCTACGCGCCGGGCGAAACGGACTACTGCGGCGGCGACGTGCTGTTCCGGCGCGCGGCGCTGGCGGAAACCGGCGGGTTCGACGAGACGTTCGACGCGGGCGAGGAGCCGGAACTGTGCCGCCGCGTCCGCGCCGGCGGGTGGCGCATCCTGCATGTCGATGCGCCGATGACGCGGCACGATCTCGCGATCACGCGATTCGGCCAGTACTGGCAGCGGGCGCTGCGCGCGGGGCTGGCCTATGCGCAGGTGTCGGCGCGCTATGCGGGCAGCAGCGACCCGCTGTGGCGTCGCGAGGCCCGGCGCAACCGCGTGCATGGCGCACTCGTGCTGGCCGCGCCCTTCGCGTGGGCCGCCGTGCTGGCCGTCGCGCCGCCCGCCGCGCTCGTGCTGGCCGCGCTGGGCGCCGCGATCTGGCTGCGCTCGGCGTCGCGCGCGTACTGGAAGGCGCGCGACTGGAAGCTCGCGCTGCTGTACGCGCTGCACGCCCATTTCCAGCAGGTTCCGATTCTCGTCGGCCAGTGGCGCTACCGGCGCGCCGCGCGGGCCGGTCGGTCGGCCGCCGCTCCGCAGTACAAGGGCGCCGATGCCGGACACGTCAACCGGGAGGCATCGTGAACCTCAAATTGCTGGCCGCGCGGCTGCTCGCGCCGATCGCCACCTTCATCGCCGGCCCGGGCGGGCGGCTGCGCCGCCTGTGGTCGTTCGCCCGGCTGCATGCGGCGCTGCCCGGCGGGATCGACGCATCGGTCGTCGTCGAAGGCTGCCCCGAGCTGCACGGCACCCGCAGCATCGCGCTCGGCCGCTCGCTCTACCTGTACCCGGGCCAGTACTGGGAAACCCGCGATGCCGGGCGCATCGCGCTCGGCGACAGGGTCGTCCTGTCGCGCGGCGTGCACCTCGCGGCGCGCGCGGCAATCGAAATCGGCGCCGGGACGATGGTGGGCGAATACACCAGCATCCGCGACGCCAATCACGGCCGGGGCACGCACTGCCTGCGCGACGCGTCGCACGTCGCGTCGCCGATACGGATCGGACGCGAGGTATGGATCGGGCGCGGCGTGACGATCCTGCCGGGCGTGTCGATCGGCGACGGCGCGGTCGTCGGCGCGAACGCGGTCGTGACCCGCGACGTCGCGGCCGGCACGGTCGTCGCCGGCGTGCCGGCACGCCGGCTCCATTCCACTGTCCTCGCGGAGGCATCATGAAGCAGGCTCCGATTCTTCTCGTTGCGTATCAATGCGGCCCCGGCATGGGCTCGGTGTCCCGGATCGGCTGGGAATGGCTGACCGGTCTCGCGCGGGTGCGGCCCGTCACGCTGCTCACGCACGTGCGCAACCGGCCCGCGATCGACGCGGCGGGACCGCTGCCCGACGGTGCCGAGGTTCACTACATCGACACCGAATGGCTGGCCCGGCCGCTCTACGGCATCGCGCGGCGCCTGTTCCCGCGCAGCGAGCACAGCGTGTTCCTGGTGTCGCAATGCGACTACTTCGCGTTCGACCGCGCCGCGTTGCGCACCGCGCGCCGGATCGCCCGACGCCACGACGGCCGGCTGCCGTGGGCGGTTGCCCACGTCGTCACCCCGGTGACGCTCTCCGCGCCGACCGTGCTGCATCGGCTGGGGCTGCCGCTGGTGCGCGGTCCGCTCAATTGCGGCCTGGGCGATCCGCCCGGCTTCGGCCACGTGCTGCGGCAGGAGTCCCGCTGGCTCTGGCGGGTGCGCGACCTGCTGAAGGGGCTCGACCGCATGCTCGGCTCGATCGCGCACACCGACGCGCTGCTCGTGGCCACCCGCGCGACCGCGGCGGCCGTGCCGGCGCAGCATCGCCATCGCTGCATCCCGATGCTGGAAAACGCGGTCGATCTCGCGTGCTTCACGCCCGGCGCGCCGTTGCCCCGGCCGGGGCCGGACGAACCGCTCGCGATCACGTTCGCGGGCCGGCTCGTCCCGGTCAAGGCGCTGGACCTGCTGCTGCACGCGATGCACCGGCTGAACGCCGACGGCATACGCACGCGCCTCACGGTCGCCGGCGACGGGCCGATGCGCGGGCCGTGGGAAGCGCTGGCGCGGCGGCTCGGGCTGGCCGCCCAGGTTCGGTTCGCCGGCAACCTCGGCCACGAGGACGTGGCGCGCGCGATGCACGATTGCCACGTGTTCTGCCTGCCGTCGGTGCGGGAATCGGGCGGCGCCGTCCTGTTTGAGGCGATGGCCTGCGAGCGCCCGGTGATCGGGCTGGATTTCGGCGGGCCGGCGGAGATCGTCGACGACGAAGTCGGCCGCTGCATCCCGTTCGACGGCCCGAACAGCGCGATCGACGGGCTGGCCGATGCGTTGCGGGACTGCGCGCAGCGTGCCGACGCATGGCGCTGGCGCGGCATTTTCGCGCGGCAGCGCATCGTCGACCGGCATACGTGGGACGCCCGGATCGCCGCCGCCGAGCAGGTGTACGACCGGCTGTCCCACGCGCCCGAAGCGGCCGCGCGCGGCACGCGGCCGGCGCCGCTCGCGGTCTGACGGGCGTGCCGCCACAGTTTGCACTCCCGTCACAGATGCGCGGGCGTTCTCGTCTGTAATGCAGTCATCGCCAGCCCGAACCGTGACCGATCATGCAACCCTTGCCCGTCCCTGATTGTCCGGAAGCGTCCGCCCTGCGGCTCGCCTACCTCGTGAGCCGCTATCCGGCCGTCTCGCATACGTTCATCCTGCGCGAGGTGCTCGCGCTGCGCCGGCTCGGCGCAACGGTCGCGGTGGCGTCCGTCAATGCGCCGGACCGCCCGGACGCGCGCATGACCGACAGCGAGCGCGCGGAAGCGGACGCGACCTACTACGTGAAGCGCGACGGCGTGGCCGGCGCCGGGCGCGCCCTGCTCCACTGCCTGCGCCGGCATCCCGCCGGCTGCCTGCGCGCGTTCGCCCGGAGCCTGACGCTCGGGCGCGGCGTGCGCCGCCTGTATGCGCTGGCCTATCTCGCCGAGGCGATGATGGTCGTGCGCTGGATGGACGGCGCCGGCCTGCGTCACCTGCACGTGCACTTCGCGACGGCGGGCGCCAGCGTCGGCGTGCTGGCCCGCGCGATCGCGCCCGTGGGCCTGTCGCTGACCGTGCACGGCCCGGACGAATTCGACGACGTCGAAGGCCAGCATCTGCGCACCAAGGTCCGCACCGCCGATCTGGTGGTCTGCATCAGCCAGTTCGCGCGGAGCCAGCTCATGCGGCTGTCGGACCCCGCGCAATGGCGCAAGCTGCAGGTGTGCCGGCTGGGCGTCGCGTTGCACGCCGACGCCGGCGCGCCGGCCCGCGGCACGGCGACGCGGCTGCTGTGCGTCGGCCGGCTGACGGCGGCGAAAGGCCAGCACGTGCTGCTGGAAGCCTGCGCCCGCGTGCGTGCGCAAGGCCGCGACATCCACCTGACGCTCGTGGGCCAGGGCGGCGACGAAGCCAGCCTGCGCGAGCACGCGCGGCGGCTCGGTCTCGACGGCTGCGTCCGCTTCGCGGGCGCGCTGAACGAAACCGAAGTGCGCGCGGCATTCGCCGCAGCCGATGCGTTCGTGCTGCCAAGCCTCGCCGAAGGCATTCCGGTCGTGCTGATGGAAGCGATGTCGGCCGGCGTGCCGTGCATCTCCTGCCCCGTCAACGGGATTCCCGAACTGATCGAGGACGGCACGAACGGCCTGCTTGCAGCGCCCGGCGACGTCGACGCGCTGGCCGCGTGCATCGGCGCGCTGCTCGACGACCCGGACGCCCGGCGGCGCTTTGCCGCGGCCGGCCGGCAACGCCTGGTCGACGCGTTCGACCTCGAGCGGAACGTGGCGCGGCTCGCGTCGCTGTTCGCAACCTTGCCGCAAGCGCGCGGCGCATCGGCATCGAAAGGAGAGCAATGATGAACCTGCGCACCTGGCTTGACCGCCTGCTCGGCCATCTCGCGATCGAGCACGGCATCGGCGTCGCGTGGTGGAAACGCATGGCGCGGCCCGACGGCATCGCGTGGGCGCGCTACCTGCGGCGCCACGGCGGGCTGTACGCGATGGGCGACGCATGCGTCGTCCAGACCAACGTCGTCGTGACCGATCCGCCTTACGTCCGGCTCGGCCGCAACGTGCACCTGTCCGGCTGCACGCTGTTCGGCCACGACGGCGTGGTCACGATGCTCGCGACGGCCTACGGCGTGAAGCTCGACAAGGTCGGCGGCATCGACATCGGCGACAACGTGTTCGTCGGGCATCAGGCGATCGTGATGCCCGGTGTGCGGATCGGCGCCGACACGATCGTCGCGGCCGGCTCGCTGGTCACGCGCGACGTTCCGTCCGGCGTCATCGTCGGCGGCATTCCCGCGCGCCAGATCGGTACGGTCGACGCCCTCGTCGAGCGCTTGCAGCGCGAAACGGCGGCGTTGCCGTGGCACGCCCTGTGGGGCGGCCTCCCTGCATGCGGACCGCATACGACGCCCGTGATCGACGCGATGCGCATCGCGCATTTCTTCTCCGGCGCAAGCGCAACGGGAGACGGCCATGCTCATTGACATCGCGGGATTCGGGCTGGTCGCGCTGCTGGCGCCCGGCGCGCTCTACCTGCTCGTGCTGACCGTCGCGGCGATGCTGCCCGCGCGCCGGCGTACGCCGGATGCCCGAACGCACGCACCGGCCGCGCGTCTGGCGATCGTCGTGCCGGCGCACGACGAAGCGGCCGGGCTCGGCGCGACGCTGGCGAGCCTGCGCGAGGCGGCGGCCGGCGACGCCGCCTGCACGATCGTCGTCGTCGCCGACAACTGCACCGACGACACCGCGCTCGTCGCCGCACGGGCGGGCGTCGACGTCCTCGAACGCCGCGATTCGCAGCGGCGCGGCAAAGGCTACGCGCTGCGCTTCGCGTTTGCGAACCTGCCGGCGTTCGACTGGTTTCTCGTGATCGACGCCGACAGCCGCTTCGATCGCGCTTCGCTCGATGCCGTGCGCGCGGCGATCCGGCGCGGTGCGCAGGCGCTGCAGTGCCGTTACCTCGCGGTGCGGGCCGGCGGCGCTCCGATGCGCACGCATGGCGCGCTGGCCGAGGTCGCGTGGTTCGGCTGGAACCTCGTGCGCCCGCGCGGCCGCGCCCGGCTGGGATGCTCGGCCGGCGTGCTCGGCAACGGCTTTGCGTTGAGCCGCGAGACGCTCGCGCATGTGCCGTACGACTCGACGTCGATCGTCGAGGACGTCGATTACCACGTCCGCCTGCTGAAGGCCGGCCGGCGGGTCGAATGGGTCGACGAGGCCACCGTGCGCGCGCCGGTCGCGCCGGACCGGCGCGCCGCGTCGACGCAGCGCGCGCGCTGGACGGGCGGCCGGCTGGCCTTGTTGCGCGCGCAGTGGCTGCCGTGCCTGCGGGCCGTCGCCGCCGGCCGGTGGCGCTGCATCGATGCGCTGGGCGACTTGCTGCTGCCGCCGCTGACGTGGTTCGTCGCGGTCGTTGCGGTCGCGGCCGCGTGGCCCGTGGCGGCGGTGTCGGCGAGCGGCTTCGCGATGCTCGGCATCGTCGCGCTGCATGTCGCCGTCGCGATGCGCGCCGGCCGCGCGTCGCGGCGCCACTGGCTCGCGCTGCTGCGGCTGCCGCTCCATCTCGCCTGGTCGTTGACCGGATTGCCGCATGCGCTCCGGTGCGCACGCGGAACCGCCGCGTGGGTTCGCACGCCGCGCGGCCCCCAAGCAGGAGACCCGCAATGATGACTGCCATCTCGACCCGCGGCACGGGCTGTGCCGACACCGCTTCCGGATTCGCGTGCCCGCCGAGCCGCCGCGCGCTGTCGATCCTGATCGTCACCTATAACTCGGCCGGCGAGATCGGCGCGCAGCTGGATGCGTTGCGCGCCGACGCCGACCGGGACGACTGGCAGGTGATCGTGCTGGACAACGCCTCCGCCGATGGCACGGCCGACCTGGTCGAACAGCGGCATCCGTGGGTGACGCTCGTGCGCAGCCCGCGCAATCTCGGGTTCGCCGCCGGCAACAACCTGGCGGCCCGCCACGCCGACGGCGCGCTGCTGCTGCTGCTCAATCCCGACGCGGAGCCGGCCCCCGGCGCGGTGCGGGCCGGCGTCGCGCGCATGCAGGCGCGCCCGGACGTCGGCGTGGCCGGCGCACGCCTGACCGGCGGCGACGGCGGCGATCAGCCGTCGGCCCGCATGTTCCCGTCGGTCCTGAACGACGCGCTGGCCGTCAGCGGCCTGTCGGCCCGATACCCGCGCTCGCGATTCTTCGGCCGCGCGGACCGGACCTGGTGCGATCCCGCCGCGCCGGCCTGCGTCGACTGGGTGCCCGGCGCCTTCGCGCTGATTCGTCGCGACCTGTTCTGCCGGCTCGGCGGCTTCGACGAACGGTTCTTCCTGTATTACGAGGAGGTCGATCTGTGCCGGCGCGTCAAGCAGCGCGGCTTCGAGGTGTGCTACTGGCCCGACCTCGTCGTGCGGCATGTCGGCGGCGTATCGGCCCGCAGCGTCACCCGGTCGACCGGCGAAGCGTTTTCCGGCGCCGGCGCGCAACTGACGCTCTGGCGCATGCGCAGCGCCATGCTCTACTACCGCAAGCATCACGGCCTGTCTGCCGCCTGGCTGGCCAATCGGGCGGAACTGGGCTGGCACGCATTGCGCGCGTGGCGTCATGCGCGGGGCGCGGACGGCCCCGGGCGGCGGAACAAGGTGCTGGACGCGCGCCGGCAGGCCGACCTGCTCCAGCGCGCGTGGCGCGAAACGATGGGCGGCCGCGTCTCGCCGCCGACCCCGTGGTAAGGAGGCGGCCATGTTCGACAATCTGCGCGAGGACTGGCGCACCTACGAGCGCGACATCTGGCGGCAGGGGCTCTGGGTGATGGCGGTGTACCGTTTCGGGCGCTGGCGCTACCGCGTGCGGCCGCGCCTGCTGCGACGCCCGCTGTCGCTGCTCTACAAGTTCGGCAAGATCGCGAGCCAGATCCTGACCGGCATCGACCTGCCTTGCGAAACGGTCGTCGGCAGGCGTCTGCTGATCGAGCATTTCGGGGGCATCGTGATCAGCGGCGACACGGTGATCGGCGACGACGTCGTGATCCGCCACGGCGTGACGCTCGGCCTGCGCCATCGCGGCACGCGCGGCGCACCGGTCGTCGGGAACGGCGTGGACATCGGCGCGGGCGCGAAGATCCTCGGCCCGGTGCGGATCGGCGACGGCGCGGTGATCGGGGCGAACGCCGTGGTGCTCGACGACGTGCCGCCGAATGCGCTCGCCGCGGGCGTGCCGGCCACCATCCGGCAGCGGCGCATGCGGGCGGACGCGCCCCTCATGGCCGTCGACGAGGGCTGACGATCGCGCGGTACGTCAGGCCGGATCGTCGAGATGCACGCAGCGATAGCCGAAGCCGTAGACCGGGACGACCTTCCAGCCGTGCGTGCCGTCGAGCAGCAGCTTCTTGCGCAGGCGGCTCACGTGCGTGTCGATGGTGCGCGTATCGACGTCGGCATTCACGCCCCAGATGCGATTGAGCAGGTGGTCGCGCGACAGCAGCTTCCCCGGGTTCTGGAACATGTAGGCGGCCAGGTCGAATTCCTTCTGCGTGAGGTCGACCGGATTGCCGGCAACGGAGAGCGACACCCGCTGAATGTCGATCGTATAGACGCCCAGTTGCAGCGGCGCGATGCTGCCCACGCCGTACCTGCGGGCAACCGTGCCGATGCGGGCCAGCAGCTCGGCGGATCGCGCGGGCTTGACCACGTAGTCGTCGGCGCCCGCCTTCAGCGCGGCGAGCACGGTTTGCTCGTCGTCACGCACCGTCAGGACGATCAGCGGCACTTCCCATCCCAGGTGGTTGCGCACCCACTGGATGACGTCGCCGCCGGATGCGTCCGGCAGTTCCCAGTCGACGACGAACAGGCTGAAGGGATCGCGCCTGATGCCTTCGAACAAGTCCTGCGCCGTGCCGAAGCCCAGCGCGCGATGCCCGCCTTGCTCGAGCCAGAGCATCAGCAGGTCGCGTTGATCCTGATCATCTTCCAAGACGGCAATGAGCATGACGGAGTCCCCGGAATTCACGGAGCCGACGATTCGGCGACGTGCCGCTGAAGATCGTTGCCGATTCCGTATCGTTCTTCGATGAAATTCGAACCGGCTCAATCACGCTAGCATACGAACCTCAAACAATAAAGATCCTCTTGCCGTGCGCACGCCCTTCGAGCGCTACGCAAACCAGCCCCGCGGCCGGCGTCCCGCATGTCGTCCCGCAGGCCGCCGCCCCTCCCCGCATTTGTTCCCGCGACGCAAGACTGTTGCTCCACGGCGGGTGTTCGAGATTGCGCCCGGCACGCCTACAGTGAGCCCATCGGATTCATCGATCCGGTCGGCACCGAAGCCGAAAACCATTCACCTATCGAGGCATGTCATGAGTGCATCCAAAGTCATCATCGTCACCGGCGCATCGCAAGGCATCGGCGCGGAAACGGTCAAGGCCTTCCGGGCCCGCGGCCATCGCGTCGTCGCGACGTCCCGTTCGATCGGCCCGTCGAACGATCCCGATCTCGTCACCGTCGCGGGCGATATCGGCGATCCGGCCGTCGCGCGCCGCGTGGTCGATGCGGCGATCGAACATTTCGGCCGCGTCGACACGCTCGTCAACAACGCCGGCATCTTCGTCGCGAAGCCGTTCACGCAGTACACCGCGGACGACTACGCACAGGTCACCGGCGTCAACCTGAGCGGCTTCTTTCACGTCACGCAGCATGCGATCGAGGCCATGCAGAAACACGGCGGCGGTCACGTGGTCAGCATCACGACGAGCCTGACCGATCACGCGAACAGCAACGTGCCGTCGGTGCTCGCATCGCTGACGAAGGGCGGCCTGAATGCGGCGACGAAGTCGCTCGCGATCGAGTATGCGAAGGCCGGCATTCGCGTGAACGCGGTGTCGCCCGGCGTCATCAAGTCGCCGATGCATGCGCCCGAGACGCATGCGACGCTCGCGTCGCTGCACCCGGTCGGCCGCATGGGCGAGATGAGCGACATCGTCGATGCGATTCTCTATCTGGATTCGGCGCCGTTCGTCACCGGCGAGATCCTGCATGTCGACGGCGGCCAGAGCGCCGGGCATTGAGCCTCGGCGCCGGACGGGCGCGCGCCGCACCTAGCGCGATGCGCCCGCTCGCCGGGGCCGTGCCCGGCCCGCGGGCGCGGCCGGCGGGTGCGCCAGGTGTTCGACGAGAAAGTCGACGAACACGCGCACGCGCGACGACAGGAAGCGCGCATGCGGGTACAGCAGCATGAACGGTCGCGACCGGCCCCCCAGGCCGGGCAGCACTTCCACGAGCGTGCCGGCGCGCAGATCCTGCTCGACGATGAAGCGGTAGGTCTGGAACAGGCCCGCGCCGCTTCGCGCGAGCGTCACGCCGGCGAGCACGTCGCCCGACGTGCCGTAGCTGCCGGTCGTCGCGACGTCGATGTCGTGCGTGCCGTCGGCGAACAGCCACGGAATCGGCCGCCCGCTGCTCGGCAGCTCGAACTGGATGCACTCGTGCGCATGCAGATCGTCGATGGCGGTCGGCGTGCCCGCGCGCTTCAGGTAGCCGGGCGTCGCGACGACCACGAGTTCGGCGTCCTCCAGGCTGCGCGCGACCAGGTTCGAATCGGCCGGCGCACGGCCGCGGATCGCGAGATCGTAGCCTTCCTCGGCGAAGTCGATGTTGCGGTTGCTCAGGTGGGTTTCGATGCGCACGTCCGGATACCGCTCGCGAAACGCCGGCAGCAGCGGCAGCACGCGATAGTGCCCGTAGGGCGTCGGCATGCTGATCCGCAGCAGGCCGGCGGGCGTCGCCTGCTGGCCGGTCGCCTCGCGTTCCGCGTCGACGAGTTGCGACAGCGCGTCGCGGCACTGTTCGAAATAGCGCCGGCCGGAATCGGTCAGCCGGATCTGCCGGGTCGTGCGCACGAACAGCCGCACGCCGAGGCGCTCCTCGAGCCGCGCCACCGACCGGCTGACCGCGGCCGGCGTGACGCCTGCCGCATTGGCCGCCAGCGTGAAGCTGCCGAGTTCGGCGGCGAGACAGAACAGCTCGATGCTGCCCAGCAGCAGATCGTCGAATTGTCGTTGCATGGGGCGGCTCCTGCCGGCTCGGATGTGGCGCGCGCGATGAAGCAACGAGTGTGCATGAATCTCGCGCGGGAAACCAGCGGGCGCGTCGCGCGATTCGTTACACGGTGTCGAGAATCAATTGCACGGCCGACATTTACCGGCCCTGCCCGCATGACTACAGTGACCGACAGGCAGCACCGATTATCCGATTCCCTTTCCCGCCAGGAGAACGACATGAGCATCGAACAGAAGCTGGCCGAACTCGGCCTCGCGTTACCCGAACCGCCGAACCCGCTCGGCAGCTATACGGCCGTGAGCGAGGCCGGCAACCTGCTGTTCGTGTCCGGACAACTCCCGCTCGTCGACGGCAAGGTCGCCCATACCGGCCGCGTCGGCGAACAGTTGAGCGTCGACGAAGGCCGCGAGGCCGCCCGGCTCGCGGCGCTGAACGTGCTCGCGCAGATCCGCAGGCACCTGGGCGGATTCGGACGCCTGCGCAAGATCGTGCGCGTCGAGGGGCACGTGAGCTCGGCCGACGGCTTCTACGGCCAACCGGCCGTGCTCGACGGCGCGTCCGATCTGTTCGCGGCCGTGCTCGGCGACAAGGCGGGACATGCGCGCTCGGCGTTCTCGCAGCGCCAGTTGCCCGCCGACGCGGCCGTGATCCTCGTCGTGATCGCGGAGATCGACGCGGCGTGACCGATCGGCCGCCCGGACGGGCGGCCCCCCGCTGCCGGCGGACGAGTGCCGGACGGCCTTGTCCCGCAAGGCGACGACTGTTTCAGATACATTGAAATACAAAATTCGTGTGCGATTTAATCGAATGCGATTGACTCAGGCGCTTCCGTCGACGAAACTCCATCGCATGCGATCTAATCGCATAGGATTCAAACCTGCCAACCCAAGGAGCAAATGATGAGCAAGATCGAAAAAGTGCTGTACACGGGCAAGACGCATACGACTTCCGGCGGCCGCGACGGCTCGGCGCGCAGTTCCGACGGCCGCCTGGACATCCAGCTGTCGTCGCCGGGCAGCGCCGGCAACGGCACCAACCCCGAACAGCTGTTCGCGGCCGGCTGGTCGGCCTGCTTCATCGGCGCGATGCAGCTTGCGGCGCGTGCCGCGAAGGTGACGTTGCCGGCCGATCTCGCGGTCGACGCCGAAGTCGATCTCGGCACCGGCGGCAACGCGTACTTCCTGCAGGCCCGGCTGAACGTGAGCGTGCCGGGGCTCGAGCGCGACGTCGCACAACGCATCGTCGATGCCGCGCACCAGACCTGCCCGTATTCGAAGGCGACGCGCGGCAACATCGACGTCGAAATCCGTATTGTCTGAACGGGGTGTCGGGCGGCCCAGCGCCGCCTGCCCGGTTTCTTTCCTGTCGAGGTGAATCATGAAAGCTCAACTGATCGCTGCCCTGCTCGTCGCCGTCTCGGCTTCCGCTGTCGCACCGGCGTTCGCCGGCGAGACCACCGTGACGCGTGCGCAGGTGCGCGCCGAACTGGCCCGGCTTCAACAGGCCGGATACCCGCTGAATCGCGCCACGGATGCGACCTATCCGGACGATCTGCGGGCCGCGCTGGCCCAGGCCCAGGCCCAGGCCGGCGGCCCGCTCGTGGCCGGCGTGCCGGATTCCGGCTACGGCGGCACCGGCAACGGCGCGTCGCAATCCGGCCGCCGGCACATGGTCAGCGTGGCCGAGCGCTCGGTGTACTTCGGTCACTGAACGCCGCGTGCCGGTAGGTGTGCACCGATTCCTTTTTTATTCCCGTTTCCATTCTGTCGAGGCAAATGATGAAAACCCGATTGATCGCCGCCCTTCTCGTGGCCGTTTCCGCTTCCGCTGCCGCCCCGGCGTTTGCCGATGCGGCCGTCGTGTCCCGCGCGCAAGTGCGCGCCGAACTCGTGCAGCTCGAACAGGCCGGCTACCGGCCGGGCCGTGCAAACGATCCGCACTACCCGGACGACCTGCAGGCCGCATTGACGCGCATTCATGCGAACGACGCGGTGGCCGCCGATGCGTCGGCGTCCGGTTACGGCCGCGAGGCCGCGCCTGCCACGCAGTCGGGCGGCCGGCCGGCGACGCGCGTGGCTGAACGCTCGATCTACTTCGGTCATTGAGGATGACGCAACGGAGCCAGTTGCGTACATTCGTCAAATAAAGCGCATGCGATGAAATCGTATGCGCTTTTCTATTCAGGATCGCCCGAGGTGTACCGCACGCAATCGCGCCGTGGAACACGGTCGATTTCGAGCGGGCAATTCAGCCGATGCGCGCACGGGGCACGGCGCCAGATATTGCACTGTTACCATACCTGTCACCGCTCGGCCGGGAGCACATCAACCTGGCCGGAAACTACATATGGAAGCACGGCCAGAAGCTTCATTCCGGCAAGTTTCGATCGCTACGCCCGCTGCCCGAAGCGCGACAGGGACAGTGCGCAATTGCCCCGCTTTTCTGAAGTCGAGGCCTTACGATGACCGTTGACATGAATCAGCAACTGCTCGCTTTGGAAACCCGATATGCGAATAATCCGGAAGATGTCGCTGTCGTACGCGACATCTGCGAGACACTGCTTGCGCTCAAACGCGAAAACGAACTGCTCTTTTGGGCCGATCGTGCGCTTGCGCTCGATCCATGCAACTCCGGGTTTATCGCGATACGCGCATTTACGCTGAATTTGCTGGGACGGCACGTCGAGGCTGCCGAAGCATGGGAGTCCGACCCGCTGTGTGCGAGCGAACCGGCACTTCACCCGTTGCGTTGCGGCTACAGCCTGATGATGGCCGGCGATCTCGTGCGGGCGGTCCCGCTGCTGGAACAGGCCCGCCGAGAGGCCGCCCCCGACAATTCCGCGCTCGCCGCGCACGCCGAACACCTGATGGGCGAGGCGATGCTCAAGGCAGGAGAGCCGCGCGGTTTCAGTCACTGGTTGATGCGCAATGGAGATCCCGGCTCGGCGGGTAGCTATTGCCCAACCGGCATTCCCGTGTGGAGCGGGGAAACGGACCTGAGCGGCAAGCGCGTGCTGATCACGCATCAGTTGGGCTTCGGCGACAACTTCCTCCTCGCCGCATGCGTGACCGACTGGCTCGAAGCGGGCGCGAGCGTGATGATGACGTGTGACCCGCAGATTCTTGCCCTCATGCAGGCGACCCTGCCGGATTGCGAGGTCGTCAGCGCACCGCGTCCATTAGGGTTGTGCGATGCTTTACCCGACGACATTCAGGCGCATGTGGAAGCGTTCGCGCCGCATCTGTACGCCACGCTGCTACACCTGCCGTTGTTGAAAGCCGGGCAGATGGCGCGATCCGAATACCGTTTCCAGCCCTACATCCACGCGCCGGCCTTGAAACAGCGAGACGCCGAGGCATGGGCACTGCAAGTCCGCACGCAGCATCCAGGGAAAATGCTGGTGGGTCTGTTCTGGGACTGCTATCAACGGCATCAACCTGAACTGAACAGCAGCCAACGGTATTGGGCCGCGCGCCGCAGCCTGCCACTCGATGCGGTGAACTGGCTCGTGACGAATCCTGACGTGGCCAATCGCGTGCATTTCGTCAACCTGCATCACCCCATTGTGGAAGCAGCGGCCGGCACGCCAGTAGGCAACATGAGTCGCTATCTGCCCGGCATTTGGCATTTTGACGATACGGCGGCCTGTATTGCACAGCTCGACGCAGTGATTGCCGTGGATTCGTCAGTGGCCAACCTCGCAGCGATGATCGGTATCCCGACTTGCGTACCCGTCAATACTTCCGGCGATTGGCGTTGGGGCAGCACGGGAACCACCAGCCCGTGGATAAGCGACGTGACCGTGCTCAGGCAAACCCGAGAAGGTGATTGGAACTCCGTCGTCCCGAACATCGCGGCGTGGTTGCTGCAGCGCCCCTGACCGCACGGCATGGCTCGCTCACCCGAGTTTCTGTCGGGCCTCGACGGCGTGACATGCCTTGTTTTCCGTATCCTGAAGTCGCCTTTATGATGTGCGACACTCCATTTTTCAATCGAGGAGCAATCGATGTCGGACGCCACGACCGCAAACGCCGCAGACGGTGCGCACGTGCTCGACCGCGTGGTCTGGCACGCCCTCTCGGGCAGGCAGCGCCGTTTTGCGCTCGGCGACGACCGCGCGTTGCGGTTTCCGACAGACGTCGCGCCGTTTGCCGCCATCGAGGACACGAGCCCGGCATCGTTTGCCGCGCTACGTGAGCTGATCGCCGCGCACGGCCCGGCGGCGCTGGTCACGCCGGACGCAATCGAGCCGCCGGCGGGCTGGTCGGTCGTCCGGCGCGCGGCATTGTTTCAAATGATCTGGCAAGGGACGCCCGAGCCGGCTGATGCGTCGGCGCACGTCACGCTCGGCGAAACCGATGTGCCCGACATGCTCGCGCTGACCGCCGCCGCGCAGCCGGGCCCGTTCGGCCCGCGCACGTTCGAACTGGGCCGTTATATCGGCGTGCGTCACGAAGGCCGGCTGGCCGCGATGGCCGGCGAGCGGATGCAGGTCGACGGATATACGGAAATCAGCGCCGTGTGCGTGGATGCCGCGTTCCGGCGCCAGGGGCTCGCGGCGCGGCTGATCCGGTCGTTGATCGCGACGCTCGCCGAACGCGCGGAAACGCCCTTCCTGCACGTCCTCACGTCGAATCAGGTGGCGATCGACCGGTATCTCGCGCTCGGTTTCACGGTCCGCCGCGAGATGCAGCTGCTGGTGCTGGACGACGGGCACGCATGACGGCGCGGCCGGCGCGATGCCCGGGCCGGCCGCCGTCCGTCCGGGTGTTTACGTTTCGGTCGATTCGATCAGGTTGCCGCGCAGCGTGACGATCGCCTTCTGCATCTTCGCGAATTCGTCCGGCTTCAACCCGGTGGCTTCGACCAGGTTCATGTCGAGCCCCTTCTCGCGCACGCGGCGGCCGCTCCTGGTCAGGCTGACGAGCACCTGACGCTCGTCCGACGGATCGCGGTGCCGTTCCAGGTAGCCCATTGCCTCGAGCTTCTTCAGGATCGGCGTCAGCGTATTGGACTCGAGGAACAGCTTTTCGCCGAGCTGGCCGACCGTCTGGTTGTCCTGCTCCCACAGCGCGATGATCGTGATGTACTGCGTGTACGTGAGGCCGAGCTCGTCGAGGATCGGCTTGTAGGCCTTCCCGAACGCGAGGTTCGTCGAGTAGATCGCGAAGCACAGGAACTCGGACAGCTTCGGCGCGGCGGATGGGGTTTCGGTCGGTTTCATGAACGTCCTCCGGCGACGCAGATCGGTCGCCCATCTGCGCATTATAGATCGCATGCGATCTTATCGGAAGCATGGTAATCGACGGTGGTGAACCACCCGGGATGGCGCGAGGCAGCCCGCGTGCCGTCAGTCCCTTGTGCGACGCTTGCCGGTCTGCGCGCGGCTCACCGACAGCAGCGAGCACTGCACCGGATGCGCGATTTCGGTCGCGAGGCCGCCCGCGGCAAAGAGCAGGATCATCAGCCAGCGTTTCATGCGCCCTCCACGATCGAAAGGCTTGCGCCGTCGGCGACCGTCGCGTCGAGCGCCTGCGGATCGAGGCCGCCGACGCAGCCGAGGTTGACGCGCCGGCATGCCCCATTCTTGCGTATCCGGTGGAACGGATGGCTGCCGCAACGGCCGCTGAAGGGGTGACGCACGGTACGCGTGCTGAAGCGGTAGCACGTGAGTGCGCCCTCTCCTTCGGCGATTGTCAGGCCGGCGGCGGTGAACGTCGGGTTCATCGGCGCGTCGCGCCGGCGGTACGGGCCGCCATTGCAGCGCACCGCCGGTGCGCCGGCCGTTCGGACTTCGAATCTGACGGCCCCGCCGTGACAGGACTTTTTGAACCAGGTGGTGGACATGACGGGCTCGCTCCGGAAGCAGCTACCTCTGCTTTATAGCGAACTCGCGCAGGGCTGTTGTATCGCCCCGTATCCGCCGCCCGTGCAGATACGGTACGAGACAAGATCGGCGACGGGCGGCGCACGTCCGTCTCGCCGCCGGCGAGCCCCTTCGCGCGTTCCTGCCGCCCGCGCAATCAGTCCGGCCCGTACTGCATCTGCCCGATAGCCGCGCGCGTTTCACGTTCGAGCGTGGCGAACAGCTCGGCGGCCGGCAGCGCGCGAACGAGCGGCGCCGCCTGCCCGGCCCATTGCGCGCCGTAGCCGAATTCGCCGTGCGCCTTCGCGGCCGCATGCAGCGCCTTGCCCGCGTCGTACGCGATCGGATAGGCGGGCGTGGCCGGCGCATGCGGGTCGTCGCCGAGTGCGGTCAGCCGGTTGGCGATGCCGCGCGCGACCCTGCCCGAGATCGCGGCGGTGAACGTCGTGCGGCCTGCCGCGTCGCCAAGGAGCGCGCGGCGATAGCCGTCGTCGATCGATGCTTCCGTGCACGCGACGAACGCGGTGCCGAGCTGGGCGGCCTGCGCGCCGAGCGCGAGCGCGGCGGCGATCCCCGCGCCGTCCATGATGCCGCCGGCGGCGATCACGGGCAGCGCGCATTCGCGCACGATCAGGCGCGTCAACGCGAACGTGCCGAGACGATCGTCGTGCGCGGTCGAGTCGAACACGCCGCGATGGCCGCCGGCCTCGATGCCCTGCGCGACGATCGCGTCGACGCCGGCGGCCGCGATCTGCCGCGCCTCGTCGAGATTCGTCGCGGTCGCGAACAGCGTGACGCCCGCCTGCTTCAGCGCGGCGATCACGTTCGCGGACGGCAGTCCGAAATGGAAGCTGACGACGGCCGGCTGTTCTTCGACGAGCATCGCCTGCATCGCGTCGTCCGCGACGAAACTCGTATAGATCTCCGACAGCGCCGCGGGCGGCGTCGCGCCGTATGCACGGAACGCGGGCGCGAGCCAGTCGAGCCACGCGCGTTCGACGGCCGGGTCGGCGCGCGCCGGCCGGTGGCAGAACACGTTGATGTTGAACGGCCGGCCGGTGAGCGCGCGCGTGTCGCGGATCAACTTGCGCGCGCCGTCGGCGTTCGTCGCGCCGACGCCGAGCGAGCCGAGCCCGCCGGCATTCGACACGGCGGCGGCCAGCGCCGGCGTGCTGACGCCGGCCATCGGCGCCTGGACGATCGGGGCGCGCAGGCCGAGGGTGCGCAGCAGCGTCCGGTTGTCGGTCGAGGGTTTCATGGTGCGGATCTCCTGAAAGAGTCTAGCGGCGGTGCACCCAGTGCGCGAGCCCCGCGCAGGCCGCCAGCAGCGCGCCCGTCACGAAGAACACCGAATGCAGCCCGAGCGCGACGCCGATCTGCCCGCCGATCACCGGGCCGATCACCTGCCCGCTGAACTGCGCGGACTGCAGGTAGCCCAGCATCTGCCCGGTCGCGCGCTCGTCGACCGATTGCCGCACGAGCTTGCCGATCGACGGCAGCAACCCCGCCAGCGTCATGCCCATCAACACGCGCAGCGCGGCAAGCTGCCACCAGTGCGTGACGAACGCCTGCGGCACCATCGCGAGCGCGGTCAGCAACAGGCAACCGACGATCACGTTCCAGCTGCCGATCCGGTCGGCCAGCGCGCCGAGCCGCGCGGCGGTCAGCATGCTGCCGAGCGCCGAACACGCCATCACGACACCGGCGACGCGCGCCAGATGGTCGCCGCCGACCCCGAGGCCGCCGATATAGACGGTGATGATCGGCTCGATCGACATGTTCGCGAGCAGCACCATCATCGCCGTCACCAGCAGCGCGGCGACCGCGGCGCGATCCGTGCGGTGCGGCGTCCCGGCCGCGGCGCCCGGGGTGCGCGTCTTCGCGTCGGTGTCCGGGTGGAAGTCTTCCTTCACGACGAAGATCGTCAGCAGCGCGGCGACGGCGATCATCGCGCCGCCGGCGAAGAACGTGCCGCGTATGCCGACCCAGCCCGGCAGCAATCCGCCGACGAGCGGCCCGACCAGATTGCCGGCGAGCGCGCCGGTCGACAGGATGCCGAGCGCCCAGCCCGCGCGTTCGCGCGGCGCCTGCGTGCCGACCATCACGGTCGACGCCGACGCGTACCCGCCGACGAGCCCCGCGATCAACCGCAGCGCGACGAGTTCGACCACGTTGTGCGCGAGGCCGATCAACGACATCACGATCGCCATCCCGATCGCCGCGCGCACGAGCATCGGCTTGCGTCCGAAGCGGTCCGCGAGGCGGCCCCACAGCGGCGCGGTGACGGCCGTGCCGAGAAAGGTCGCGCCGAACGCGATGCCCGACCACTGGATCACGGCCGACTGCGCGTCGACGCCGAGTTGGCGCACGTACAGCGGCAGGAACGGCAGCAGCATGCTCAGGCTGACGAGGGTCGTGAACGAACCGAACACGCACACGGCGAGGTTGCGCCGCCAGTAGCGGGTGTTGCGTTCGGCGTAGCTGGCGACGGGCCGCGCGGCCAGTGCCGCGGGCGTGGCGGGCGAGATCGTGCTCATCATGCGCCCTCCGCCGCGGCCATCGACGCGGAAACCGCGCGCGCGACAACGATCGCGGGCTGCGGCATGGATACGAGACGGGCGAAGCCGGGGCCGGATATCGCGCGATACGTTACGTCGAACGCGTGTGCGCGGGGCTGGCCGGGAAGCGCTTGTTGCATGTCGACCTCCATTCGTTGAACGGACGCGACGCGCATCCGAGGGTTGAAGGAAGTCTAGATTGAATCGATTCCCGGGAGAATTGCCATCGTACGAAAGCCATTCTTCCGCAAGTCGATTCAATCGGCGTCGGTGATGGCCGCCAGCCGCGCGAAGTGCTCGCGCAGGCGCGGCGCCGCGAAATCGACGAAGGCGCGCACCTTCGGAACAGAAAGGCGACCGTAGGGCGTGACAAGATGGATCGGCAGCGGCGCATGCTCGCTGTCGCGCAGCACGATTCGCAGCGTGCCGTCCCGCACCGGCTCCGCGACGTGATATGAAAAGAGCCGCGTGACGCCGTGTCCGGCGACGGCCGACGCGACCGCGCCACGGATCGTGTTGACGATGAAGCGCGGCGCGAACTGGACGACCTGCGGCAACGCGGCTGGCCCGGACGGCGGGAAGCTCCACGAATCGAGCCCGAAGTGCGTCATCGAGATGATCTGGTGCTGCGCGAGATCGGCCGGCGCGACGATCGCCGGATGCTTCGCCAGGTAGTCGGGCGACGCCACGACGACCCGCCGCACCGCGCCGACCGGAATCGCGACCAGCGTCGAATCGGTCAGGTGTGCGATCCGCAGCGCGACGTCCATTCCTTCGTCGATCAGGCTGACGGGGCGGTCGAGCAACTGCAGGCGGATCGATACGGCCGGATGGCGTTCGATGAATGCGTCGAGCAGCGCGCGCAGCACGTCCTCGCCCGCGGCGACCGGCGCGGTGACCGTCAGCATGCCGCGCGGCGCCGAGCGTTCGTCGGCGACCAGCATGTCGGCTTCCTCGAGATCGGACAGGATGCGGCGGCACGCGGCCGCGTAGCGTTCGCCGGCCTCGCTCAGCCGGATCGTCCGGGTGGTCCGGTACAGCAGCGCGGTGCCGGTGTGCTCCTCGAGAAACGCGATCGCGCGACTGACTGCCGCCGGCGACCGGCCAAGCCGCCGGCTCGCGCCGGCAAGGCTGCCCTCGTCCAGCGTGGCGACGAACACCTTCATCGCATCGATTCGATCCATGGCGTGTGTACGGGGCGGGTAGTTATATACGGAGCGGCAGGCTGGCGAGCGTGCAGTCTACCGTACGCGAACGGGCTGCCGGGCCGAGGCAGGCCGGGCTCGCCGCGGCGGCACCCGCTCCCCGCCGGCATCGCGCACGGCGGCGCCTGTCGCGGCAGCGCGACAGCCGGGCCGCGGATTGCCCGTCCGCAAACGTTGCGCGCGGCATCGACGCCGGCGTCATGCGCCGCGGCCGGATTTTTCGCGTACCCTCCGGTTTCGCCAGTAAGATCACGGCCGCGCCCGGTTAAAGTCGTCCGGGCGGGCCGCCGATATAGCGGCATCCCGATCCTTCTCGCAGGCTGACGCCGCACCGCTCACCCGGTTGCCGCCGGGCGGAACCGCCGCCTCAAAAATGAACGAAATCCATTGATGCTCACCAGCAGCCACAATCCCCTACTGGTTCTGTTATCGGTCCTGGTCGCGGTCCTCGCGTCGTATACCGCGCTGGACATCGCCGGCCGGGTCGCGACCGCACGCGGGCGCGCGGCGCACTGGTGGCTCGCCGGCGGCGCATTCGCGATGGGCACCGGGATCTGGTCGACGCACTTCATCGGCATGCTGGCCTTCACGCTCCCGATCCCGCTCGGCTACGACCCGGTCATTACGGTGCTGTCGCTGCTGATCGCCATCGCGTCGTCCGCGTTCGCGCTATGGCTGATCGCCCAGGACACGCTGCCCTGGCCGCGCCTCTTCGGCGGCGCGTTGCTGATGGGGGCCGGCGTCGCGGGCATGCACTACACGGGCATGGCCGCAATGGACATGTCGCCCGGCATTCGATACATCCCGGCCATCTTCGGCCTGTCGATCCTGATCGCGATCGTCGCGGCGGGGGCCGCGCTGTGGATGGCGTTCATGCTGCGTCGCCACACGTCGACGGCCTGGATCGTCCGCATGGGCGCGGCGGTCGTGATGGCGATCGCGATCGTCGGCCTGCACTACACCGCGATGGCGGCCGCGCAATTTCCGGTGGGCAGCGTGTGCGGGGCGGCCCGCACCGGCGTCGACAACGGCTGGCTGGCACTCCTGATCATCATCGTGACGCTGGCGGTGCTGGCCATCGCGCTGCTGGTGTCGGTGCTGGACCTGCGCCTCGAGGCGCGGACCTCCGTGCTGGCCAATTCGCTCGCCGACGCCAACCGGGACCTGACCTACCTGGCGCTGCACGACAACCTCACCCGGCTTCCCAATCGCCTGCTGCTGGCGGACCGCATCGATCAGGCGATCCAGACGGCCAGCCGCGCGGAGGCAAGCTTCGCGCTGATGTTCATGGATCTCGACGGCTTCAAGGCCGTCAACGACGCATACGGCCACCACATCGGCGACCAGTTGCTGGTGCAGGTGTCGCGTCGTATCGAGGAGACCGTCCGCGCGCAGGACACGGTCGCGCGGGTCGGCGGCGACGAGTTCGTCCTGGTTGCGAACGTCGGCGATCCGGCCGATGCCGCGGCGATCGCGGAGAAGCTCATCGGGGCGATCCAGCAGCCGTTCGACGTGGCCAATCACACGTTGCGCGTGTCGACCAGCATCGGCATTGCGCTCTACCCGTTCAACGGCACGCGGCAACAGGATCTCCTGACCAATGCCGACGCCGCGATGTATCACGCGAAGGCAAGCGGCCGCAACGCCTACTGCTTCTTCGAGGCGTCGATGAACGCGAACGTGCACGAGCAGTTGCAACTCGTCCAGGACTTGCGTTTCGCGATCGAGCGCGGCGAACTGATGCTCCATTACCAGCCCAAGTTCGAGGCGCCGGATGGCCCGATCGTCGGCGTCGAGGCGCTCGTGCGCTGGATGCATCCGGCTCGCGGGATGATCTCGCCGGCGCAGTTCATCCCGCTGGCGGAAAAGACCGGCTTGATCGTGCCGATCGGCTCGTGGGTGCTCAACGAGGCGTGCCGCCAGATGCGCGTGTGGCGCGATGCCGGGCACGTGGGCTGGAATGTCGCGGTCAACCTGTCCGCGCTGCAGTTCAACCACGAGCGTCTCGTGCAAAGCGTGCGCGAGGCGCTCGAGCGCCATGCGCTGGAGCCGGGCTGCCTGACGCTGGAGATCACGGAATCGACCGCGATGCGCAACGCCGACACGAGCCTGCGCATCCTGGAGCAGATTCACGCCATGGGCGTGCGGATTTCGATCGACGACTTCGGCACGGGTTATTCGAGCCTGCTGTATCTCAAGCGGCTGCCGGCCAGCGAACTGAAGATCGATCGCGGCTTCGTCAGCGAACTCGCGCAGGATACGGAAGACGCCGCGATCGTTTCCGCGATCATCGCGCTCGGCCAGACGCTCAATCTGAAGATCGTCGCCGAGGGTGTCGAGACCGTCGCCCAGCAGCAGTTCCTGACGCAGCTCGGTTGCGATTCGCTGCAGGGCTACCTGCTCGGCCGCCCGATGCCGGCGGAGCACTTCACCGCGGCGGCGGCGCGACCGGCGGCCTAGGCGAGCGGAACCCGTTCCGGTTCCGGGCGATTCCCGGCCGCACCGGCGCGGGGCCGTGCTTCGACGGCCCGGTTTGCAATGGCCCGTTGCCGGCCGACATGCGGCGAGCCGGTACGCCGCGGCTCACCGGCGCGGGCGGGCGCGATGCCGGATCAGACTTCGTACCGCACCGCATGCGCCTCGGTCGGCAACGGCAGATCCCAGCGCAGCAGCATCGCCTCGAGTGCGCGGTTCGTCAGCGACGTGTCGCGCCGCGCGTTGCGCCGCAACAGTTCCGCGCGCGGCTGTTCGAGGTAGACGAGCGTCACGTCGGCGCCGTACGCATACAGCAGGTCGAGCGTCTTCTTGCGCATCAGCGGCGACAGGTTCGTCGCATTCCACACGAACGGCCGCCGGTCGCGCAGCAGCGCCTTCGCGGCGTCGACCGCCCGGTGCGCGACCGCGCCCTCGTTCTGCCCGTGGCGCAGCCCGAGCGCATCGCGCGCATCGTCGAACGACACGACCGGCAGATCCGGGTGATGCCGCGCGACCCACGTGTTCTTGCCCGATGCCGGCAGCCCCGACATCACGATCACCTGCGAGCCCGGCGTGCGGAACAGCGGATAGTCGGGATGCACGTCCGCGCCGCGGAAGTAGCTGAGCGCGGTGTGCGCGTCGGCAAACGCGCGCGGGCGGCCGTAACAGCCCTCCTCGCGCGCCAGTTCGCGGAACAGCTCGATGTCGTCGAGCACGCGCTGCGCGTCGTCGCAGATGCGGCCGCGCATGTCCGCTTCGGCGAGCAGGCACAGCAGCGGAATGTCGACCTGCCACGACAGTTCGCGGGCGATGAACTCGGGCGTGCCGCGGCGCGACCCGCCGATCGCGAAGAACGGCACCTGATGCACGGCGATCATCCGGCAGACCGCCTCGCGCACCGCGAACGGCACGCCGGCGTCCCACAGCGCGATGCGCGCATCGATCGCGCCCTGGCGCGAGTGGCCGGGATGACCGATCGCGCCGGTCACGGGATCGACGCGCGTCGTGCCGGCCTTGGCGATGTCGTGCAGCAGCGCGGCGAGAAACACGATTTCCCGGTCGGCACGCGGCGCGGCCTGGTAAGCCGGCAGCGCCAGCAGCGCTTCGATCACCATCGTCGTATGCGTCCACACGTCGCCTTCGCGATGATGCGCGGGCTCCTGCGGTGTCGTTTTCGCGTGTTCGAGCGCGGGAAATGCCGCGAGGCACGCGCGATAGTCCGGCTGCCCGCCGGGTGCAGGCACCAGCGCCTGCAGATGTTCGTATCTCATGATCTGGACTCCTGCCGAAATGGATTTAACCGTTTCGCGTTCATTGCGTCGGGCGCGCCGCGGCGAGCGTCGCCCATGTGAGCGTCGGGCGCGGCGCATACAGGTCGACGCCCGGTGCGAGCAGGTTCGGGATGAACGGCTGCTCCGAGTGGTGGCGCTCGGCGTCGAGGATGGCCTGCACGAAATCGCGGCGTACCCATTTCAGGCGCGCGGTTGTCGTGTCGCCGGTCTCGACCTTCACGTAGAGCCCTTCGGCACGCTCCGATTTGTCGCACTGCTGCCAGGCGCGCGCGAGGTCGAATCCCTGCCGGCGCACGGTGGCCTCGAATGCGCGGCGCCAGTCCGGCGTTCTCGCGAGCGACGGGCCAAGCAGCGCCTTCAGGTCGGCCAGCCGCGCCGGCGCGATGCCTTCATGCAGCACGGGCACCGACAGCACCGGCCCGTCGGCGAGCAGCGCCCGCCGCGCGGGTGTCGACAGGAAACGGCCGGTCGCGCGGTCGAACACGTCGAATTCGAAGAAGTGATGCGGCAGCGCGTCGTAGAACACCGCGTGCTTCTTGGTCATCGTCTCGCCGTACATCACGTAGCGATCGCCGAGGCGGTCGAGCAGCCAGCCGGCATGGGCGGCCGCCCAGGTCTTCACGAAGCCGAACTGCCGCTCGCGGCCGCCGCCGGCCAGATAGTGGCCGCGCGACTGCAGCAGCAGCTCGCCCGCCGGGCTGAAGCTGATGCCCGTGTTCGCGCCGTCGAGCTTTTCCTCGACGACGACATGCGCGCCCGCCAGGGTGCGATAGGGAACGTGGCCGTGACCTGCGTCGCCGTCCTGCAGGCGCGAGCCTTCGAGGTGCGGCGTGCGCGGATAGCGGGCGAGGTCGAGCGATTGCGTGTAGGCGCGGAAATCCAGCGTCATGGTCTTTCTCCGGAAACAGGGAAAAAGCCGACGACGTGAACGAACGGTCAGGGGTGCGTTGCGGTGTCAGTGCGTGTCCGGGCGCGGCCCCGCGCTCGACGCTCCGGCGCCGCGAGGCAACGGGAACGGGAACGGGCAGGACGGCACGCGGCCGGGACGGCAGTCGTCGGCGTATCAGGCGAAGGGACGAATCGTTGCGGGCACTTGGATCACCGGTTCGATGAGGGTTCAGGGATGAAGCAGGCGGATGCTACGAAACGGCCTGTGCGCTGTCAAGCGCGGCCGGACCTCGCCATGGCGGCAGTCCGTGCGGGCCGAACGCCTGTCGCGGTGCGCCACGCACGCCGTCGATACGGAAATGATATGGACTCCTGTTTGTATGTTTTTTGCCACATCGCACGACGATTCGATCGGCAATGCCGCGCTGCCGGCTTGCGGCGCCCGTTGCGGGCATGCTAGAGTCGCCGCCATTCCGATCAACCCCTCACTCGCAAGGAGAAAAAAACATGACGTCACGCCAGCACTCCTCCCGTCGCGGGTCGTAGTTCGGGTCTTTCGCGTTCGTTTCAGCGTTCACGCCAAGCAGCACCACGCATCGCCGTCACGGCGATGAGCCGGGTCGTTCCGATCCGGTCGTGCCGCCCTCCTCCCGACTTCCGATGTCGGGCAGCGCCAGCAGGCGTTGCCCGCGCCATGGCCCGCCGTTCTTCCTTTTCATCGAACGGAAACCTCCATGGGCAATTCCATGCAATACCTGGCCGAGCGCATCACACTGTGCGCTTGCGCCACCACCTGGATCGAAGGTGAAGCAGTCCGGCAGCTCGAACACGCTGCCACCCTCCCCGGCATGCGGCGCGTCGCCGGCATGCCCGATCTTCATCCCGGACGCGGCTTCCCGGTCGGCGCCGCATTCTTCTCGACGGGCCGGCTGTACCCGGCGCTGATCGGCGGCGACATCGGCTGCGGGATGGCGCTGTGGCAAACCGCGCTCGATGCGCGGCGCGTCAGCGCGTCGAAGCTCGCGAGCCGGCTCGGCTCGATCGACGCCACGCCCGACGCCAGCTGGCAGCCGTGCATCGCGGCGGCCGGTTTCGCGGATCACGCGTTCGCGGCGTCGCTCGGAACGATCGGCAGCGGCAACCATTTCGCCGAGGCGCAGCGGATCGACGCGGTGTACGACGACGACGCCGTCGCGGCGCTCGGCCTCGATCGCGACCGCCTGCTGCTGCTCGTGCACAGCGGGTCGCGCGGCTTCGGCCAGTCGATCCTCGAGCAGCACATGCACGAGCACGGTTACAACGGGCTCGACGACACGGATGCCGCGTGCGCGGCGTACCTCGCGCGTCACGATGCGGCGTTGCGCTACGCGGTCGCGAATCGCGACCTGATCGCGCGGCGGATGCTGGCGCGCTGGCGCAGCGACGGCCGCTGCGTGCTCGACGTGAACCACAACCTGGTGAGCCGCGCGAGCGTCGACGGCGAGCCCGGCTGGCTGCATCGCAAAGGTGCGACGCCGGCCGACGCGGGGCCGGTCGTCATTCCGGGTTCGCGCGGCGACTACAGCTACCTCGTCGCGCCGGTGCGACCCGACGATGCGGCCAGCCTCGCATCGCTCGCCCACGGCGCGGGCCGCAAGTGGGCGCGCGGCGACTGCAGGGGCCGCCTCGAACGGCGCTTCACGCCGGCGCAGCTCACGCGCACGCCGCTCGGCAGCCACGTCGTCTGCGAAGACCGCGAACTGCTGTACGAGGAAGCGCCGCAGGCCTACAAGCCGATCGACAGCGTCGTCGACGCGCTCGAGGACGCCGGCCTGCTGCACCGGCTGGCGCGGCTCGCGCCGGTGCTGACCTACAAGACTTCCGGGGAGGGCGGCCGATGCTGATGCAGATTTCGTCCGCGCACGGCCCGCTGGAGTGCCAGCTTGCCGCGGCCCACGCGTTGCGGCGCCTGCAGGCGGAAGCCGACGCGCGGCGCATCGTCGTCACGGTGCTCGACATGCAGCCGGGCGAACGGCCCGGCACGCTGCGCTCGGTGCTGCTCGATCTCGACGGCGCCGATGCGCCGTCGCTCGCGGACCGCTGGGCCGGGACGCTGCAATGGGTTTGCGCGAGCCCGTACCGGCTGCGTCATCCGCGCAAGAACTGGTTCGTCGGCGTCACGCGCTGCGCCGACGCGCAGCCGCTGCCGTACGGCGACGTGCGGTTCGAGGCGATGCGCGCCCGCGGGCCGGGCGGCCAGCACGTGAACAAGACGAGCTCCGCGATTCGCGCGACCCACGTTGCGACCGGCCTGTCGGTGCGCGTGGAAAGCGAGCGCAGCCAGCACGCGAACCGGCGTCTGGCGTTGCAGTTGCTGCAGGTGCGGCTGCAGGAGGAAGCCGACCGCCACGCATCGGATGCGCGCCGGCAGCGGCGCATGCAGCATTTCGAGCTGGAGCGCGGCAACCCGGTGCGCGTGTTTCACGGGCCGGCGTTCGTGCCGGCCGATTGAGCGTGCGGGCCTGAGCGCCGGTAGAGGTTGAACCGGCGCTCAGGCCGCACGCATGCCGACGGACGGCGTTTCACCCGCATCAACGGAAAGGCCCCGCTCGATTGCTCGAAGCGGGGCCGATCGAATTCGGGACTGCTGTGCCGGCGACCCGGCGTGAATCTCGGTGCGTGAATCTCAGTAAGCGGACATCTCGACGCAAGGATCGACCTTGGACGGCGAGCAGATGACCGAATACCGGGCGCTCTCGCGCATCAACGCTTCGCCTTCGTGCAGGGCGATCTTGATCTCGGGGTGACGCTCGTACGCGAGGAATGCCGAGCACACGACAGCGGACATCACGACGAGGGAAAACACAAATTTTTCAAGGGTTTGGAAACGTTCAGGCATGGTTCGACCTATCACTCAGGCCGTGATTATAGCGTGAAATAAGGGTTTTCCCTATAACGCGGCCCGCATACCGAGCATGTCTTCGATTCGGGCCGGGCCTGGTGCTCGCGCCCTTTTATGTACATCCCTGTCCGACCGTGCGCCGCCCGCCACCTGCCCTGCGGCGTCGCACCTGCTCGGTATGCCGTCAAACATCGAGGGCTGGAACCGGCGTGGCGGCCATGCGCCGAGAAGCGCGGACCGCAGATCCGGGGGAAACGGCGCGGACCTCGCCGCCCGTGCGTCACTGCGGCGCCGACGCGCTGCTCGCCGCGTTGCCGGGCCAGGCCTTGCCGATCCGGTCGATCAGCGACTTCGCGGTGCCCGTCACGATCGCCGCGTCGACGCCCGACGTCTGCCACGAGCCGTCGGCGGCCTGCACGAACGTCAGGTTCGCGCGCGACGGCGCGTAGTCGGCATTGCGCCACGTCACCACGACATCGCACGCGTACGTGCGCTCGCCGAGCTTCCTGCAGTCGCCGTCGGGCTTCGCCGACACGACGTCGGCCGATACCGGCAACGGCTGGCCGAACAGCGCGTTCAGGCCGCCGTGGTTTTCCGCTTCGAGCGCGCGGCGCACGGCGGCGTCGACGTCGCTCGAGCCGGGGCCGTCGTGGAACAGGTTGCAGGCGGCCAGCAGCGTCGAGGCACAGCCGAGTGTCAGCAGCGTTTGAAACTTCATGGAGATTCGTCGATCGGGTGAACGTCGGGTGGCGCGCGGCGATCCGCGTGAACGCGTTCGCCGGGCCGCTACGCCGCGTAGTCTGCAACGTCCGCGGGCCGTTCGCGGTATCCATTTGTAACCGGCTATTGCACGGCGCCCCGCGCCCTGCCGTGGCGTCGGCGCCTATTGACGGTCCTGCTTCACGCGGCTCACGAGCTGCGTCGGGCTCACGAACCGCAGCGCGATCACGACCCACGCAAGCGTGATGGCCATGTAGATCATCGCCATCGCGTCGATCGACTGCGGCGCGCGCACGCCGGTGGAGAACACCGCGTAATACAGCGCGACGACGAGCGTCTGCGTGCTCGGGCCCGCCGTGAAGAACGTCAGCTCGAACATCCCGATCGTGCGCACCAGCACGAGCAGCCCCGCCGCGAGCATGCCGGGCACCAGCAGCGGCAGCAGCACGTGGAAGAAATAGCGCCACGTGTTCGCGCCGAAGACGCGCGCGGCGGCCTCGAGATCCGGATCGATCTGCTCGATGAACGGCGTCATCACGAGGATCACGAACGGCAGCGCCGGCACGAGATTCGCGAGGATCACGCCGGGCAGCGTGCCCGCGAGCCCGACCTTGTACATCACGGTCGCCATCGGAATTCCGTACGTGACGGGCGGCACCATCAGCGGCAGCAGGAACACCAGCAGCGCGACGCGCTTGCCGCGGAACCGCACCCGCGCCAGCGCGTACGCGGCCGGCACGCCGAGCGCGATCGACAGCAGCACGACCGCGCCGACGACCTCGACGGTCACCCACAGCACGCTCGCGAGCTGGAAGTCCTCCCACGCCTTGGCATACCAATGCAGCGTGAAGCCCTGCGGCAGCGGCGTGCCGAACCAGCGCGTCGCGATCGAGTTCACCGCGACGGTCGCGATCAGCAGCATCACGTTCAGCAGGAACAACGCCATCAGCCCCCAGACCAGCGCCTGCCACGCGCGGCCGGCGAGACGGCCTCCCGCGCGACGCGGTCGCGTGGCGTCGACGGGGTGCGCATCGGGCGCGTCGTGCTTCGGCGGCCATGCGCGCGCGGCGCGACGGTCGGTCGCCATCAGCCCTTGCCTCCCGTCACCGCGCCGGTATAGAAGAAGCGGCGCGCGCCGAGCATCGACGCGACCGCCAGCAACTGCACGAAACCCATCACGATCGCGATCGCCGATGCGAGCGAATAGTCGTAGCTTTCGAACGCGGCTTCCGCCGCCGCGATCGAGATCACGCGCGTGGGGCCGGCCGGCGCGCCGAGCAGCACGGCCGACGGGAATACCGAGAACGCCTGCACGAACGACAGGCAGGCGGCCATCGTGAGCCCCGGCACGAGCAGCGGCAGGTAGATCCGGCGGAACTGCTGCCACGGGCTCGCGCCGAGCGTCGCCGCCGCGCGCGCGAGCGTCGGGTCGATGCCGCTGATGTACGACAGCATCAGCAGGAACGCGAACGGAAAGCCCGACACGATCAGCGACAGCAGCACGCCCCAGTAGTTGTGCGTCAGGCGCACTTCGCCGGTGTACAGGTGCAGCCCCTGCAACGCCTGCGGGAACCAGCCGTTCGGCCCGAAGTACGTGAGCATCCCGTCGGCGACGAGCACCGTGCCGAGCGTGACCGGAATCACCAGCAGCGTCGTGACGAGCTTCTGGTACGGCGAATGGCGACGCAGCGCGAACGCGACGGGCAGCGCGACGCCGACGTTGAGCAGCGTCGCCGGCACGGCGAGCTTCAGCGTGACCAGCACGGTCGGCCACATCGCGGTGTCGGTGAAGAACTGCACGTAGTTCGCAAGCGCGCCGCCGCCGTTCGTCGGCCGGAACGACAGCACGAGCCCGTACGCGAACGGATAGACGAACAGCGCGACGATGAACGCGAGCGCCGGCATGACGAGCCAGGCCTTCGCGTCGCGCGGCGTGCCGCGGGCGAGCGTGCTCATGCGGCCGTCGCCCGGCGTGACGGCGCGGCGATCGGGCCGTTCATTCGGGCTCTCCCGCATAGACGAGCGTGCGCGACGGCGCGACGCGCAGCCGCAGCCGCTCGCCTGCCGCGCATTCGCCGGCGACCCGCGCCCAGATCGGCCCGAACGGCGTCGCCGCGTGGATCAGCGAATCGCGGCCGCCGTACTCGATCGTCTCGATCGTCGCGTCGAACGCGTTGTCGCCCGCATCGCCGGCGCGCTCGATGTCGTCGGGGCGCAGCGCCACCATGACGTCCTTCGTGTCGAAGCCGGCCATCGGCACCCCCGCGAGGCGCACGCCGCCCGCAGCGACGCTCACGCGGTCGCCGGCCGTCCCTTCGAGCGTGAACGGCAACACGTTGCGATACCCCATGAAACGCGCGACATGGAGGTTGCGCGGGCGCGTGTAGACGTCCTTCGGCGTCGCGACCTGCTGCACGACGCCCGCCTTCATCACGACGATGCGATCGGCCATCGACAGCGCCTCGTCCTGGTCGTGCGTCACGTAGATCGTCGCGCGTTCGAGCTGCGTGTGAATGCGGCGGATCTCGGCGCGCATCTCGATGCGCAGCTTCGTGTCGAGGTTCGACAGCGGCTCGTCCATCAGCACGAGCGGCGGCTCGATCACGATCGCGCGTGCAATCGCGACGCGCTGCTGCTGGCCGCCCGACAACTGCGCCGGCAGCTTGCCCTCGTGCCCGACGAGCTGCACGCGTTCGAGCGCCTGCTGCGCGCGCCGCCGCGTTTCCTGCTTCGACACGCCGCGCATCCTGAGGCCGAAGCCGACGTTGTCGAGCACCGACATGTGCGGAAACAGCGCATAGTTCTGGAACACCATCCCGAAGCCGCGACGCTCGGGCGGCAGCACGTCGATGCGCGTGTCGTCGAGCCAGATGCCGCCGTGCGTCAGCGGTTGCAGCCCCGCGATGCAGTTCAGCGCGGTCGACTTGCCGCAGCCCGACGGGCCGAGCAGCGCGATGAACTCGCCGCGCCGGATCTCGAGATCGAGCCCGCTCAGCGCGGCGACCGGCACGCCCTGCGCATTGGTGAAACTGCGGCACACGTCGTCGAGCCGCAGCCGTTCGAAACCGTGCTTCATTCCACGAACTCCGTCGGCGCGGGCGCGACGGCGCCCGCCGGTCCATGCGTTACTTCGACTTCTGCGAACCGATCTCGCGATCCCATTTCTGGAACGCGGCGACCATCGCCTGCGCGCCGAGCGGCTGCACGTGCGGGCGCTCGGCGAGCAGCTTCGCGTATTCGGGGCGGCCGAACTTGCGGATCACTTCCTGGCTGTGCGCGGGCGCCATCTCGAGCGTCACGCCCTTCACGGCCGGGCCCGGATAGAAGTAGCCGTCGTCGTAGGTCATCGCCTGCTGCGCCGGTTCCAGCAGGAAGTTCATCAGCTTGAACAGCACGTCGAGCTTTTCCTTCGACACGCCCTTCGGGATCACCATGTAGTGCGCATCGTTGACCCACGTCATGTTGTCGAATGCCTGGACCCGGAACTCGGCCGGCACGATGCCGAGCGCGCGCGGATTGAGATCCCAGCCCGTGACGGTCACGGTCATGTCGCGGGTGCCCTCGCCGAGCTCCTTCATCACCGCCGACGTGCCGCCCGGGTAGTAAGGAATGCAGTCGTTCAGCGCCTTGAGGAACGCCCAGGTCTTGTCCCAGCCGTTGATCGGATCCTGAGGATTCCGGTCGCCAAGCACGTACGGCAGCCCCATCAGGAACGTGCGGCCGGGGCCCGAATTGGCCGGGCGCGCGTAGATCAGCTTGTCCGGGTGCGCCTTGCACCACGCGAGCAGCTGCTCGGGCGTCCTCGGCGGGTTGCCGACCTTCGCGGGGTTGTATTCGAGCAGCGGGCCGGCGGGCATGTAGGCGACTTCAAGGCCGAAACCCTGGGCGAGTTCCTGCATCTTGCGCGGGCCCGGCGCGTATCGGTCGAGCACGCCGGGCAACGCGGCCGCGTTGTCGGGCAGGAGCTTCAGCCACAGGTTCTGCTCGATGCCGGCGGCCAGTGCGTCGGTGCCCGTCAGCACGAGGTCGATGTCGGCGCGCCCCGCCGCCTGCATCGCCTTGATCTTGCCCGGCAGTTGCGGCGCGGGCGCGTTCGTGAACGTGACGTTCGACACGAGGTTCGGATTTTTGTCCCGGAAGGCTTCGATCGCCTTCTGCGTGAGCTGCAGGTTGCCCGCGACATCCACGATGTTCAGCGATACGGGCGCGGCGGCGGCTGTCGCGGCCGACAGCGCGAAACCCAGTGCGAGTGCGATCCGGCGGACATGGCGAGCGATCGGGGTGGCGTTCATGTCTCCTCACTTCGGTCGGTGGACGGGACCGTTCTTTTCAGGAAATCATGACGGCGTTATACGATGTCGGTCAACAAAAAACCGTGGCGCGCGGGGCAGGACTTTCCCTGACAAAAACCTTCCAGGATTTCGCGACTCGGCGCGCAGAACGCATTCCGGAAGCAGGCGCGCGCCGTCGCGCCACGCGTGTTAGGACATCGTATGTCGGCGAGCGGGCCGCCGGCCGCGCTTGGCGCGGGCGCGCCGGCCGCCCCGGACGGGCCGCGGCACGACGTCCGGATGCGGGCGCCGCCTGCACCCATCGCGGCGATCGGCTACAGTGGGCGTCTTGGCGCGCGCCGGCCCGGCGCTGCGCGGATCATCCTCTTCGACGAGCGAACCTTCATGCCCGACCTGTCCGCCTTCCCGATCACGCAAAAGTGGCCGGCCCAGCACCCTGACCGTCTCCAGCTCTACTCGCTGCCGACGCCGAACGGCGTCAAGGTGTCGATCATGCTCGAGGAAACCGGCCTGCCGTACGAGCCGCACCTCGTGCGCTTCGACACGAACGACCAGCTGTCGCCCGAATTCCTGTCGCTGAACCCGAACAACAAGATCCCGGCGATCGTCGATCCGGACGGCCCCGGCGGCAAGCCGCTGCCGCTGTTCGAATCGGGCGCGATCCTGATCTATCTCGCGGACAAGACGGGCCAACTGATCCCGAAGGATCTAGCAGGCCGCTACGAGACGATCCAGTGGGTGATGTTCCAGATGGGCGGCATCGGGCCGATGTTCGGCCAGGTCGGCTTCTTCCACAAGTTCGCCGGCCGCGACTACGAGGACAAGCGCCCGCGCGACCGCTACGTCGACGAGTCGAAGCGCCTGCTCGGCGTGCTCGATGCGCATCTCGCGAACCGCCAGTGGATGATGGGCGATACCTACACGATCGCCGATATCGCGATCTTCCCGTGGGTGCGCAACCTCGTCGGCTTTTATGAAGCGGGCGACCTGGTCGGTTTCAGCGAATTCCGCAACGTCGCGCGCGTGCTCGACGCGTTCGTTGCACGCCCGGCTGTTGCGCGTGGGCTCAACATTCCGGCGCGGGGCTGACTGGTTACGTGGGCGCACGCTGTGCGGCCCGCGGTCTGTGGACTTGAACCGCCCGCCGCATTGTGCGGCGGGTTTTTTGGGGGGAATTGCGATTTTTCAGGGAAGACTGGGAAGACCGTCGGTGTTCGGACAGTCGAAGCACATGGCCGGATCGTCGACAATCCTCACGGCAAGACGGTAGGTAGCGCGTTACAGCGCTCGCGCCCATTCATTCCCGGGGTGGAGGACATCGAGGCAATCTTTCAGCCAGGCGCGTTCGATAACCGGCAGTTTGTGCAACGCTCTCTGGAAATCTTGCTGGTCTTTGGGGCGCGGATCCCTAGCCTTGAAAAGAAGTACGGCGGAAGGGTTCAGATAAGGGATGTCGTCAGCGGTTCTCATCACCATTTCGGCGCGAGGTCGCTTGAACGATGGATCTCTCTTGTAGGCCCAGAATTCGTTGGTTCCCGGCTCGATCATCATATCGATTCGCCAACATTCCAAAGCGCGGTCAAAACCCCAGAATTGCATAACCTCTGCTGGCGGATGCTGGTCTGCCGGCAGACTTGCGACCACGCCAGCGTGGGCAGTGTAGAACTCCAAGTCACTGAACGCCCGACGAAAGCTGCTGAAATTCTCTCGCAATATTGTGAATTCCAGATCGCTATGTTCGCGAGTCTGTGCGCCGTGCCAAAGATCGAGGGCCCATCCACCTGCGACGCACCAAGGCAAACCTATACCGCTCAACCGTTGAGCCAGTTCAGCCGGTTGCCACGCATTCCATGCTTCCTGGTCCGGTATGTCCGCTTGAGTGTTCATCGTTTTGGAGCGACCTTTTGCTTCGGAGCTTCGGATTTTCTCACAAGGCAATCGGCGCGCATGGTTCAGAAATGCAGGCGGCTTATGCATGTGGCATGAGGCCGTGAGCGGCCAGGAAGAGCCAATCGTCTCGGTCGTCGTCTGGACATTCGTGCGGCTGCCTCGTCCGGACAACGGACATTCGCTTGACGACGCCGACGGGTTGCTGCTCGCAAAGCCCTTCTCCAAAACATATAGTTACCGCTATGCTTGGTTGCGTTTTCACACGAGAAATCTTAACATTTACCGGCATCTAAGCAGTCTGCTTGAAGATCAACCCTAAACTACTATAGGAAATGCCGAATTATCGTCCTTAGAATTTAATGGATTAAATCGGTATATTTTAATATTTCTGGCTATGAAAAATCACTTTGATAGTATGTTTTTGGAGATTGAGCAATGTAAGTCAGACGTGGAATGTAGGGTGCGAATAATTTCTTGCATTCGCCTGCTTCTGCAACAAATTGACTACGGATTGCTTGAATGGATTTCCCAGCAACAACCTGCCATCGAATTTCAACCCGATCAAGTTATCCTTGATGCGCTGCGAGCGCCTGCGGATGGTTCGTTAGTTGACGCCTTAGAAGCCCTTCTGATTTCCGCTGAACAGCTAGGCTGGGTCGGTGTTGCGCGTATCCTGGCTACTTCCGCGCACGGCAGGCCTGCGGAGCAAATCTGCGGCGATCAACCTCGGACACTATTGGGACTGATGCGCGGGATCGTCTCGATCCGAAACAACGGCGCAGAAGGACATGGACTCGTTGGTGGCTATGCGCGAGATGTCGAACTCGATGCATTGCGGTTTGTAATTGATGGTCTTGCGGATGTCACGCCGATTCTCGCCGATGACGGGGTGCAGGCGGCGATTGGACCAGATCGACTTCGACTTCGCTTGGACTTCATCAGGGGGTGGGCTGGCCAACCCGCCCTGATTCGCCGCATTAAACTTCTAGGTACAGAGCGCGTGAGAGCCTTCTGTCAAATCGCCAAGGATGGGGATTCGAGAGCAGAGTTCAATTATGAGGCGGCCAACCCATTCAGTAATGTGACCGGTCGCTCTCTGCCTGCACCGATAATTTGGAATAATTCGTGGGAACCGTTTGTCTATCTTCCCGATCGCACAACAGACTCATTCACTGGCCGCGATCCTCAGTTAATTGAACTTAAGGATTGGATAAATGACATCGATTCACGTGCGTGCCTGATTCATGGTGATGGGGGCTACGGGAAAACCACATTGGCTCTTGAATTCCTACATCGGGTTCTGGACGAAGAAGTGGACGTAGACTGGCGGCCGCAAATGATCTTGTTCTACACGGCAAAGCGCTGGCAATGGGGGCTGAATGGCCTTGAGCCCATTGCAGCTGGTCAGCCACATCTTTTAGAGCTCTTGGCGCACTTGCATATTCTATTTTTCGGAAAATATCCGTCGACGGATTTCTATCGATTCAATGTTCCGCAGGCGGCGATAAACTTACAGTCAAAGATTAAATCAGAATTAAAATTAGAAAGAAAAGAGATTTTAATTGTAATTGACAATGCAGAAACACTTATCGAAAGCGAGGAGGAACGTGCCGTTCTGCGCAAAGAATTGCAGGAAATATCCAGGCGCGTCGGCCGAGTCATGCTCACGTCTCGGCGTTGGGAGCAAATTGAGGCATATCCTGTCGCCGTGGATATTCTCACGGAGCGCGAGGCCCTTGCCTTTTTGCGCGATCGCGCTGAAAAGTTAAATATTAAAATTGTCAAGAAAGCCAGCGATACCGACATCCTCGAGTCCGTAAAAAAGCTTGAGCGGCGGCCTATTGTTCTCGCCGCGTTTGCAAATGCATTGGTCGATCCAGCATTAAAGAAGATAGATCAAGCCGCTTCGCAGGTAGCGACGATGCTCCGCAAAGATCTTGGGGAGTTCCTATTTTCCGACGCGTGGGCCCGTCTTAGTCAGGACGTCCGCCGCCTTTTGTTGCTTATGACTCGGGTTGGAGACGTGCACGACGATCAGTCGTTGAAAATCTGCGCGGACGTAGCCGGTGTATCTGCGCAGATTGCCGAGGCGGCGCTACAAGAATCTGGGGGTATCGCCTCCATGATTAACGTACAGGGTTCCTTGCAGATTGCTTTCTCAAAGAATTTTCTCGAATATGCCCGCGACAAGCAAGTAATGACCTCAGCTGGAGCGAAGAGTCCCAACACGGAAGAAATTGCAAAGGCGCGCGCTGACTATTCTGCTTTTGTACAAAAGGCGCAGCGATTCTCCGGTGACCGCTTTCCTCAGGCATTCCGAACTCCACAAGCGAAAGCAGCTCATAGGGCACGACAAGAAGGCGACCTCGTGGAAGCCAGACGCTTATACGATGCAGCAGTGATGACCGATAGTACCAATGGATGGTTGCTTAATCGGTTCGCCTTCTTCTTGTCTCATGATGCTCGCGATAACGAGGCGGCTCTCCATCAGGCGCAGAAGGCTGTTGAATTGTTGCCTAGCGAGGGGGAAGTCTGGTATACGCGGGGCCTCATCGAGGCTAGGCTAGGACTGGTGCGGGAATGTGAAACGTCTCTTGCAAAAGCTCAACAGTTCGGTATCGCGTCAGTTCGATGCTCTATGCAACGTGCGTGGGCATACCTGAAAGCTCGTCCGAGGCAGTTAGGATTGGCTGAAAAAGAGATCAACACACTGAAGAATTATCTGCAATCCAATGTGAAGGATGTCCGGCTTCAAGAGGAAATTCGACTACTTGAAGGGCGTTTGCGCTATCTACGCGATCGCTTTAAAGAATAAAGGGACGGCCTTGGGCGCGTTCGGCTACCTTCCCAGCCGAACGGCCGCTTGAGCTTAAAAGCTGCCGAAGAGGTGAGGCATCGTTCGGCGTCCGGAGAGGGTCCGCAAGCGACGTCCACGAAAATCCACGAAGAACCTGGTTTTTGCCCACAGCGTGCGTTTGCGTGACGCATTCGGCGACGTTACTTCCCGTCCGCCCCTTCCGTCCCCCCGTCC
>NZ_JPGM01000012.1:0-216314 GCF_000731655.1 Burkholderia sp. MSh2 | reverse complement strand
ACCGCCCACCGCCCACCGCCCACCGACTGCGCCGACCGGTCTTCGAACGCGGGAACCGTCCGGAATCCGGCCGTCCGCACGGCGCGCCGCCGTTCGGCGCGGCCCGTTGCGCCCGCGAGCGCACCGTCCGGCGGGGCCTGGCCGTGCCGGACGGATCGGGGCCACCGAGTGGCATGGTTGTTGCCTCCTTGCAAGCGAGCCGCCGCCCGGGATCGAACGACGACCCCGCTCGAACCGGAACGCGGCTCGTCACGACTTCAATCATTGGAGACATCACCATGGAAGGACTTTCGCAAGTCCAGGTCTTGGGCATCGACGCGGGCGGCACGATGACCGATACCTTCTTCGTGCGCGACGACGGACGGTTCGTCGTCGGCAAGGCGCAAAGCAATCCGGACGACGAATCGCTCGCGATCTTCAACTCGTCGCAGGACGCGCTGGCGCACTGGCAGCGCGACGTCGACGACGTCTATCCGGAGCTCGTCACCTGCGTGTACTCCGGCACGGCGATGCTCAATCGCGTCGTGCAGCGCAAGGGGCTCGACGTCGGGCTGCTCGTCAACAAGGGCTTCGAGCACGTGCACCTGATGGGGCGGGCGATCCAGAGCTACCTCGGCTACGCGCTCGAAGAGCGCATCCACCTGAATACGCACCGCTACGACGAGCCGCTCGTGCCGCTGTCGCGAACGCGCGGCGTCACCGAGCGGACGGACGTCCAGGGCGAGATCGTCATTCCGCTGCGGGAGCACGAAGTGCGGCAGGCCACGCGGGAGCTGGTCGCCGCCGGCGCGAAGGCGATCGTCATCTGCTTTCTCCAGTCGCACAAGAACGCGACGAGCGAGCGCGCGGCGCGCGACATCGTGCGCGACGAACTGGCCGCGCGCGGCGTCGATCTCCCGGTGTTCGCGTCGGTCGACTACTACCCGCAGCGCAAGGAGAGCCACCGGATGAACACCACGGTGCTCGAGGCGTACGCGGCCGAGCCGTCGCGGCAGACGCTCAGGAAGGTCAGCGACCGCTTCCGCAAGCACGGCGCGAAATTCGACCTGCGCGTGATGGCCACGCACGGCGGCACGATCAGCTGGAAGGCGAAGGAACTGGCGCGCACGATCGTATCGGGGCCGATCGGCGGCGTGATCGGTTCGAAGCTCCTCGGCGAGGCGCTCGGCTACGACAACATCGCGTGCTCGGACATCGGCGGCACGTCGTTCGACATGGCCCTCATCACCAAGGGCAAATTCGCGATCGCGTCCGACCCGGACATGGCGCGCCTCGTGCTGTCGCTGCCGCTCGTCACGATGGATTCGGTCGGCGCGGGCGCCGGCAGCTTCGTGCGGCTCGATCCGTACAGCGGCGCCATCAAGCTCGGCCCGGACAGCGCCGGCTATCGCGTCGGCACGTGCTGGCCCGACAGCGGCCTGACGACGGTGTCCGTGTCCGACTGCCACGTCGTGCTCGGCTACCTGAATCCGGACAACTTCCTCGGCGGCCAGATCCGGCTCGACGTGAATCGCGCGCGCGAGCACATCGCCGCGCAGATCGCCGGGCCGCTCGGGCTCTCGGTGGAGGACGCGGCGGCTGGCGTGATCGAACTGCTCGACCTGCAACTGCGCGAATACCTGCGCTCGAACGTCAGCGCGAAAGGCTACAACCCGACCGAATTCGTGTGCTTCTCGTACGGCGGCGCGGGGCCGGTCCACACGTACGGCTACACCGGCGGCCTCGGCTTCCGGGACGTGATCGTGCCGGCGTGGGCGGCCGGCTTCTCGGCCTTCGGCTGCGCGTGCGCGGATTTCGAGTACCGCTACGACAAGAGCGTCGACCTCGCGCTGCCGCAGCTCGCGCCCGACGCCGACAAGGCGCAGGCCGCGCAGACGATCCAGAAGGCGTGGTCCGAACTGGCCGCCAAGGTCGTCGAGGAATTTCGCATCAACGGCTTCAGCGAGCGGGACGTGATCCTGCGGCCGGGCTTCCGGATGCAGTACATGGGCCAGCTCAACGATCTCGAGATCGAATCGCCGATCGCGAGCGCGTCCGGCGCGGACGACTGGGACCGGATCGTGACGGCCTTCGAGGACACCTACGGCCGCGTGTATGCCAGCTCGGCGCGCTCGCCGGAGCTGGGCTTCTCGGTCACGGGCGCGATCATGCGCGGCATGGTCGTCACGCAGAAGCCGGTGCTGCCGGAAGACCCCGTCGCGGGCCCCACGCCGCCGGCGGACGCACGCATCGGCACGCGGCGCCTGTATCGGCACAAGCAGTGGCACGACGCGGCGATCTGGCGCATGGAGTCGCTCAGGCCGGGCAACGAGATCGCGGGGCCCGCGATCATCGAGTCCGACGCGACGACGTTCGTCGTCCCGAAGGGTTTCGCCACCACGCTCGACAAGCACCGCCTTTTCCACCTCAGGGAAGTTGTCCAAGGAGACATGCGATGAACATGATGTCCAGCCAGGAAGTCGGCTTTGCCGACCTGCTGAAGAACGGCCAGACGCTCAAGCAGTTTCGCGATGGCATTCTGGCGCGCACCGCGCAAACCGGCCATTACAACGGGCTCGAGCGGCTCGCGTTGCGCGAACGCGATCCGATCCGCTACGAGAAGATGTTCTCGAAGCTGCGCGGCGGCCTCGTGCATGCGCGCGAAACGGCCAAGAAGATCGCCGCGAGCCCGATCGTCGAGCAGGAAGGGGAGCTGTGCTTCACGCTCTACAACGCGGCGGGCGACTGCGTGCTCACGTCGACGGGGATCATCATCCACGTCGGCACGATGGGCGCGGCGATCAAGTACATGATCGAGAACAACTGGGAAACCAATCCGGGCATCCAGCCCGGCGACATGTTCACCAACAACGACTGCTCGATCGGCAACGTCCACCCGTGCGACATCGCGACGATCGTGCCGATCTTCGCGCAAGGCAAGCTGGTGGGCTGGGTCGGCGGCGTCACGCACGTGATCGACACGGGCGCGGTGACGCCGGGCTCGATGTCGACGGGCCAGGTGCAGCGTTTCGGTGACGGCTACATGATCACGTGCCGCAAGACGGGCGTGAACGACACGCCGCTGCGCGACTGGCTGCACGAAAGCCAGCGCTCGGTCCGCACGCCGAAGTACTGGATTCTCGACGAGCGCACGCGCATCGCCGGCTGCCACATGATCCGCGCGCTGATCGAGGAAGTGATCGGCGAGGAGGGCCTCGACGCGTACGAGCAATTCAGCTTCGAGGTGATCGAGGAAGGACGGCGCGGCCTGCAGACGCGCATCAAGGCGATGACGCTGCCCGGCAAGTATCGCAAGGTCGCGTTCGTCGACGTGCCGTACAACCATCCGGACGTGCAGACCTCGTCGGCGTTCGCGAAGCTCGACTCGATCATGCATTCGCCGGTCGAGATGGAGATCCGCAAGGACGGCTCGTGGCGTCTCGATTTCGAGGGCGCGAGCCGCTGGGGCTGGCACTCGTACAACGCGCACCAGGTCGCGTTCACGAGCGGCATCTGGGTGATGATGACGCAGACGCTGGTGCCGACGCAGCGCATCAACGACGGCGCGTATTTCGGCACCGAGTTCCACCTGCCCAAGGGCGCGTGGATGAACCCGGACGACCGCCGCACCGGGCATGCGTACGCATGGCACTTCCTGGTGTCGGGCTGGAGCGCGATGTGGCGCGGCCTGTCGCAGGCGTACTTCAGCCGCGGCTATCTCGAGGAAGTCAACGCGGGGAACGCGAACACGTCGAACTGGCTGCAGGGCGGCGGGATCAACCAGGACGGCGACATCCACGCGGTGAACAGCTTCGAGGCGTCGTCGTGCGGCACCGGCGCGTGCGCGATCAAGGACGGCCTGAATCACGCGGCCGCGATCTGGAACCCCGAAGGCGACATGGGCGACATCGAGATCTGGGAGATGGCCGAACCGCTGCTGTACCTCGGCCGCAACGTGAAGGCGAACTCGGGCGGCTACGGCAAGTATCGCGGCGGCTGCGGATTCGAGACGCTGCGCATGGTCTGGAAGGCGCAGGACTGGACCATGTTCTTCATGGGCAACGGCTACATGAACAGCGACTGGGGCCTGATGGGCGGCTATCCGCCGGCCACCGGCTATCGCTTCGAGGCGCATCGCACGGGCCTCGAGGAGCGCATCGCGCGCGGCGAGAGCCTGCCGCTCGGCGGCGACGCGAATCCGGATCTCCCCGACTACGAACATCACCTGAATGCCGGCGCGGTCGTCAAGCGCGACCAGCAATGCATGACCACGGAGGATTGCTACGACAACTACGACCTCTACCTGAACTACCTGCGCGGCGGCCCCGGCTTCGGCGATCCGCTCGACCGCGAGACCGACGCGATCGAGCACGACCTCAACAACGCGGTGCTGCTGCCGGAATACGCGAGGAAGGTTTACGGGGCGGTCGCGACGCGGGACGCCAACGGGATCTGGACGGTCGATGCGCAGGCCACGGCGCTGCGGCGCATCGAGATCCGCAACGAGCGTCTCGCACGCGCGCAACCGACCCGCGAATGGATGAAGGGCGAACGCGAGCGGATCCTGCGCAAGCACGCATCGACCCAGGTGCAGCACATGTTCGCGACGAGCTTCGGCCTGTCGACGAAATTCGAGCAGCGGTTCCGCGCGTTCTGGGAGCTGCCGGACACGTGGACGCTGACCGAGGACGAACTCGACGTGCCGACCTACGGCTCGAAATTCCGCATGGACCTGTCGAAGATGCCCGACGTCAATACGGTGGTGCTGGTCGAGGAGTGAGCCGGACCGTTCGCACCACCACCCATATGGAGGACTGGAGATGTCTACCTACACCAAGGAACAGATCAGGAACATGGTCGACGGCAAGCTCGACTGGGACACGACGTTGCGCATGCTGTCGATGCCGAAGGACGGGGAGCGCTTCCGGATGTATGTCGAGGCGCTGCAGCAGAAGCTCGGCTGGAAGGACCGCATCGTGCTGCCGCTCGGCCCGCACCTGTACATCGTGCAGCAATGGGCGACGAAGCACTGGGTCACGCAGTGCGACTGCGGCCACGTGTTCTGCGACTACCGCGACAACTGGAAGCTGCACGCGAGCATCTTCGTGCGCGAATCGGAGGAGGCGATGGACGAGGTCTATCCGCGCCTGATGGCCCCCGACACGCAATGGCAGGTGTATCGCGAGTACTACTGCCCGACCTGCGGCGCGATGCACGACGTCGAGGCGCCCACGCCGTGGTATCCGGTGATTCACGACTTCGAACCCGACATCGATGCGTTCTATTCGGAATGGGTGAAGCTGCCGGTGCCGGAGCGCGCGCAATGATCTGACGCTCGACGCTGCCGGCGCGGCTCGCGATGCGCCGGCCCCGCTTCGGCGCGTCCGCGCGAGGCGTTCGATTTCCGGCCGTTCGATTTTCGAACGGCCGGTTTCTTTTCGTCCGCCGGTCGACGCGGGTTTTCGCCGGCGCGCGGGGCCGGGCGACCACGCGCGGGCGCGCGCCGGCTGGCCCGCGCATTGCTTGCGGTGGCTTGCGTCCGGACGGCCGTCGCTGCGCCGGAACGGAGTACGATAGTCGCCACGCCCGCCGCCGGCTGCGGCCGGGCCCCCACAAGTCGACAAAAAGGCCGCTGCGACGGCCTTGCGGTTCGTGCCGTCGCGAAGCCGCCAGGAGACAGACATGCAACAGAGAGGCACGCCGATGGACTGGTTTCCCAGTCCGCATCACGACGCGAGCATCATGGCCGCCTGGGAGCATCTGGTGACCGGCAGCGACTGGCGCTCGCCCGACGTACGCGGCGTGATCGACGACTCATGGCAGCGCTGTCTCGTCGGCCAGGTCGATCCCGGCGTTCACCGCGCGCCGCCGCCGCTCGACGAGGACGGGCTCGTGCAGTGGCGGACGTCGAACGCGCGCCTCGTCGACGCGAGCCTGCCGCTGATGCAGCAGACCCGCGATTTCCTTTCGCAGACGGGCACGGTGATGCTGCTGGCCGATCCCAGCGGGATGATCCTCCAGCAGGAAGGCGACCTGCGGATCGTCGAGCCCGCGCGCGAGGTCGGCCTGGTGCCGGGATGCGAGTGGACCGAGCTGAATTGCGGCACCAACGCGATCGGCACCGCGCTCGCGCTCAGGCAGCCGGTCCAGATCCATGGCGCGGAGCACTTCTGCGCGGGCATCAAGCGCTGGACCTGCTCGGCGACCGTCATCCAGGATCCGCGCGACGGGCACGTGCTGGGCGTGATCGACATCTCGGGGCTGGCCGACACCTACAACCGCTACGGTCTCGCGCTCGCGGTGTCGCTCGCCGGCCGTATCGAGAGCCGGCTCGCGAAGCTGGGCATGGCGCGCCGCCTGAGCCTGCTCGACCGCTGCGCGTCGCGCTTCGGGGCGTCTTCCACCGATGCGGTGCTCGTCGTCGACGAACGCGGCCGGCTCGTCAAGGCCAACGCGCAGGTCGTTCCCGTGTTGCGCCGGTTCGGCTTCGACATCCGGTGCGACGCGTCGCTGGCGCTGCCCGAACTCGACCGCTACACGGGCGACGGCCGCCTGCCGGCAAATGCGCCGGCGTGGCTGCGACTCAGCCACATCGAAACGGTGCGCGACGGCGCGGACGTGCTCGGCTACCTGATCGTGACGCCCGGCGTCGCGAATCCGCGCGGCGCCGTGCCGCTCGCACGCGGACGGGAACGGCACGGCGATGCGCCGCGAGGGTTCGCGCGCATCGTCGGCGATAGCGCCGCGTTGCGGGAGGCCGTGAACCGGGCGCGCCAGCTCGCGCCGTCCAAGGTGCCGGTGTTGCTGCTCGGCGAGACCGGCGTCGGCAAGGAGCTGTTCGCGCAGGGCATTCATCAGGCGAGCGAGCGCGCCGACGGCCCGTTCGTCGCGCTCAACTGCGGCGGGTTGTCGAGAGACCTGCTCGCGAGCGAGCTGTTCGGCTATGCGGAAGGCGCATTTACCGGCGCCCGCAAATCCGGCGCGGCGGGCAAGATCGAGGCCGCCGACGGCGGCACGCTGTTTCTCGACGAGATCGGGGAGATGCCGCTCGACATCCAGCCGCATCTGCTGCGCGTGCTGGAGGAGAACGAAATCTACCGGCTCGGCGAGAACACGCCGCGCAGGGTGAATTTCCGGCTGGTCGCGGCGACGCACCGCGACGTGAAGGACGCCGTCGCGAAAGGCCGGTTCCGGATGGATCTGTACTACCGGATCGCGGTCACGACCGTGTCGATTCCGAGCCTGCGCGAGCGGGGCGAGGATCTGCCGGCGCTGATCGCGCACTGGCTGGCGCAGCTGTGCGACAGCTATGGCCTGGCCCCGAGAACATTCGACGACGACGCGTATGCGCGCCTGCTGCGCTATCCGTGGCCCGGCAATGTGCGGGAACTGCGCAACGCGATCGAAGGCTCGCTGCTGCTGTCGGACGGCCCCGTGATCAGGGCCGACAGGCTGCCTGCGGAGATCGGGGCGGCGGCGTCGGTCGATGCGTGCGCGGTGCAGGCCGCGGACGCGCTCGCGCCGGACGTCGGCGATTCGTTGAAGAAGGCCGAGGCGGAATCGATCCGCCGCGCGCTCGCGCGTCATGCCGGCAACCTCACGAAGACGGCGGGCCAGCTCGGCATCGCGAAGAGCACGCTCTACGAAAAGATCCGCAAGTATCGTCTGCTCGATGCGGTGAGCGACGTCCGCCGGAGCCGCGCGCGGTAAGCCGCGGCGGGTGCCGCCGTGCGACGGGCGCAGCCGCCCGTGGCGTCGTCGCGTCCTTCCGGCCGCGCCTGTCGGCATTTTGCAAAGAATGACGGTGTTGCCGGCCCGATCCCACTATGCTTCGCTTTTTTGCGATAGGCCGCCGGGGACGGCACAATGTCCGCGCTCGCGCCGTCGAGGGACGCGCGCCGGTGTTTCATGCGGGTGCCCCGGTCGTCGTGTATCGACAGGTCTGCGAGCGGGCGAACGCGTGGCCGGCCGGATGACGCCTCGATGCGATGGCGGGCCGGACGCCGCCCGCCGCCCGTCGCAACGGGAATCCATCGCGTGCCGGGGTCTGTCCGGCACGTACAACGACAACGAAGGGAGGGCCGTCCATGAGGCTGGACGACGAAAGGGAAAGCACGAACGTCGAGGATCGTCGCGGCGCCGGCGGTTTCGGCGGCGGGCGAGGCGCGACGATCGGCATCGGCACGATCGTGGTTGCGCTGGCCGCGTCGTATTTTTTCGGGATCGACCCGCGCGTGGTGCTCGAGGGCGCCTCGGCGCTGCAGGGCCGCCAGCAGCAGGCCCAGCCGGCCCCGGCGCAGCGCCAGGGTGCGCCGGCGAACGATCCGGGCGCGGTGTTCACGCGCAAGGTGCTCGCCAACATCGAGGATACGTGGTCGGGCATCTTCTCGACCCAGCTGCATGCGCAGTACCAGCCGCCGAGGCTCGTGATGTTCACGAACTCGACGCCGACCGCCTGCGGCACGGGCCAGACCGCGATGGGGCCGTTCTATTGCCCGGCCGACCGCAAGGTGTATATCGACCTCGGCTTCTACGACGAGCTGCGCCGGCGATTCGGGGCGGGCGGCGATTTTGCGCAGGCTTACGTGATCGCGCACGAAGTCGGCCATCACGTGCAGAACCTGCTCGGCATTTCCGACAAGGTGGATGCCGCGCGCAGGCGGTCGACCCGCGCGCACTCGAACGCGCTGTCGGTGCGGATGGAGCTGCAGGCCGACTGTTTCGCCGGCGTATGGGCGAACAACGCCCAGCGCGCGAACCGGCGGCTGATGGAGCCCGGCGATTTCGAGCAGGGGCTGAAGGCGGCGGCCGCGATCGGCGACGATCGCCTGCAGCAGCAAGGGCAGGGCTACGTCGTGCCGGAAAGCTTCACGCACGGCACCAGCGACCAGCGCGTGTACTGGCTGCGGCGCGGGATGGAGTCGGGCGAGGTGAGCGCCTGCGACACGTTCGCCGCGAACGCGCGCTGACGGCGCGTCCGTCGTCGCGTCCGCGTCGTCCCGGCCCGGCCCGGCCGGGACGATTTGCCGATTTGTGCTCACCGGCACGTGGCGGCGCCGGTAGGCTGGCCCGGACCTCGAGATTCGATCCGTTCGCCCGCCCGCCGATTCCGCCATGCCGACCTCATCCGTTTCCGCCGACCAGGGCGCCGCCGACTGGCAACGCGCGCTGCGCGCGTGCGTGGACGCGTTCGACGCGTTTGCGAGCCCGTCCGCGATCGTGTTCTACCGGCTCGACCAGAGCGGCGAACCGGCCGATTTCGAGCTGTTCGGGATGCCTGAATCGATGCATCGCACCTATGTCGCGCGCTACCGGATGCTCGATCCGCTGCATCCGTCGCGCTGCGCGGCCGGCGAGCGCGCGGTCGTCACGCTCGCGTCCCAGCTGCCTGACGAAAGACGCGACGCCTCCGCGTACTGGACCCGTTTCCTGCGGCGGCACGACGTGGCCGACGTCGTCGAGATCTGGCTGCGCGACGCGGGCCGCACGGTCGGCGCGTTCTCGCTGCTGCGCTTCGGCGCGGGGCGCGCCGACGGCGACGGCACGGCAGGGCGCTTCGCGCCCGGCGAAATCGACGCGCTCGCGCGGCTGCAGCCGGTCGCCGAGGCCGCGCTGAGCCCGCTGCTGCGCGCCCGGCGCGGGATTCACCGGATCGGCTGCGAGGAGCGGCTCACCTATCGCGAGGAGCAGATCGCGCGCCTCGTGCGCGACGGCTGCTCGAACAAGGAGATCGCGCGCGATCTCGCGCTGGGGCAACCGACCGTCAAGACGCACCTGATGCGCATGTACCGCAAGCTGGGCGTGTCGAACCGCACGGAACTGGTCGGGGCGCTGTTTCTGTCATCCGGCGCATAATCGCGGTCCGGACATCGACCTTTTCCCGATCGCGGATTCATGAATACCCAAGCGCTGCTGGCCGTGCTGCTCGTCCTGCCGGGCGCGTCTTCCACCCTGGCCTTCGCGCAGCAGGGCGATGGCGACGCATGCGTCGTGCTGCTACCGACCCGGATGATGGCCGACGATGTCGGCACCCCGCCGGCGGACGGGTGGCTCGGGCTCGCGCCCGACGGGCGCCGCTGGAAGCTCGCGCCGGCGCGCCTCCGCCTCGAACCGGTGCAACCGGACGGTGAAGTCGTCGACATCCGGTCCGACCTCGCCAATGCCGTCGCGCTGTTTCGTTGCGGATCGCTCAGGCCGGGCAAGGTCGACGCGGCGAACGTGGCGCTCCCGAACGGCGGGGCGGTGATCGAGCCCGGTGTCGAACCGTTGCGGGTCGGTTTTCACGGCCGCCGGTATGCGTTGCGCTACACCGCATCCGGTTCGGTGATCGCAGAAGGAGGCGGCCGGCGGTCGGTCCTGCATGATTTCGGCGGCAGCATGCCGCCGTTCCGCGCGACCCTGATCTGGGCGGGCAACCTCGATCGTGACGGCGGGCCGGACTTCCTGATGGAATTCGAAAGCGGGATCGGCGCGAACGTCTGCCTGTTCACCTCGCGCGGCGCCGGCCGGAACGAGCGGGTCAGACGCGCGGGCTGCACGGAGATCAGCGGCTGACCGGCAATCGATGGGGATGCGTGCCGGCTGAACGGGCGGAACGGGTCGGGGCGCTGTTTCTGTCATGACTCGGCATGTCGGCGCTGCGGGCCGTGCGGTACGTCGCGCGCTTGTCGAATCGACCGGGATCGATCCGGCATCCATCTTGCCGGCGGCACGCCGCCGCTGAGAAGCGTGGATGTACACGGTGCGCCAGCAGCCGAATTCCGCCGAAGGATCGCACTTCCGGCGACGAAATCCTGCAGGGTCGACTTCCGCCGTGCGGCCATGCAATCCGGCGCTGGTTCGGCGCAACCGGACAATTCGATCGGAGATGACGGGGGCTGGCACGCTGCGATTCGCACCGAACGCCGCTCAAGGCAAGTGCCGCAAGTGACAAATGTTCAATTTTTGCCGTATCCGGATCGGTAGCATGGAGTCCTCGTCGCTCCGGCCTGGAACCATGCGTTGATGTGGCGTTTCTCGTGTCGAAATCGTCAGTGTCACCTCCCGATGGCTTTCCCGACGGTATCGCGGCAGGGTGGCGCGTGCGTCAGGAAGACGCTGTCCGCCGGCACGGGCGTGCCAACCCCGCAGCGGTCGCGTTGGCGCAACTGCTTGGGTTTGCCCCTTCAGCGAAGCCCGCCGCCAGCCAAGCCGGGAGAGCAATCCCCTCCCGATCGTGACAACGTCGATTCGCGGATACCCGAACCGCAGTGTTCGTCACGTATCGTCTCGCGGGCCCGGGCAAGGGCCATGCGGCATTCATCGCGGGCAAGTCCTCGCTACGCGAATCCGCCCGGCGGGCTTGATCGATTTCCCTGCTCCGTGACTCCCCGACCCCAGTGATGGCGAACGAACCGAACATCTCTCAGGAGAAAGTCAGCAAGGTGGCGGAACAGATCCGCGACGCGGGCGGTCGCCCGACGGTTCGCGCCATCCGCGAGCGCCTGGGAACGGGCTCGATGACGACCGTGCTGAAGTTCTTTCAGGTATGGCAGGACGCCCAGATCCGGCCGGCGGAGGTCCCGGTCGTCCTTCCGCATGCGGTACAGCGGGGGGTGCTGGATTTCGTCGCGGCGGAAGTGGAGCGGGGCAGGGCCGAGTTGCGGACGGACCTTGAAATCGCGAACCAGGTCAATGCGGATCTCGTCCTCGAATTCGAACGGCAAGCGGCAGTCGGCGAGAATCTGTCGGCGTCGCTCGTGCGCGCGGACGCGGAAAAGGCCGCGCTTTCCGGGCGTCTTGCGCGGATGGAAGCGGAGCGTGACGAGGCTCGCCGAGGCGCGGCGGCCGAACGCGCGGCGGCAGAATCCGTGCGCCTGGATCTGGCCAGGGCGTTGCTTCGGCTCGAAGCGCTGTCACGTCTGGAGGCGGATCTCAAGGCCGCCCGCGAGGGCCTGGAGCAGGAACGCGTCGCGCGCATGAAGGCCGATCAGGCGGCAGCGGTGGCGGCCGCGAAATCCGACGCGGCTCGCGACGCGCAGCAAGTGCTCGAGCGCACGCTCGAAGCGTTTCGGTTGCATGGGCGGGAGAAGGAGGCCGATTAGTCCGATCTCCGTGCGGAACTCAGGAAGCGGCGCGGCGTGGCGGCGCCCCTTCGTTCCGAACGACGTACGGCGATCCGGCGGCCGAGGGCGCGCGCGCCGTTCGACGCTCCGCGTGTCGACAAGAAGTCGACCGGCGCGGGGAAGTAGTGCCCGGTGAATGGCGCTTCCGATGGAAGGGGCGAATCCGGACCGTGAGGTCGGCGGCCGACGAATACCGCTGAAAGCCGGCGTGAGGGCGCTCCGGATCGGTGGCGATCGACACTCCCCGGTCTTGCGCAATTGCGTCGGGCGCGATGTGGCCCGTATGTCCGATCGCCCGCGGCAATCTTCCGCGAAGAACCCGGAATGCCGTACCCGGGAGGAGGGGCGCGAAGGGCGCGGGAGCAATGCAGTCCGGAGAGACCGGGGGAGTCGCTATCGCTTGCTCAAAATACGATAGCCCGGACTGCGAAACGATATTAACGCCGGTCCATCTGCGGCATTGTGAACAGTTGTGATCGTGTCATGCGTCGGGTCCGAATGTGTCCCTCGATCGCGCATGCCGGTGCCGTCAATCGCGCAAGCCGTTCGTGAGTCGTCCCCTTCGGAGCGAGCCGTCGCGGCTCATTCATCAGACATGACGAGACCCCGGCGGGGCCATGCGGCGGCGAGCAGGCTGGTCCGACGCCGGCGCCTTCCGCCCTCGCTTGCAAGGCCATGTCGATCGTCGCGTGAGAGCTTGCACCTGAACGCCTTGCACGACCGGCATCGTGCAAGGCCCGTTTTTCCCGCCGGCCGCCCCACGGCGTTCGAACCCGCCACCTGTCTTCCACGCGCTGCCAATTTGCGCTCACCGGGCGCGATCCCTCGCCGATACAGTGGTCCGACGTCCGCGTGCCTCCGCGCACGCGGCCCGCCACGACAATCCTCGAGACGCCCATGAGCAACACGAACCTCGTCGCCGTCAGCGACACCGTGCGCACCTTCGTTGCGCGCGAATTCGGCCTCTTCATCGACGGAGACATGCGGCCCGCGCACGCGGCCGCGCGACTCGACGTGTACGACCCCGCGACGGGCGAGCGGCTGGCGACGGTCGCGGATGCCGACGAACACGACGTCGACCGCGCGGTCGCCAGCGCGAAACACGCATTCGACACCCGCGTGTGGAGCGGCCTGCGCCCGGCCGACCGCGAGCGCATCCTGCTGAAACTCGCCGACCTGATCGAGGGCGACGCCGAGACGCTCGCGCAGCTCGAAACGCTGAACCAGGGCAAGTCGATCCACGTGTCGCGCGCGATCGAGGTCGGCGCGAGCGTCGAGTACGTGCGCTACATGGCGGGCTGGGCGACCAAGATCACCGGCCAGACGCTCGACGTGTCGATCCCGTTCCCGCCCGGCGCGCGCTATACGGCCTATACGCGCAAGGAGCCGGTCGGCGTGGTCGCGGCGATCGTGCCGTGGAATTTCCCGCTGATGATCGCGGTGTGGAAGCTGATTCCCGCGCTCGCGGCCGGCTGCACGATCGTGCTGAAGCCGTCGCCGGAAACGCCGCTCACCGCGCTGCGCCTCGCCGAGCTGGCCCGCGAGGCGGGGGTGCCGCCCGGCGTGTTCAACGTCGTCACCGGCGGCCGCACGTGCGGCGCCGCGCTCGCGCGCCATCCGTCGGTCGCGAAGATCTCGTTCACGGGCTCGACCGCGACCGGCAAGCTGGTCGGCGCGGCCGCCGTGCAGAACATGACCCGCTTCTCGCTCGAGCTGGGCGGCAAGAACCCGATCGTGATGCTCGACGACGTCGACGTCGCGCAGGCGCTCGACGGCGTCGCGGCCGGCGCGTTCTTCAACCAGGGGCAGGTGTGCGCGGCCGCGTCGCGCATCTATGTGCACCGCAGCAAGTTCGCGCAGCTCGCCGACGGCCTCGCGGGCGTCGCGCAGTCGATGAAGCTCGGCGCGGGCCTCGACACGACCGCGCAGATCAACCCGCTCGTGTCCGCGCACCATCGCGACAAGGTCGTCCAGCACATCGAGGGCGCGCGCCGTGCGGGCCTCACGTTCCTCGCGGGCGGCACGCCGGCCGACGATCTGCCCGGCTACTACGTGAAGCCGGCCGTGATCGCCGATCCGCATCCGGACAGCGCGATCGTGCGCGACGAGGTGTTCGGCCCGGTGCTCGTCGTCGTGCCGTTCGACGACGCGGCCGACGCCGTGCGTCTCGCGAACGCGTCGCCGTACGGCCTCGCCGCGAGCATCTGGAGCAACGACCTGACGCGCGTGATGAACCTCGTGCCGCAGATCGAGGCCGGCACCGTGTGGGTGAACTGCCATATCCCGCTCGACCCGTCGATGCCGTTCGGCGGCTACAAGCAATCGGGCATCGGCCGCGAATTCGGCCAGTACGCGATCGAAGGCTTCACCGAAACCAAATCCGTCTGCATCGCGCACTGACGCGCGCCCCCAACCTCGAACCCGAACCCCGGGCGATCCGGGTTCACACGATCCGACAGTGGAGACTGCAATGAGCTACAACGAAGCGAAATTCTGGCACCCGATGCTGCACCCGAACGAGATGAAGCAGCGCACGCCGATCCGTATCGTGCGCGGCGACGGCTGCTACGTGTTCGACGAACAGGGCCGCAAGCTCGTCGACGGCGTTGCGGGCCTGTGGAACGTGAACGTCGGCCACAACCGCCAGGAAGTGAAGGACGCGATCGTGCGCCAGCTCGACGAGCTCGAATACTTCCAGCTGTTCGACGGCATTTCGCATCCGCGCGCGGAAGAGCTGTCGAAGAAGGTGATCGACCTGCTCGAACCGGAAGGCATGCGGCGCGTGCTGTACAGTTCGGGCGGCTCCGATGCGATCGAGACCGCGCTGAAGATCGCGCGCCAGTACTGGAAGGTGCGCGGCCAGGCCGACCGCACCAAGTTCATCTCGCTGAAGCAGGGCTATCACGGCACGCACTTCGGCGGCGCGTCGGTGAACGGCAACACGGTGTTCCGCCGCAACTACGAGCCGAACCTGCCCGGCTGCTTCCACGTCGAGACGCCGTGGCTGTACCGCAACCCGTTCACGCAGGATCCGGAGGAACTCGGCCGGATCTGCGCGGAACTGCTGGAGCGCGAGATCCAGTTCCAGAGCCCCGACACGGTCGCCGCGTTCATCGCGGAGCCGATCCAGGGCGCGGGCGGCGTGATCGTGCCGCCGGCCAACTACTGGCCGCTCGTGCGCGAGGTGTGCGACCGCTACGGCGTGCTGCTGATCGCCGACGAGGTCGTCACGGGCTTCGGCCGCAGCGGCAGCCTGTTCGGCAGCCGCGGCTGGGGCGTGCGCCCGGACATCATGTGTCTCGCGAAAGGGATCTCGTCGGGCTACGTGCCGCTCGGCGCGACGGTCGTGAACGCTCGGATCGAGGACGCCTTCGCCGCGAATGCGGATTTCGGCGGCGCGATCATGCACGGCTACACGTACGCGGGCCACCCGGTTGCGTGCGCGGCCGCGATCGCGAGCCTCGACATCGTCGTGAAGGAAGACCTGCCCGCGAATGCGGCGAAACAGGGCGCGTATCTGCTCGAGGCGCTGCAGCCGTTCGCGGAACGCTTCGCGGCGGTCGGCGAAGTGCGCGGCAAGGGGCTGATGCTCGCGCTCGACCTCGTCGCGAACAAGGCGACGCGCGAGCCGATCGACCCGCTGTCCGGCTATGCGAACGCGGTCGCGGAAGTGGCGCGCGAAAACGGCGTGCTGGTGCGCCCGGTCGGCACGAAGATCATCCTGTCGCCGCCGCTCGTGATCCAGCGCGAGCAGCTCGACCGGATCGTCGACGCGCTCGCGGCGGGCTTCGAGGCCGTGCCGTTCGCATGACCGCGTGACGGCGACCCGCGGCGGGCGGCGTGACGGCCGTCGCGGGTTTGCCGATTTGCGCTATGACCGGATTATTTTGCCTGCGTATTTTTTCGACATCGGATCACGATGTGATCGACAGGGGTCCAGGGTACCGAAGCGCTGAAGCGCCGCCCCGGGCCGACCGCAAGGCATGTGGCCTCGGGCGCCGGCAACGCGCCGGTCGAGGCCGATCAAGGAAGGAGACAAAGATGTCGGGATGGTCAGGAGTGACCGGCGCGGCGGGCGAGACGTCCGCGGGCGCACCGGGGGAAGCGGGCGGCGGCACGGCGCTGAAGGCGGGTGCGGTCGGTTTTCCGACCGCGCTGGCGAGCGCCGTCGGCCTCATCATGGCGAGCCCGGTGATTCTCACCGCGACCTCGGGCTTCGGGATGGGCGGCTGGGCGTTCGCGGTCGCGATGATCATCGCGTTCGTGATGATGCAGGCGCAGGCGACCACGTTCTCCGAAGCCGCCGCGATGCTGCCGACGGCCGGCTCGGTTTACGATTACCTGTCGTGCGGGCTGGGCCGCTTCTGGGCGATCACCGGCACGATTTCCGCGTACTTCCTCGTGCACGTGTTCGCCGGCACGGCCGAGACGATCCTGAGCGGCATCATGGCGCTCGTCAACTTCGAATCGCTGAACGCCGCGTTCGAGAAGCACAACAGCTCGTGGCTCGTCGGCGTCGGCCTCGTGATCACGTTCGCGATCACCAACATCATCGGCATCAAGGTGTTCAGCAAGCTCGAGATCGTGCTGACGGCCGGCATGTGGCTGTCGCTGATGATCTTCGGCATCCTCGGGCTCGCGGCCGCGCCGGCCGTGCACCTCGACGGCTGGTTCGGCGGCTCCGAAGTCGGCACGTCGGTGCCGGCCGTGCTGTCGCTCGTCGGGATGGCGATGTTCATGTTCGTCGGCTGCGAGTTCGTCACGCCGCTCGCGCCGGAAATGAAGGCGCCGGGCCGCACGATTCCGCGCGCGATGGCGCTCGGCCTCGTCGGCGTCGCGATCTGCATGTTCCTGTACGGCGCGGCGATCCGCCGCCAGGTCGCGAACGTGCCGGTGAGCCCCGACGGCCTCACGCACCTGCTCGACACGCCGGGCGCGATTCCCGCGTTCGCGCTGCAGGTGCTCGGGCCGTTCGGCCGCGTGTGGTTCGGCATCGCGTTCCTGTGCGCGGGCGCCGCGACGATCAACACGCTGATGGCCGGGTTGCCGCGCATCCTGTACGGGATGGCGATCGACGGCGCGCTGCCGCGCTGCTTCGCCTACCTGCATCCGCGCTTCAAGACGCCCGTGGTCGGCATCGTCGCGGCGGCGATCGTGCCGATCGTCCATGCGTGGCTGATCAACGGCAATCTCGACAGCATCCTGCACCTCGTACTCGCCGCGACCTGCGCGTGGGGCACCGCGTACCTGCTCGTCACCGCGTCGGTCGTGATGCTGCGCATCCGCCGCCCGGACCTGCCGCGCCCGTACCGCTCGCCGCTGTTCCCGCTGCCGCAGATCGTATCGAGCGTCGGCATCGTGCTGGCGATCTGGTACATCACGCCGCCCGGCATGAACGCGCGCGACATCTACGTGCCGTTCGGCGCGATGCTCGGGCTGACCGCGCTGTATGCGCTGTTCTGGACGCTCGTCGTGCAGCGCCGCCACCCGTTCAAGCCGGTGCCGGTCGAGGAAGTGCTGCGCAACGAGCACGTCGCATCGTGAAGCCTGCGCTCGCCCGCTGGCGCGCGGCGCCCGCCGCGCCGCCGCCCGGCCATCGCCCGGGCGCGATCGCCGCGCGCGTGCTGGTCGACCTGCAGGCCGCCCGCGACGACGGCGTCGTCGGCGGCGGCCTGGCCGCGCGGCTGCCCAACGGCGTGCGGATCGGCGTCGAGGAGCGGGTCGAGCGCCAGTTCCTGATGCATACGGTCTGCGTGAAGGTCGCGGCGACCGTACCCGGCCCGGCCGCGCAGGGCAGCGCGCGCGTGCGTCAGACCGGCTGGCTGCGCCGCACGGGCATCGACGCGGTGCCCGGGGCGGATTGCGACCCTGTTTTCATCCGCACGGTGGCGGCGCTGGTCGCGGCGCCCGCGCTGGCCGGCGCGCTGCGGCCGCTGCACCTGACCGACTGCACGATCGACGCGCGCGACGGCCGCTGGACGCTCGCGATCGTGCCGTTCGGCGGCAGCGAGGTCGTGAACCGGATGCCGTCGTTTCGCCGCTACGTCCGGCTGACCGGCGAACAGGCCGCCGCGCTGTCGGCGGCGCTGCTTGCGTTCGAAACCGCACTACGCGGGATTTTGCACGGGTAAGCTGTGGCGTTGCGGCCGGGCGAACGTGCGGGCCGCATCCAGAATCAGGGTTTTACCGGAGGCGCCGATGTTGTTCCAGTCACGCTCACACGAAGACGTGCACGACCACGGGCTCGCGATCGCCGGCTGGCATCAGGTCTACCGCCAGATGACGCCGGGCCGCTTCAAGGGCACGGTCACGCAGGTGCTGTACGACGATTTCCACTTCTTCCGCGAAACGACCAACCGGCGCGTCGCGCAGACCGGGCTCGCACCGGCCGGGCGCACCTCGCTCGCGGTGCCGCTGTCCGTGCCGCTCGCGGGCACGTTCCAGGGCCAGCCGATCGACGGCTATGCGCTGCTCGCGCTGCGCGCCGGCGAGGATTTCGAATTCCACACGCCGGAAGGCATGGGGCTCGTCGGGATCAGTGCGGCGTCCGACATGGTCGACGAGCTGTGCGAAGCCGAGTTCGGCGCGGCCGGCGCGCGCAAGCTGCGGCACGTGACGCGCCTGTCCGACGAGCAGGGCGTCGCGCTCGGCGTGCGGCTGTCGGCGCTGATCGACGACGCGCAGCGCAATCCGGGCCACCTCGAATACGCGGCCACCCGCAAGATGTTCCGCGACGCGATGCTCGGCATGTTCCTCGACGCGCTCGAACAGGGCATCGGCGTCGAGCGCCGCGACATCACGCACGCCACCTACAGCGACATCGTGAGCCGCTGCGAGAAGCACCTGCGCGACCGGCCCGAGGAGCCCGTCACCGTGCTCGAACTGTGCCGCGCGCTGCGCTGCAGCCGCCGCACGCTGCAAACGAGTTTCCAGCGTGTGGCCGACGTCACGCCGGTCGGCTATCTGCGCACGATCCGGCTGAACGCGGTGCGGCGCATGCTGCGCACGACGTCGGTGCAGCAGCTCGGCGTCGGCGAGGCCGCCGCAAGCTGGGGCTTCACGCATCTCGGCTATTTCGCGCGCGAATATCGCGACCTGTTCGGCGAGCTGCCTTCCCAGACGACGCGTCCCGAATGACGTCCGCGCGCCGTTGCGTGCGGCGCGTTCCACCGTTTGCCGATTTGCGATAGAGGTCCTGAATTTTCGCTGGATAGAGTCCTGTCACCCATATCGATAACTCCATCGGTTTGCACTGCGAACCGATGACAACAGAGGGGCGGGACATGAAGATCGGACGACGACTGGCCACGGCGGCGGCTACGCTGGGCTGCCTGCACGCACACGCACAGACCTCGGGCAGCGTGACGCTGTACGGCACCGTGGACACCGGCATCATCTACTCGACGAACCAGCAGTTCACGCGCGCCGACGGCAGCACGGGCGGCGGCCATGCATGGCAGATGGGCGGCGGCAACCTCGTGCCGTCCCGCTTCGGCTTCCAGGGCGCCGAGCCGCTCGGCGGCGGGCTCGACGCGGTCTTCACGCTCGAGCAGCAGTTCCTGTCGGCGAGCGGGCAGGCGCTGCAGGGCGGCACCGCATTCAGCCGGCAGGCGTGGGTCGGGCTGCGCAAGGACACGATCGGCACGCTCGGCCTCGGCCGGCAATACGACTCGTACACGGACATGCTCGGCGCATACGCGTCAAGCAACAACTGGGCGACGCCGTACGGCTCGCATCTCGGCGACGTCGACAACCTGAACGCCGCGTTCAACTTCAACAACGCGGTGAAGTTCACCAGCACGGATTTCAACGGCCTCACGGTCGGCGGCACGTTCAGCTTCGGCGGGCAGGCCGGCGACTTTTCCGCGAAGCGCGGCTATGCGGTGGCCGCGACGTACACGCGCGCGCCGGTGGCGTTCTCGGTCGGCTACCTCGACCTGCACCAGCCGCTCGACGCGGCGCTCGGCGGCGCGAACGGCTATATCGGCGATTTCGCGTGCAGCAACCCCGGCGCGATGTACTGCCTGCTGCAGGACGCCGGCTCGATGCGCGCGTTCGGCGCGGGCGGCTCGGTGACGCTCGGCGCGGCGACCGTCGCGCTCACCTACACGCATACGCGCCTCGGCGACAGCCGCTACTTCTCGGGCGCCGCGCAGCCGGGCACGCAGGCGTTCACGTTCGACATCGGCGAGCTGAACGTCACCTACATGTTCACGCCGGCGCTGCAGGGCGGCGTGGCCTACATCCTGAATGCCGCGCATACCGACGGGCGCGGCACGACGCGGTTTCACCAGGTGAACGTCGGCACGAACTACAGCCTGTCGAAGCGCACGGCGCTGTATGCGGTCGCGATCGGCCAGATCGCGAGCGGCACGGGGCTGGGCACCGATGCGAACGGCAACGCGGTGAATTACGCGCAGATTCCGGTGCTCGCGAACAGCAACTCGAGCCGGCAACTGGCCGTGATGGCCGGGATCCGCGTGAACTTCTGACCGGGCCGGGGCGTGCCGGAACGGGCGACCGGGCGGGGCGGCGGGGCGCGGCCGCCGCTTATCCCGCCGCCTGCCATAAATTCTTAACGATCGGTGTGAACAATGGCGTTCGCTTCAGGCGGCCAGAAGCGTCGCCCGCGTTGCACACGTGTGCAACGCCTGGCCGTCCCGCCACCACGCCGAACGAGAGAGACCTCATGACCCTGCTGAGCCGCCTGCGCGCGCTGTCCGCCGCCCTCGCGCTGTCCTTTGCCGCCACGCACGCCGCCGCCGCGGATCTCGTCATCGCCGGTCGCGACGACATCTATGGCAAGGGGTTGGCCGACGCCGTCGCCGGCTTCAACAAACTGCACCCGGGCACCGAGATCGAGCTGCTCAAGCTGCCGAACGCTAACCTGTACCAGAAGCTCAAGCTGTCGATGCGCGAAGGCACCGGCGCGTACGACCTCGTGATGATGGACGACACGTGGGCGCCCGAATTCATCGGCAACGGCTGGCTCAAGCCGCTGCCCGCGTCGCTCGCGGACGCCGATCTCGTGCCGTCCGCCGTCGCGCTCGGCCGCAATGCGGCGGGTGCGCTGTACGCGCTGCCGATCGTCGGCAACGTCGAGATGTTCGCGTACCGCAAGGACCTGCTCGCCAAGTACAAGCTGCAGCCGCCGCGCAACTGGGACGACGTGCTGAAGATCGCGCAGACCGTCGGCGGCGCGGACAAGAGCGTGTCGGGCGTCGTGTTCCGCGGCACCAAGGGCAACCCGGTCGTGACCGGCTTCCTGCCGATCCTGTGGGCCTACGGCGGCGACGTGTTCGACCATGCCGGCAACGTGACGATCGATTCGCGCGAGGCGCAGGCCGCGCTGAAGACCTTCCTCGCGCTGAAGGCGTCCGCGCCGAAGGACGTCGACGTGTACGGCGCGGCGGAAGTGCGCGACGCGCTGCAGCGCGGCACGGCCGCCCAGTCGATCGAAGTGTGGCCGGCGTGGGTGCCGGCGCTCGACGATCCGAAGCAGTCGCGCGTGGTCGGTCAGATCGCGCTGCAGCCGCCGCCCGGGCAGACCGCCGGCCCGGCGCCGATGCTCGGCATCTGGCAGATGGGCATTCCGAAGGATGCGCCGCACGCGAAGCTCGCGCAGGACTTCCTCGTCTACCTGACGGCGCGCGACACGCAGGCGCGCCTGGCCGGCATCGGCATTCCGCCGACCCGCCGCAGCGTGTTCAACGATCCGGCGCTGGTGCGCCAGTACCGCTGGTATCCCGATCAGCTGAAGGCGCTCGAGGCCGGCCGCGCGCGGCCGCGCGTGAAGGACTGGCAGCAGGTCGAGAGCATTCTCGGCGACCAGCTGCAGCTCGCGCTGACCGGGCAGGCCGCGCCCGACGCCGCGCTGCGCCAGGCGCAGCAGAAGATCGCGCAGGCCATGGCCGCGGCCGGCAAGTGACGGCCCGTCCCGCCCCGTCGTCCGGAGGCCGCGCATGAAAGCCTTCGGCCGCAGCCTGCCGTTCGTCGCGCTGCTCGGGCCCGCGCTGCTGGTGCTCGCCGCGCTCGCGCTGTATCCGGTCGTGCAGGTGCTGATCGATTCGTTCTGCCAGGTCGACTACGCGGCGGGCCGCCGCGCGTTTGCGGGGCTCGCGAACTATCGCGCGGTGCTCGGCGACGACGCGTTCGCGGCCGGCTTCGGCAACACGCTGCGCTTCACGGTCGTCGCGTCGCTCGCCGAGGTCGCGCTCGGCTTCGGCCTCGCGCTGCTGTTCGTGCGCGCGTTTCCGGGGCGGCGCATCGCGCTGCCGCTCGCGATCCTGCCGATGATGCTGTCGACGCTGGTGTGCTCGGCGATCTGGCGCAACTGGCTGAATTTCGACGGTTTCCTGAATGCGCTGCTCGCGACGGTCGGCATCGACGGCGTGCGCTGGCTGTCCGATCCGCATCTCGCGCTGTGGTCGCTCGCGCTCGTCGACGTCTGGCAGTGGACGCCGATGGCGTTCCTGATCGTGCTCGCGGGGCTGCAGTCGATCCCGCAGGAACTGTACGAGGCCGCGCGCACCGACGGCGCGAGCGAGTGGCAGTGCCTGCGCGACGTCACGCTGCCGCTCGCGGCGCCGCAGATCGGCCTCGCGCTGCTGCTGCGCTCGATCGACACGTTCAAGCTGTTCGACAAGGTCTATGCGCTGACGGGCGGCGGCCCCGGCAATGCGACGCAGACGCTGTCGACCTATATCTACGACACGGGCTTCCGCTTCTTCAACGTCGGGCCGGCGAGCGCCGCGTCGGTGCTGATGCTCGCGGCGTCCGCACTGCTGGTCTCGGGGTACGTATGGCAGACGGTTCGGAAGCGGCGCGCATGACGGCGCGCCCCGCAGGCATTGCGCCCCCGCGAACGGGCGCCGCATTCGGTCGCGCGCTGCCGTGGGGGTTGCGCATCGTCGCGCTCGCGCTGTTGCTGCTGCCATGTTTGTGGATGGCCGGCGCGGCGTTCATGCCGACCCTCGAACGCCTCGATCATCCGTTGCGGATCTGGCCGGCCGCGCCGACCTTCGAGCATTTCGCGTCGGTATGGTCCAACGGCATCGGTGCGCCGCTGTTCAATTCGCTGCTGGTCGGCTTCGGCACGACGCTGATCGCGCTGGCGCTCGCGTTTCCGGCCGCCTACGCGCTGGTGCGACTGCGGTTCCCGGCGCGGCTCGACCTGCTGTTCCTGGTGCTCGTGCTGGCGTTGAAGCTGATGCCGCCGATCACGATCGCGGTGCCGCTGTTCGCGCTCGCGAAGCGGCTGCACCTGCTCGATTCGATGCCCGGCCTGATGCTCGCGTACCAGATCTATGCGTTGCCGATGGCGATCTGGATGCTGCTCGCGTTCGTGCGCGACGTGCCGGTCGACTACGAAGAGGCGGCCTGCATCGACGGCGCGGGGCTGGCGCGACGACTCGTGCAGATCGTGCTGCCGCTGTGCGCGCCGGGGCTGATCGCGACCGCGATCTTCGTGTTCATCGCCGCGTGGAACGAGTTCCTGATCGCGTTGCTGTTCGTGTCGACGCCGAGCCGATTCACGCTTCCGCTCGCGATCGCGGGCTACGTGACGGAGAACGGCATCGACTGGGGCGACCTGATGAGCGCGGGGCTGATGGCGTCGCTGCCCACGCTGGCCGTGGCCGGCTATGTGCAGCGCTACCTGTTGCGCGGGTTCGCGGGCGGGCTGAAGTGACGCGCGGCGACGCCGCGCCCCGATCCGCGCTGTTACGCGCAACTGGCCCGCACCACCTGCATGACCGGCACGACGCGCGTGCGCGACGGGCCGTCGAACGTCTGCATCCGGTCGGCAAGCAGGTCGGCCGCCGCCTGCGCGAGGCCGCGGGTGTCCTGCCGGAGCGTCGTCAGCCGGTAGGCGTCGTATTCGGCGGCCGGAATGTCGTCGAAGCCGATCACGCGCAGGTCGTCCGGCACCCGCAACCCGAATTCGCCGCGTGCGGCGTCGATCACGCCGAGCGCGAGCAGATCCGACGAGCAGAACACGCCGTCGGGCCGCGCGCCGCTCGCGAACATTCGCCGCGCGGCATCGATTCCGCTTGCGTGGGTGTCGGACGGCGTGTCGATCACGCACGCGAGCGTCGCGTCGAACGCGTCGCCGCGCCCGATCGCCTGCTCGAACGCGGCGGCGCGCGACCGCGCGCTGTAGCTCGCGTCGCGCGGCCCGACGAATGCGAGCCGGCGCGCGCCGGCCCGCACGAGACGCTGGGCTGCGTGGGCGGCGCCCGCCGCGTTGTCGCTGACGACGATATCCGCGCCCGGCAGGTCCGCTTCGCGGTTGATCATCACGACCGGGATCCGGTGTTCCAGGTACTGCTGCGCGACCGACAGCGGCGGCGACGCGGACGTCATCACGAGGCCCGCGATCCGGTAGCTGAGCAACTGTTCGAGCGATTGCCGGACCTGGCGCGGATCTTCGGCGTTGGTGACGAGCGGCGTGAGCGCGCGCTGCCCGAGCGCGGCCATCAGGTCCGACAGCAGCCGCGCGCGGAACGGATTCTCGAACCCGGCCGTCACGACGCCGATCATGCTGCTGCGCTGCGTGATCATGTCGCGCGCGATCAGGTTGACCTGATAGCCGAGCGCGCGCGCGGCGACCATCACGCGTTCACGCGTCTGCGGCGCGATACTTGCCGTCGGCGAGAAGGCGCGCGACACCGCGGAGCGCGAGACGCCGGCCCGCGCCGCGACGTCCGACGCGGTGACCCACGGTTTTCTTTCCTTGTCATTCATCGATTCATGATCCCTTCGAGCCACGATACGTGCATGCCGCCTGCCGACTGGATGTCGGCGCTCGACGACGCGCGGCCGCTGCATACGCTGACCCTACCGGGCAGCCATGACACCTGTGCGTATACCGTCGACGATCTGCTCGTGCGCACGCAGCGCGCGCCGCTCGACGCGCAGCTCGCGCACGGCGTGCGGCTGCTCGACATCCGCTGCCGGCACGTGCGCGACGCATTCGACATCCATCACGGCGGCATCGCGCTCGGCATGACGTTCGACGACGTGCTGGAGACTTGCGCGCGGTTCCTCGATGCGCATCCGCGCGAATGCATCGTGATGTCGGTCAAGGACGAGTGGCCGGCGCACGCGTGCACGCGCGGTTTCGACGCGACCTTCGACGCGCATCGCGCGCGGCATCCGCGGCTGCGCTGGCACGCCGGCGGCACGCTGCCCGCGCTCGGCGACGTGCGCGGCGCGATCGTGCTGTTGCGGCGCTTCCGCAGCGGCCGGCCGCTCGGCATCGACCTGACCGCGTGGCCCGACAACGCGACGTTTACGATCGACCATCCCGACGGCGCGTTCGTGATCCAGGACGAGTATCGCGTGCCGGTGGCCGCGTCGATCGGCTGGAAGTGGCGGGCGATCGACGCGCTGCTGACGGACCTGCCGGCGCCGGACAGCGGCCGCTGGGCGATCAGCTTCTGCAGCGGCACCGGGATGGGGGCGAATCCGTCGGTGGTCGCGCACGGCGACGGCAGGGTGCGGGGCATTCATGCGCGGCTCGCCGAGCGATTGCGCGAGCGGCCCGGCCCGCATGGCGCGATGCTGCTCGATTTCTGCGACGATGACGACTGGGCGCTCGTGCGCGCGCTGATCGCGTGCAACGCTTACGCGCCGGCGCCCGGTGCGTGGCGCCGGTCGTTTCGCTGCTAGTGCAGATTCGCGGTGAAGAATGCGAGTGCGCTGGCGTCGAGTGTCCGGTGAAATGCGATGCGATCGAAGTCGCCGGCATCGATGCACACGCGCGGCGATATCTTTTTCAATGCGTCGGAACACGGCGCGACGAACGCGAAATGCGCCGCGTGCCGAACGACGTGAAATTCCGGCCGCTGCGGCAACAGGCCGGCCAGCGCCGGGACGGTGGCCGGCTCGACGCCGTCGCCGCCTTCCTCCGATGCCCAGAGCTGGATCGGCGCGTGAATGTCCTTCACCGTGTCGGCGGTCGGGAATTCGTCGAGCGGATCGGCCAGCACGTACGCCTTGATGCGCGGGTCGCGTGTGGGGGGCGGGAGGGCAAGGTCGCGGTCGCGAATCTGCCGGCAGATAAGCCAGGTCGGGTCGGTGCAGGCGACCGGCGCGTGCACGTAATCGGGATTGCCGCCGGCCAGCACGAGCCCGGTATAGCCGCCGCGCGAGAAACCGAAGAAGCCGATCCGGGCGGGATCGATTCGAGCGGCGTCTGCCGAGCTGGCGAGCATGTAGTCGACCAGGCGCTTCATGTCGACGGGGCGCTCGGCGAATTCGTGAATGTCGGCCTGATGGCTCAAGTCGAGCGCCGTGTCGCCGGGATGGTTGATGGCCGCGACCACATAGCCCGCGTCCGCGAGCGTTTCCGCGAGGTCGTGATGGCCGAGGAGCGTGCCCGCGTGCCCGTGCGAGATCACGACGAGCGGCAGCTTGTCGCCGACGGTCGGGCAGTCGCGCTGTCCTTTCACTTCGAAGGGGCCGATCGCGAGCGTCTGCGCGGGTTCCGCGCAAGGCGTCCACACGACCGCCTTCAGTTCGGGCCCGCCGGCGTCGGCCGGGATCCGGACGAACTTGATGCCGGCCGCATGCGCGACCGAGGCTGACAGGCAGAGCAGGACGGCCGATACGGTCGACAGCCAGTTTTTCACGGTGAAATCCTCCGGAGCAACGATGCGACTGCGGTTGCGGGTCGCCGGCCACGCGCCGGCCTGCGATGCAGGGATACGACGATCAGTGCGCGTCGCCGATCGTGATGCAGAAATGCAGCCGGTCCGTCGTGTCGGGATGTGCGTCGTGCCAGGCCTGCGCGTCGGACACCATCGTGCTGCGGCAGAACCCGGCGGCATCCGCAGGCGGCCAATCGGCGAGACACACGGTGCCTTGCGGCGCGGTGTCTTGTCATGCTGGCTTTCGGGCGACTGTCCTGACGCAGGCAACCTCGTGCGTACAGGAAATTTCGATCCGGTCCGATCGCGATCTCCCTCACGACGCGCAATACCGCAGGCCCGGCGTCAACCGCTTTCCCGTTCTGATCGAGCGCGGCGCGCGTGGTGTTCGAAACGTATGAGGTTTCGATTATAGTGACGGCCGTTCCAGCCTGTCCGCCTGAATTGCCGTCATGACTGCACCGATCCTGATTCGCCCCGCCACGCGGGAAGACGCGGCCGCGATGGCCGCCGTGGAAGTCGCCGCCGCGCAGCGGTTTCGCGAGATCGGCATGGCCGGCATCGCCGAAGCCGGGCCGACCGATCCGGACGCCGTGCTCGCGCGCATCGACCGCGGCCACGCGTACGTGGCCGTCGACGCGCTCGGTGCGTGCGTCGGGTTTGCGTTCTACCGGCCGCTCGATGCGCAGCGGCTTTATCTGGAGGAGCTGGATGTCGCGCCGTCGCATGCCGGACAGCGCATCGGCGCACGCCTGATCGAACAGGTGGCGGCGCGCGCGGCGCAGGACCGCATCGCGCAGGTCGTGCTGTCGACGTTCCGCGACGCGCCGTGGAATGCGCCGTACTACGCGCGCCTGGGTTTCAGGATCGTCGACGCCGCCGCGCTCGACGACGCGCTGCGTGCGATCCGCGCGCACCACGTCGAGCTCGGGCTCGACGAGACGCGGCGCGTATTCATGTGCGCGGACGTGCGCAGCTGAACACGCGCCGCCCGGCCGTCAGGCCGCGTCGCTCAGCGCCGGGTAGTCGGTGTAGCCCGTTTCGCCTTCCGCGTAGAAAGTCTCCGGCACCGGCTTGTTGAGCGGTGCGCCGAGTTCGAGGCGGCGCGGCAGGTCGGGGTTCGCGATGAACAGCTTGCCCCACGCGATCGCGTCGGCGGTGCCGTTCGTCAGCGCGGCCTGCGCGGTGTCGGGCGTGAACTGCTCGTTCGCGATCAGCGGGCCGCCGAACGCTTCCTTCAGGCGCGGGCTCAACTGGTCGCCCGAATACGATTCGCGCGTGAAGATGAACGCGATCTTGCGGCGGCCGAGTTCGCGTGCGACATGGCCGAACGTCGCCGCCGGATCGGAGTCGCCCATCGTGTGCGCGTCGCCGCGCGGCGCGAGGTGTACGCCGACGCGGCCGGCGCCCCACACGTCGATCGCGGCGTCGACCGCTTCGAGCAGCAGGCGCGCACGGTTCTCGACCGGGCCGCCGTACGCATCGGTGCGCCGGTTGGTGCTGTCCTGCAGGAACTGGTCGAGCAGGTAGCCGTTCGCGCCGTGGATCTCCACGCCGTCGAAGCCGGCGGCCTTCGCGTTCTCGGCGCCCTTGCGGTATGCGGCGACGATGCCCGGGATCTCGTCGAGTTCGAGCGCGCGCGGCGTCACGTACGGGCGCTGCGGGCGCACGAGGCTGACGTGGCCGCCCGCGGCGATCGCGCTCGGCGCGACCGGCAGGTCGCCGTTCAGGAACACCGGGTCGGAAATCCGGCCGACGTGCCAGAGCTGCAGCACGATGCGCCCGCCGGCCGCGTGCACGGCCCGCGTGACCTGCTTCCAGCCTTCGACCTGCTCGTCGGACCAGATGCCCGGCGTGTCCGCATAGCCGACGCCCTGCGGCGTGACCGACGTTGCCTCGGTGATGATCAGGCCGGCCGTTGCGCGCTCGGCGTAGTAGCGGGCCATCAGCGCGTTCGGCACGCGTGTCGCGCCCGCGCGGGAGCGGGTGAGCGGCGCCATCACGATGCGGTTCGGCAGGTTCAGGTCGCCGAGGGTAACGGGATCGAACAGGGTGGGCATGGCAGATAACCTCTTCACGAAAGGCGGGGCCGCGTGCGTCACGCACGGCGGAGGCCCGCATGGCCGGTTCGGCCGTTGGCTAGAGTTCGCGGCGCAGGGCGTCGTGAAATGCGTCGATGACGGCCTCGTTGCGCTGGAAGAACGCCCACTGGCCGATCCGCGTCGACGTCACGAGCCCCGCGCGCTGCAGTGTCGCGAGGTGCGCGGAGACGGTCGATTGCGACAGCCCGCAGCGCGCATCGATCTGGCCCGCGCAGACGCCGTGTTCGTACGGCAGCGTCTGGTGCGGGAAATGCACGTCCGGCGTTTTCAGCCAGACGAGGATTTCCCGGCGCACGGGGTTCGAGAGCGCTTTCAGGATCGCTTCGATGTCGAGTTCGGTCGGCATGGATGGGTGGGGCGTTTCGGTCGGGCAAACGGGTATCGTCGATGGGCGAATCTTATATCGGAACTTGACGATATGTTTGAAAGCACTGCCGGCAATGGGGTTGATAGCGAAACGCGATTGCGGGGACGGAGCAGGGACGTGCGTGAAGGCGGGGCGGAGCCGCCCCGCCGCGGAGCTGGCCGCCTTCAGGCCGGCAGGCCGAGGATCTCGTAGCGCCCTTGCGTCGCGTCGACGTGGCCGAGCGTGTCGAGCACGCGTATCACGGGCGGATGGCCGTACACGCGCTCGACCATCGCCTTGTACTCGTCGCCGTGCCAGCGCTCGGCGGCTTCGCGGGTGCGCCACACGTACACGCCGCCGCCTTCGTGCGTGGCCGGATCGTAGAAGTACCACTTGTGCAGCAGGTCGGGGTTCAGCGCCCACTTCACGGCGGTCGTTTCATAGCGGTTCCGCAGCGTGGCGAGGTCGACGTCGGGCTGCAGCTTGAACAAGACGATTTCGGTGATCATGGCAGTGCTTCCTGTCGCGAATCGTGAGGATGCGGCGAAGATGCGGCGGGGCGCGGAGCCGCGCGGTGCGCCCCGGATGCCGCGCCGTTCAGTACGGCGACGGCCGGTTTTCCGTGCGCCATTTGAGATCGGCCGGCGTGCCCGGTCGCGGCGGGCGCATGCCCTCGATCGCCCAGAGCCCGAACGGCGTTTCGCCGATATGGATTTCCCAGCGCAGGCCGCGTTCGCCGATGAACGGCGCGAGGCGCTGGCCGACATGGTGCATGAATCGCGCCTGCTCGGCGGGATCGTCGATCTGCCGCGCGATGTGATCGACCCGGATCCGCACGAAGTCGCCGGTCGGCTTGCCGCCGATCAGGAACGACGCGGGCGGCAGCGGCTGAAACAGCACGTTCACGTAGAAGCGCGGCAGGAATCCGTCGTAGAAGCCGACGATGCGTTCGGCGATCTCCAGCTTGTCCGCGTCGGTGTAGGCGAGTTCGGGATGGTAGATGTTCCAGAGCGGCATGGATGTTCCTCGGTGCGTGAGAAGAAGGGGGCGGGCGTCGCTTTACGCGGCGCTGTAGCGCGCGGCGGGCAGGCCGTCCCGCGTGACGGCGTGCAGGAGGTTGCCGCGCGCGCCGTCGAACTGCTGCCACGCGCCGAGGTCGTGGAGCGTCGGGAAGCAGACGGATTCCTCGTGATCCAGTGCATGCAGCGCCGTGTCGACGAGCGTTTCCGGCGTCATGAACAGCGAGTCGGGGAACGGCGCGGACGCCTTGCCGAAGAATTCCGTGCGCACCGGCCCCGGCATGACGGCCTGCACCGCGACGCCGCGCGGCGCAAGCTCGGCGTGCAGCGACCGCGTGAAATTGAGCACATACGCTTTCGAGCCGCTGTAGCCGCCCGCGCCGGGCACCGGCATCAGCGTGACGATCGATCCGATGTTCACGATCAGCCCGCGCCCGGCCGCGCCGCAACGGCGCGCGGCCGCGAGCGAGAGCCGGGTCAGCGCGAGCACGTTGACGCGGATCATCGCGTCGACGGCCGCCGGATCGACCGACGCCGACAGGCCCAGCGCGCCGAGCCCCGCGGCATTGACGACGCCGGCGAGATCGACGGTGCCGTCGATCAGCGCCTCGACCCGCGCGACGCCCTCCTGGGTCGACAGGTCGGCGGCGACGGCCTCCGCGTCGCATCCGTAGGCGGACTGGAGCCGGTCGGCGAGCGCGGCGAGACGTTCGCGCCGGCGCGCGACCAGGATCAGGTCGTAGCCGCGCGCGGCCAGACGATCCGCATAGACCGCGCCGATGCCCGACGACGCGCCGGTTACGACGATCACACCTCGATTTTCCTGCTTCATGTACGAACCTCCTGGAAGGATGGGCTGGCAAGATTTTTGATAACTCTTATTATTAGAGTAAGTGTGAGACGATGTGCCGTCAAGCGGGGCCAGATGCGATACGATTGGCGCCGCGCGCGCGGACCTGTGCGGCGCATCGAAGTCAGGAAAGGTGATTCGCGATGAAATCCAAGAGTTTTGACGGCATGACCTGTTCGATCGCGAGCGTGCTCGACGCGCTCGGCGATCGATGGAGCTTGCTGATCGTGCGCGATCTGGCGCTGGGGCTGGCGCGCTACGACGATCTGCATCAATCGACGGGCGTGACCCATGCGACGTTGTCCGACCGCCTGAAGGCGCTCGAGGGCAGGGGGCTGATCGAGCGCCGGCTGTATCAGTCGCGCCCCGAGCGGTACGAATACCACCTGACGCAGCGCGGGCGGGACATCGGCATCGTGCTGATGGCGCTCGCGCAGGTCGGCGACGCCTGGGGGCTGGCGGAATCGAAGGCGCCGCCGCTGTGCTTCACGGAGGCGCGCTCGGGGCATGCGGTGCGGCTGGCGGCGGTCGATGCCGAGACGGGCAAGCCGGTCGACATGGCGGACCTGCGGGTGGAGGCCGGGCCGGGTGCGGACGACATCATGCACTGGCGGCTCGAGAAGACGCGCGCGCGGCGCAACGCGTCGTGACGAGCGAGTCGTGCGTGCGCCGCCGGCGCGCGGTTCATGACGGAAACCGCGCGGCGCCGGGCTCCGGCGGCAGGCGCAGCCCGTTCGTGAGGTAGCTGACGGTCCGGTAGAAGCCCGCGAGCATCAACAATTCGAGTAGTGCCTCGTCGCTGAACCGCGGGCGCAGTTCGTGCCACAGGTCGTCGTCGACGTCGCAATGCAGGTGGAGCGTGTCGCACAGCCGGATCAGCAGGCGGTCGGCGTCGTTCCAGCAGGTATCCAGGGCCGAGCCGACGGCCAGCGAGCGAACCTGTTCGCGGGTCAATCCCGCTGCCGGAGAAAACACGGAGACATGCACGCCCCATTCGTATTCGGACCGGCACAGCGCGGTGGTGCGGTCGATGACGATCTCGCGTTGGCGGATGTCGAGATGGCCCTTGTCCAGCAGGCCGGCGGCAAAGAACTTCGTGAACAGGCGCGCGTCGCGCGCCAGCGTGGTGAACAGCCGCAGCGGCGGGCGGCCCCGCATGACCCGGTCGATCGACGCGGCGATGTCGGGGGCGAACGGCGGTACTGCGCATGCGATGCGTTGAGTCATGTGAACTCCTCCGTGCACGTGGCGAGCGCGTGTCAACGAGCGCAGTCGCCGATGGCCGAGCCGGTAGCGTAGGCTGCGTGCTTTAAAAAGTAAAGCGCGGATGAGAAAAATGACGCTTGCCTGCGGGGCCGCTTGCGTGCGACAGTGCATCACCGCGTTGACGCAGCGCGGCGTTTGCTTTAAAAAATACAGCATGACTACACCCAGGATCGGACAACGCGTCCGCGGATCGAAGACAGGGCGGCCCATCATGGTCGTGCTGGATCTGCTCGGGCGGCGTACGACGCTGCGCATCCTGTGGGAGCTGCGCGGCGAGCCGCTCACCTTCCGCGCGCTGCAGGAAGCCTGCGACACGAACACGCGCCTGCTCAACATGCGGCTGGCGGAGCTCAGGGCGTCGGGCCTCGTCGAGCACGGCGAGGGCGGCTATGGCATGACCGCCGAGGGCCGCCGGCTCGAAGCGGCGCTGCAGCCGCTGCTGGGTTGGGCAAGACAATGGGCGAAGCGCGACCCGGAAGGGTTCGAGGCGGCCGATCGCGAGCAGTCCGGCGACGCGCGCTGACCGATCGACACGCCGGCGCGCATCGCGACGTCAATCCGGTTCATGCGGTGCGCATGAGCCATTTTTGTTTGCGGAGTCCTTTCATGTCTGTTCGGGCCGTCATATTCGATTTCGATCTGACGCTGGCGGATTCGTCCGCCGCGATCGTCGAGTGCACGGAATACGCGTTGCACCGGCTGGGCGCCGCCGGCGCGACGCCGGCGCAGATCGGCGCCGTGATCGGGCTGCCGCTGCACGAGATGTTCCGCTCGCTGACGGGGGAAGCCGACCCGGCGCGGGCCGACGCGTTCGCGCGTCACTTCGTGGCGCGCGCCGACGAGATCATGGTCCAGGGCACCCGCATCTATCCCGAGGTGCCGCCGCTGCTCGCGCGCTTGCGCGAGCAGGGCCTCGCGGTCGCGATCGTTTCGTCGAAGTTCCGCTACCGGATCGAGGCGATCCTCGCGCTGAACGCATTGCAGTCGTCCGTCGACGTGCTGGTCGGCGGGGAAGACGTGCAGCGCCACAAGCCCGATCCGGAAGGGCTCGTATTGGCGCTGGCGCGGCTTGGCCTGCCGGCCCGCTCCGCGATCTACGTGGGCGATCACGCGGTGGATGCGCAGGCGGCGGAGCGGGCGGGCATGGCGTTCGTCGGCGCGGTGAGCGGCATGACGTCATCCGACGGATGGGCGCGCGCGGGCAAGCAGTCGGTCGCCTCGCATATCGGCGAACTGGACGCGATCGTGCGCGAAATGCAGCGCGACTCTTCCGCAGCATAGGGCCGGCACGGCCGCGGGCAGCGCAGGCGCGCCGCGCGAGCCGCCCCCGGCCATCGCCGACAAGGACACCGAGCATGCCTCGCACCGCGACTTTCGACATGCGCGTCGATCATCGTCTTCCCGCCGCGCCGCTCCGCGCGCTCATCGATCGCTACTGGAGCTGGGACGGCGCGGGCATGCCGTCGCCGGCGTTGCTGCCCGTCATGCCGGGGCCCGGCGGCATGGAGATCTTCTTTCATTTCCACGCACCGTTCGAGCGCCGCTCCGTCGACGGGGCGTGCGTGCAGGCGTTGCCGCACGCGCATGTCGCGTGCGTGCGCGGCGCACCGATCCGGTTCGCCACGCCGGCGGCGCCCGGATTCGTCGCCGTGCGCGTGCGGGCGGGCGCCATTCCGAGGCTGACCGGCCTGCCCGCGACGGAGCTGGCCGATTCGGTCGTGTCCGCCGAGGACGTGTGGGGCCCGCCCGCGGCGGAGCTGGCCGAGCGCATCGCGCTCGGCGCCGGCGCGGCCGAACGCGCGGCCCTGCTCGACGATTTCTTTCTCGCGCAATTGCGCAAGCCGTCGCGCGGCAGCCGCATCGACGACGCCGTCGCGGGGCTGCTGCGGGGCGATCCGGCGCGGATCGCCGACGTCGCGGCCGCGGCCGGCCTGTGTCGCCGTCAGCTCGCGTATCGCTTCCGCGCGGCGACGGGCTCGTCGCCCGTGTGCTTCAGGCGGCTCGCGCGGCTGCAGCGCGCGCTGCGGACGATCGTGCTGGCGTCGCCGGATCGTTCGCTGACGGATCTGCTCGACGCCGGCTATGCCGACCAGGCGCATCAGACGCACGAATTCCGCGCGCTGACCGGGTTCAGTCCCGGCGAGGTGCGGCGCGCGGCGCTCGCCGGACATGCGCATTTCTACAATGCGGCGTGGCCGCGCTAGCGAATACTGGGCGTCCATTCATTTCGTACAGGAGCCGCCATGGACGCCAGCCTCACGCTTGCCGAAGCCGATCGCCAACCCGCCGCCGAGAGGCTCGGGGATGAACTCCGACAGGTCGGGGTGCGGGCGTTTACGGCGGCCGGCTACCGGGTCGGCACGGTTCGCCATCTCGTGCTGCTGCGTTTCGCGGAGCGCGTACCCGAATCGCTGCAGCGCGAGGCCGTCGAGGCATTCCTGGCGCTGCGCGACAGTTGCGTGCGCGACGGCCGGCCGTACATCCTGTCGATCGAGCACGGGCTGCAGGGCAGCGGGGAAGGGGCGGATCGCGGCTTCGAGCACGCGTTCCTGCTGAGCTTCGCTTCCGAGGGCGATCGCAACTACTATGTCGGCGAGCCGGTGGTCGACGATCCGGCCTTCTACGACCTTCAACACCATGCATTCAAGGCGGATATCGGTCCGCTGCTGGACCCGCAGCACGTGCTGGTGTTCGACTACACGCTCGCCGGTGCGCCGGGCGGGCAGGCGTGATGCGCTGATCGCGGCCGTCGATCCGGATGCGCCGCGGCATCCGCCGATGCCGCGGCATGCGGGCCGTCTGCGATGGAAGCGCGGCGCCTTTCCGGGCGAGCCGCCGGCCTGCGCGATCGCGCCCGACCGGACGGCGCGGACCGTGCGCGGCCGGCGATCCGGGGCGAGGTCGCCCGGTTGGCCGCCGGGATATCGGTGCGGGTGACGGGGCGCCGCCGGCCCGAGGCAACCGCCCAGCGGGCGGCCGGACGGACGGCTTTTCGCAACCGTCCGGCAATGCGCGACGGATTCTGCGACGATCGTCGTTAAAGTGATATCCGTCACCCGATCCGTCACCATGTCACCCATGTCCGTCGCCTTCGCCAGATTCCTGCCCTCGCGCGCGCTGCCGGTTGTCCGGGCGCTGTCGTGCACGCTGTCGCTCGCGGTTGCCGCAGCCGGCCTGCTGGGCGGCGCGCCCCCGGCCGACGCCGCCACGCAGCGCGAACGCCTCGACGCACCGGTCAAGGCCGTCGCCGACCAGCGTCTGGCCGTCGATACGCCGCAAGGCGGCGCGGTGCTGCCCGTCTACGCCGATCGCCCGCTCGACCAGGCCGCGCCCGACGTCACGCGCGTCTTCATCGTGATTCACGGCACGCTCCGCAATGCCGACGCGTACTATGCGTCGGGGCTCAAGGTGGTCGAACAGGCCGGCGCGGCCGGCCAGGGCACGATGGTCGTCGCGCCGCAGTTCCTGACGCGCGCCGATACGCGCGCGTTCTCGTTGCCCGCGCAGACGCTGGCCTGGACGCAGGAAGGATGGAAAGGCGGGGACGCCGCCCGTCAGCCGGGGCCGGTCAGTTCGTTCGCCGCGCTCGACGCGTTGCTGGCGCATTTCGCCGACCGCAGCCGGTATCCCGCGTTGTCGACCGTGGTGGTGATCGGGCATTCCGCCGGCGCGCAGTTGCTGCAGCGTTACGCGGTGGCCGGGCGCGAGGGCGACGCGCTGGCGCGCGGCGGCATCGCCGTGCGCTATGTGGTCGCGAACCCGTCGAGCTACGTGTATTTCGACGACGAGCGGCCGGACGGCCAGGTGCTCGCGGGCGGCGCCTGCCCGCGCGCGACGGAGTGGAAATACGGGCTGAAGTCGGCGCCGCCGTACGTCGCGTCGCAGGATGTGCGCGATCTCGAGACGCGCTATGTCGCGCGCCATGTCGTGTACCTGCTCGGCCAGGCCGACACGAACCCTTACACCCATTTCATCGACCGTTCGTGCGCGGCGATGGCGCAAGGCCCGTACCGGCTCGCGCGCGGGCTCGCGTATTTCGACTACCTGAAGAAGCGGCATCCGGCCGATCTCGCGCAGCAGGTCGTCGAAGTGCCGGGCGTGGGGCACGACAATCTCGGCATGTTCACGTCCGCCTGCGGGCAGGCCGTGCTGTTCGGCCAGGCGTTGCCCTCGTCGTGTCCGGTCGTCGCCGGCACCGCACCGGAGGCACGCACGGAATCGCCGTAAGCCGGCTCGCAATCCTCGCGGCGAAGGCGATCGATCAGAAAAATGCAGGAATCGACAAGATAATTTCATTTCCCTGCGGGGCGCTCCCGGTTCAGGATGACGACGTTGCCGGGAGCGCCCCATGAACATCACGATCCTCGACGATTATTTCGACACGCTGCGCACGCTGCCGTGCTTCCGCAAGCTGGACGGGCACGCGGTCACGGTCTGGAACGACCACGTGCAGGATGTCGACGTGCTGGCGGAACGCCTGCGCGACACCGAAGTGCTGGTGCTGATCCGCGAACGCACGCAGATCCGCGCGCCGCTCGTCGCGCAATTGCCGAAGCTGCGGCTGATCAGCCAGCGCAGCGTCTATCCGCACATCGACATCGATGCGTGCACCGCGCACGGCGTGATCGTGTCGTCGAACCAGCACGCCGGCACGCCGTCCCATGCGGCGGCCGAGCTGACGTGGGGCCTCGTGCTCGCCGCGATGCGCCGGATTCCGCAGCAGATGCGCGCGCTGCAGGCCGGCCGCTGGCAGATCGGCGTCGGGCGGACGTTGCGCGGGCGCACGCTGGGGATATACGGCTATGGCCGGATCGGGGCGGAGGTTGCCCGGTACGGCGCCGCGTTCGGGATGAACGTGCTGGTCCTGGCGCGCGAAGCGTCGCTGCAGCGTGCGCGCGACGACGGGTGGAACACGGCCCCGGACAAGCGTGCGTTCTTCGAAACCTGCGACGTGCTGTCGCTGCACATGCGGCTCGTGCCGGCCACGCGCGGCATCGTGACGGCCGACGATCTGGCCCGGATGAAACCCGGCGCGCTGTTCGTCAACACGAGCCGTGCGGGCCTCGTCGCGCCGGGCGCGCTCGAGGCGGCGTTGCAGGCCGGCCGGCCCGGGATGGCGGCGGTGGACGTCTACGAGACGGAGCCGCTGCGCGATCCGCGGCATCCGCTGTTGCGTTGCCCCGATGTCGTGTGTACGCCGCACATCGGCTACGTGACCGAGGACGAATACGAGACGCAGTTCTCCGATGTGTTCGACCAGATCGTGTCCTTCGCGGCCGGGCAGCCGATCCACGTGGTCAACCCGGAGGTGCTCGCGCGCGACACGGCGTCGATCGAGCCGCTGATCCTCGACCTGCTCGAATGGATCGGGCGCGGCACGCGGCCCTACGAAGAAGTGATCGATGCGTGGCGGACGTCGTGCCCGCGCCTGCCGGTATGGGAGGAAGCCTGCGCGCGCGGCTACGTGATCCGGCACCCCGCGCATGGCGGTGGGGCCCTGGTCGAGGTCAGCGCGGCCGGCCGCGCGCGCCTGCAGGCCGCTCGCGGCTGAGCGCGGCGGCCCGGCCGGCGTGCGGCGGCGGCGCCGCGCGTCATGCGGGCTGTTGCGTGCCGGGCGGTGCGCTGGCGTCGAATACCGTCAGGCCTTCGGTCGGGTCCGTCGGCAGGTCCCACGGACGGGCGGCAATGGCCCGCTGCGCGGCCTCGTAGCCGGCCTGCCGGCGGGCGGCGATGCCTTCCGGCGTGAAATCGATGTCCTTCAACTGATTGTCGCCGGCGAGCCGCGGCGCCGCGAGCTTGACCAGATGCATCGTGGTTTCGCATCCCCACGCGGCCAGCCGGTGCACGGCGGGCGACGCGCGTTCGGCTTCCGGCACGTGCCGCACCAGTTCGCGGATTACATGACGCAGCCGGTGGATCTGCTGCTGGCGTGCGATGTGGCTGTCGGTGCGGCTCGCGTACTGGATGTCCTTCTGCCGCTCCGACACCTGCCAGATGCTTTCGGGCTCGGGGCCGGCCGGATTCCACACCTGTACCGAGAAGATGATCGAATTGCGGCGCGGGTTGTCGTCGAGCACCACTTCGACCGGCGTATTCGAATACACGCCGCCGTCCCAGTACGGCTCGCCGTCGATCCGGATCGCCGGGAACGCGGGCGGCAGCGCGCCCGAACTCATGATGTGTTCGAGTCCCAGCCGGGTCTCGCGCGAATCGAAATAGCGCATCGTGCCCGTGCATGCGTTGACCGCGCTGACGGTCAGGCGCGGGCGGCCCGCGTTGAGCAGGTCGGGCTCGATCAGCGACGCGAGCGTGTCGCGCAGCGGCGCGATCCGGTAATACGACGCGCGATCGACGCCGAGGCGCACCATCGGCCCGAACCACGACGCCGGATTGGGCTGGAAGAACCCCGCGATGCCGCCGCCGATGATCATCAGCTCGGCCAGCGTCCGGTCCCAGCCGGGCAGCAGCGGGGCGTCGAAACGGGTCCGTTCGGTCACGCGCTGCCAGAACGCCGACAGCCTTTCGTAGCGCCGCTCCGGCGGATTCCCGGCGATCAGCGCCGCGTTGATGGCGCCGATCGACGTGCCCACCACCCAGTCTGGCCGGATGCCGGCTTCGTCCAGCGCCTGAAAGACGCCGAGCTGGAACGCGCCCAGTGCGCCGCCGCCCTGGAGCACCAGCACGACCTGCCCGGGAAGATCCATGCGTGCCGGCTGGCTTGCGGTCATGGCGTGCCTCGCTGTGTATGACGGTGGGTCGGAGCCGAACGGTTCGATTCAGTTTAGGCGATCGGCGGCGGGGGGCGCTCGCCGCGCGCCCGCGTGATGCGCCGCGTCATTCGACGGTGATCGTCTCCTTCATGAACGGATGAATTCCGCAGAACACCTTGTAGACGCCGGGCTTGTCGAAGCGGAACGAGTAGGTCTCGCCCTGGTCGAGCGCCTTCGAGTGGAAGAGGCCGGCATCGTTGACGACGGTGTGCGGCTCGCCGTCGAGGTTCTTCCACGTGACCGTCGCGCCGGCCTTGATCGTGGTCGACATCGGCGAGAACATGAAATTGCGGATCGTCACGAGCGGGCCGTCCTGGCCTTGCGCGAACGCGGTGAGCGGCGCGCCGGCGGCGGCCACGCACAGGAGCAGCGCCGCGACGGCGCCGGTGGGCTTGAAGCGGGTCATGTCGGTCTCCTCGAGCAGCGGCGCATCAGGCCAGCGTCGCGTCGTGCAGCGCCGAAGCGGCGGGGTGGCCCGCGAATTCGACGGTCGTCACGCCGAGCATCGCGGGCAGCCGGTCGCGCGGCACGGTCAGCGGGACGGGGCCCGGGCCGTTGCCGGCCGTCGGCTGCGGGAACGCGGTGGAGCGCGCCGTGTGGAACGTCACGTTGCCCTCGACCTTCGACACGATCTGATGAATGTGCCCGTTCAGCACGGTGACCGACCCGAAGCGGCGCAGCAGCGCCATCGTCTGCGGCGCGTCGCCGGTTCCCCAGCCCCACGGCTCGTAGACGGTCCACATCGGCATGTGCGAGAACACGACGATCGGCGTGCTCGACGTGCGGCCCTCGAGATCCCGCGCGAGCCACGCGAGCTGATCGTCGCCGAAGCTGCCGAGCCCGTTCGGCTTGAAGTGCATCACGTTGACGAGGCCGATGAAATGCACGCCGGCGTGATCGAAGCTGTAATAGCCGCGATTGTCCGACGCCTTGCCGAACCGGCCGAAGTACTCGGCGCCCGAGCCGTCGGTGACGTCGTGCTCGCCCGGCACCGTGTGCAGTTCCGGCACGCGCAGCGCCGACAGGAGCTGCGATGCCCGGTCGAATTCCTCCGGCTTCGACAGGTGTGTGATGTCGCCGGTATGGATGGCCAGCGCGGGCATGGCCGGCATCGCGTTGACGAGTTCGATCGTCTGCCGCAGCGTGGCCGCCACGTCGGGATTCGCTTCCTTGTTGAAGCCGATGTGCGTATCGCTGATCTGCACGAACAGCGGCCGGCCCGCGTCGGCCGGGCGGGCGTCGCCGGTCTGCGCGAGCGCGAGGTCGAACGGCGTCAGGATGCCGCCCGACAGCGTGAACAGCGTGCCGAGCCCGCCGAAGGCCATGCATTGCAGGGCCTTGCGGCGCGACGGGCGGGTGGGGGTCGATGAAGACATGTGAGCCTCGCAATCGTATGACGGAACCGGACGGCCGGATCGTCCTGGAATAAGCCGGCGCCTTCGCCTGCGATACCGGCGCGGCAGCGGATTTATTCCCGCGCGTTACACGGCCGGATGCCCGTGTCCGGGGCCTGCGCGGGCATGCGGGACGTCGGGGTCACGTACCGTCAATGTCCTGTAAGTGACACGTCACATTTACGTCACGATCGACCGATAGCCTGCCACTCCGAGTTACCTCTCCGGAGCCCCTTCATGCCGAATCTCGCGGCAACGGAAGCCGGCGGCGCAGTCAGCAGCCGCACGCGCAGCATCAGCCTTGCCCTGTTTTTTCTGATCATTGCGTGCGGCATCGTCTATGTCGGCAGTCATCTCGTCTCCGACCTCAGTCCCGTCAAGGAAAGCTCGGTCCTCCCGTTCCTGCTGCTGATCGTCGCGCTGCTGATCGCGCTCGGCTTCGAATTCGTGAACGGCTTTCACGACACCGCGAACGCGGTCGCGACCGTCATCTACACGCATTCGCTCGATCCGCACCTGGCGGTCGTCTGGTCGGGCCTCTGGAACCTGTGCGGCGTGCTCGTGTCGAGCGGCGCCGTCGCGTTCGGCATCGTGCAGCTGCTGCCGGTCGAACTGATCCTGCAGGTCGGCAGCGGCGCCGGCTTCGCGATGGTGTTCTCGCTGCTGATCGCGGCCGTCACGTGGAACCTCGCGACCTGGTATTTCGGGCTGCCGTCGTCGAGCTCGCACACGCTCGTCGGCTCGATCATCGGCGTCGGCCTGATGAACCAGATCGTCAACGGCCCGTCGGGCACCAGCGGCGTCGACTGGAACCAGGCGCTCGGCGTCGGCAAGGCGCTGCTGTTCTCGCCGCTCGTCGGCTTCGTGCTGTCGGCGCTCGTGCTGCTGCTGCTGAAGGCGCTCGTGCGCGTGCCCGCGCTGTACCAGGAGCCGAAGGGCAGCAAGCCGCCGCCGTTCTGGATCCGCCTGCTGCTGATCCTGACCTGCACGGGCGTGTCGTTCGCGCACGGCTCGAACGACGGGCAGAAGGGCATGGGGCTCATCATGCTGATCCTGATCGGCGTGATGCCGACCGCGTACGCGCTGAACAAGGCCGTGACGCCCGACCAGGCGAGCACGTTCGTCGCGGTGGCGCGCCATGCGTCCACGACGCTGGCCAGGTACGCGGACCCGGCCGAGCAATCCGCGCATCCGCGCGCCGACGTCGAGGCATACGTGCGCACGCACAAGCTGACGCCGGCGACGATTCCCGCACTGGGCAAGCTCACCGACACGATCGCCGACCAGGTCGCGCAGGCCGGCGGAATCTCGAGCGTGCCGCAGAACCTCGTCGACAACGTGCGCAACAACATGTACGTCGCGTCCGAGGCGATCCGGCTGATGGAGAAGGCGAAGGCGCCGGCGTTCTCGGTCGAGGACGCGAGCGTGCTCGACGCCTACAAGCAGCAGATGGACCGCGCGACGAAGTTCATCCCGACGTGGGTGAAGGTCGCGGTGGCGATCGCGCTCGGTCTCGGCACGATGGTCGGCTGGAAGCGGATCGTCGTGACCGTCGGCGAGAAGATCGGCAAGTCGCACCTGACCTACGGGCAGGGCGCGTCGGCCGAGGCCGTCGCGATGCTGACGATCGGCATGGCCGACGCATACGGGTTGCCGGTGTCGACGACGCACGTGCTCGCGTCGGGCGTAGCCGGCACGATGACGGCGAGCGGCTCGGGCCTGCGCTGGGATACCGTGCGCAACCTCGTGCTTGCCTGGGTGCTGACGCTGCCCGCGTCGATCGCGCTGTCTGCCGCCCTGTACTGGGCGCTGCACGGACTGTTCTGACCGCGCCGGGGGGCGCGACGTCCGGCCGTGCGGCACGCGGCCGGTCCCATCGATTTTTCATTCAACACAAGACGCTACCGATGGATATCAGTTTCGATCCGAACCGCACCGCGAACGCCTCGGCGTGGCGCGTGCTACCCAACCGCTGGGATGCCGTCGCGTTTCCGCTGATCATCTGCCTGCTCGCGATGACGATCATCGGCTTTCACCAGACGATGGCGCCGATCGGCGTGCTGCAGACGCAGAAGATCTCGCTCGATCCGTCGAACCTGCCCGAATATGCGCTGCGCACCACGTTGCGGATGCTCGCGGCGATGGTCGCGTCGCTCGTGTTCACGCTGATCTACGGCACGCTCGCGGCCAAGAGCCGCCGCGCGGGCATGGTGCTGATCCCGATCCTCGACATCCTGCAGTCGGTGCCGGTGCTCGGCTACATCTCGTTTACGGTCACGTTCTTCATCGCGCTGTTCCCGGGGCGCGTGCTCGGCGCGGAGCTCGCGGCGATCTTCGCGATCTTCACGAGCCAGGCGTGGAACATGACGTTCAGCTTCTACCAGTCGCTGCGCACGGTGCCGCGCGACCTGCACGAGGTGTCGCGCGGCTTTCACCTGACCGCGTGGCAGCGCTTCTGGAAGCTCGAGGTGCCGTTCTCGATGCCGGGCCTGATCTGGAACATGATGATGTCGATGTCGGGCGGCTGGTTCTTCGTCGTCGCGTCGGAGGCCATCACGGTCGGCAACCAGACCATCACGCTGCCGGGGATCGGCGCGTATCTCGCGCAGGCCATCTCGGACAAGAACCTCGGCGCGGTCGGCTGGGTGATCGTCGCGATGACGGTCGTGATCCTCGCGTACGACCAGCTGCTGTTCCGCCCGCTCGTCGCGTGGGCCGACAAGTTCCGCATGGAAAACACCGCATCGGGCGACGCGCCGCAATCCTGGCTGCTCGACATGATGCGCCGCACGCACCTGATCCATCAGCTGCTCGTGCCGGCCGGCTGGCTGCTGTCGCAGGCCGCCCGCGTGCCGCTGCGCCTGCCGTCGTTCAAGGGTGTCGTGGCGCGCGGCCCGGTCAGCCGCCGGTCGTCGCGGATCGGCGACGTCGTCTGGGGCGTGCTGGTGATCCTGCTGACCGTATACGTCGTGTGGCGCGTCGTCACCTTCGTGGCGACCGGCGTGACGATGACCGAGGTCGGCCACGTGTTCGTGCTCGGGCTCATCACGCTGCTGCGCGTCCTGTTGCTGATCCTGATCGCTTCGGTGATCTGGGTGCCGCTCGGCGTGTGGATCGGGCTGCGCCCGGCGCTGGCCGAGAAGATCCAGCCGCTCGCGCAGTTCCTCGCCGCGTTCCCGGCGAACCTGCTGTTCCCGGTGTTCGTGATCGTGATCGTCCGCTTCCACCTGAACGCGGACATCTGGCTGTCGCCGCTGATCGTGCTCGGCACGCAGTGGTACATCCTGTTCAACGTGATCGCGGGCGCGATGTCCTACCCGAACGACTACAAGGAAGTGACGAAGAACTTCCATATCCGCGGCAAGCAATGGTGGCGGCAGGCGATCCTGCCCGGCATTTTCCCGTACTACGTGACGGGCGCCATTACCGCATCGGGCGGCGCATGGAACGCGAGCATCGTGTCCGAGTTCGTGCAGTGGGGCGATACGAAGGTCGTCGCGCACGGCCTCGGCGCATACATCGCGCAAACCACCGCCGCCGGCGACTTCCCGAAGATCATCCTGGGCATCGCCGTGATGTCCCTGTTCGTCACCCTGTTCAACCGTCTGCTGTGGCGCCCGATGTACGCCTATGCGGAATCCCGGCTCCGTCTCGATTGAGAGTAAGCGCGATGCAAAATCCGAATGTTGTGAATGCCCCTGTCCAGACGAACCAGCCCGCCCAGCCGCCGCGTCTCGGTGAGGAGATCCTGCGCGTCGATCACGTCTGCCGCGGCTTCAACAAGTCGCAGGGCGAGCTGCTGGTGCTCGACGACGCGAACCTGTCGCTGCGCGAGGGCGAGATCGTCGGCCTGCTCGGCCGCTCCGGCTCCGGCAAGTCGACGCTGCTGCGGATCATCGCCGGCCTGATCGAGCCGACCGGCGGCGAGGTGTCCTATCTCGGCAAGCCGCTGAACGGCCCGGCCGAAGGCGTCGCGATGGTGTTCCAGACCTTCGCGCTGTTCCCGTGGCTCACGGTGCTGCAGAACGTGGAGGCCGGCCTCGAGGCGCTGGGCGTCGACGCGCGCCGGCGGCGCGAGCGCGCGCTCGCCGCGATCGACCTGATCGGTCTCGACGGTTTCGAGAATGCGTACCCGCGCGAGCTGTCGGGCGGCATGCGCCAGCGCGTGGGCTTTGCGCGCGCGCTGGTGGTCGATCCGACGATCCTGCTGATGGACGAGCCGTTCTCGGCGCTCGACGTGCTGACGGCCGAGACGCTGCGTACCGACCTGCTCGATCTGTGGACGCAAGGGCGCATGCCGATCAAGTCGGTGCTGATCGTCACGCACAACATCGAGGAAGCGGTGTTCATGTGCGACCGCATCCTCGTGCTGTCGTCGAACCCGGGCCGCGTGATCGCCGAGATCAAGGTGCCGTTCAAGCATCCGCGCAACCGGCTCGACCCGGAATTCCGCAAGCTGGTCGACGACATCTACGCGAAGATGACCGCGCGCCCGACCAACGAGGCGACGAAGAAGGGGCTGGAGCTCGGCAGCTGGCTGCCGCGCGTGTCGACCAACCTGATGTCCGGCCTGATCGAGACGCTCGCGATGGCGCCGTACCACGGCCGCGCGGACATGCCGGAAATCGCGCGCACGCTGCATCTCGAGGTCGACGAACTGTTCCCGATCGCCGAAGTGCTGCAGCATCTCGGCTTCGCGGACGTGCGCGAAGGGGACGTGTTCCTCACGCCGCCCGCGCGCGTGTTCGCGGAATTCGGCACGCAGGAGCGCAAGCTGATGTTCGCGGATCACCTGCTGAAGCACGTGCCGCTCGCCGCGCGGATCCGCAAGGTGCTGAACGAGCGTCCGGGCCATCGTGCGCCGCGCGTGCGCTTCGAGCAGGAGCTGGAGGATTTCCTGTCGGACGAAGCGGCCGAGGAAACGCTCGACGCGGTGATCGACTGGGGCCGTTACGGCGAAGTCTTTTCGTACAACGACAAGACCGAAGTGTTCAGCCTCGAGGACGTCGAGAGCTGATGCCCGCGCCTGAATGGCGTGCGATCGTCATTCGGGCAAATCGCGCGGGTAGGTGTCCTGCCCGATGCCGCCGGTATTGAGATCCTCGATCTTCTCCATGCGCTGCCGCGCGAGTTCCGGCAGCCGGTTCGTCACGCCGATCACCAGCGCCTCCGCGAGCGCCAGCGCCGGCACGTTGGTCTGCAGCATCGCGAACGGCCGCCCCTGGATCCGCAGCACGATCTCCGCGAAATCCCCGATCGGCGACAGCCATTCGTCGGTGATCAGCAGGATGCGCGTGCCGAGCCGGTGCGCGGCCTGCGCGAAGCGGATGCTGTCGCGCTGGTAGCGGCGGAAATCGAAAATGACGAGCACGTCGCCGGGCCCCATGTCCGCCAGCGCCACCGACGCGAGGTTCACGTTCGGTTCGACATACTGGACGCGCGGTCGCGCGTAGGCGAGGGTGAACGAAAACAGCGAGGCGAGCGGCGCCGTATAGCGCCCGCCGCCGCAGAAGACGCGAACGTCCGGATTGGCGAGCAGCGCCACGGCCGCGTCGAACGCCGCCGCGTCGAGCCCTTCGATCGTCGCCGCCAGCGATTGCGACAGGCGCTGGAAAATCGCCGCATGACTGTCGCGCATGCCCGACGCCGAGTGGAACGCATCCATCCGCGCGAGCGGCGAATTCATCGCGGTGTCGATCTCGCCGTACAGCGCCTGCTGAAACGACGAGTAGTTCGGAAAGCCGATCCGGACGACGAAGCGGAACACGGTCGGATCGCTGACGTCGGCCTGCTTCGCGAACTGCGCGATGGGCCCCAGCCCGAGGCTGGGATAGCGATCCAGCAACGCCTGCGCAACCTTCTGTTCCGACGGCGTGAAGCTATCCATCTGGGATAACAGCAACGCCCTGATGCTCGTCCCCATCGGGCACTCCGACTTTCTCGATCCGAATGACAAACGGCAGACCCGCGGCCTGCCGGCGACCCCACGCATGTTAGCCGATTGACGTCCGGCGGGCCGCGGACGCGCCGAAATTAGAGGGACGTATCGCAACGGGGGACGGGTTGCCTGGTGATGTAATGAAGCAAACATTGATAAAGACGACATTCGGCGTTTATTCGTTCTTCATTCAGTGATAACCCTAGGTTTTGACGAAAAAATGCCGATGCTATGATCGCGGCCTCGCGGGAATGTATGGTTTGTTACAAGCCGGATCGACGCGTCGACACGCGGCGATCCGGTGTCGCATTTCGGCATGGCGCGGTTTATTTGTCTGGAGGATTCCGTCATGAGGCGGCTCGTAGTACTCACCCTGTTGTCGGCGATGAGCGCGTGCGCGTTCGCCGCGTCGGACCCGGCGGTCGAAGCGAAGAACGGCATGGTCGTGTCGTCGCAACACTTCGCATCGCAGATCGGCGTCGACATCCTGAAGGAGGGCGGCAACGCAGTGGACGCCGCGGTGGCGGTCGGCTACGCGCAGGCCGTGACCAATCCGTGCTGCGGCAACATCGGCGGCGGCGGCTTCATGACCGTGCACCTGGCCGACGGCCGCGACCGCTTCATCAATTTCCGCGAGACGGCGCCCGCGGCGGCTTCCGCGAACATGTATCTCGATGCGAAGGGCAACGTCATTCCGGGCGACAGCCTGTACGGCTATCGCGCGGTCGGCGTGCCGGGCACGGTCGCGGGCCTCGATCTCGCGCAGCGCAAGTACGGGAAGCTGACGCGCCAGCAGGTGATGGCGCCGGCGATCCGGCTCGCGCGCGACGGCTTCGTGCTGACGCGCGGCGATACGGACATCCTCGACACGACGATCGAGCGCTTCCGGAAGGACCCGGAAGCCGCCCGCATCTTCCTGCGCCCGGACGGCACGCCGCTGCAGCCGGGCGACCGCCTGGTGCAGAAGGATCTGGCCCGCACGCTCGAGCGCATCGCCGGGCAGGGGCCCGACGCGTTCTACCACGGCGAGCTTCCGAAGATCGTCGAGGCGGCGGCCAGGCGCGGCGGCGGCCTGATCACGGCGGCCGATTTCGCGTCCTACCGGGCGCAGGACATGGCGCCGCTGACCTGCACGTATCGCGGCTACGAGTTCGTGTCGGCGCCGCCGCCGAGCTCGGGCGGCGTGACGATGTGCGAGACGCTGAACATCCTCGAGGGGTATGACCTGCGCAAGCTCGGCTACCACTCGGCCGCGGCGGTGCACTACATGACCGAGGCGATGCGGCACGCGTACGAAGACCGCAACACGCTGCTCGGCGATCCGGACTTCATCGACAACCCGATCGCGAAGCTGACCAGCAAGGAATACGCGGCGCAGATCCGCAAGGGCATCCATGCCGATACGGCGACGCCGTCGGTCGACGTGCAGCCGGGCGTCGGCGTGCACGAGAAGCCGGAGACGACGCATTACTCGATCGTCGACCGCGACGGCAACGCGGTGTCGACGACCTACACGGTCAACGGCCGCTTCGGCGCCGTGGTCATCGCGCCGGGCACGGGCTTCTTCCTGAACGACGAGATGGACGACTTCACCGTGAAGGTCGGCGCGCAGAACCTGTTCGGCCTCGTGCAGGGCACGCGCAACTCGATCGCGCCGGGCAAGCGGCCGCTGTCGTCGATGGCGCCGACCATCGTGAAGAAGGACGGCAAGGTGTTCATGGTGGTCGGTTCGCCGGGCGGCTCGCGCATCATCACGATCACGCTGCAGACCGTGCTGAACGTGATCGACTACGGGATGACGCCGCAGGACGCGGTTGCCGCGCCGCGCATCCACCATCAGTGGCTGCCCGACGAGGTCTACTACGAAACCTACGGCCTGTCGCCCGACACGCTCGCGATCCTGCGCAACATGGGCTACAAGATGGTCGAGCAGACGCCGTGGGGCGCCGCCGAGCTGATCATGGTCGGCCTGCCGGGCACCGAGGCGGCGAGCCGCCAGAGTTCCGGCAACGACTCGTCGGTGTCCGGCAACGTGCGCGTCGGCTTCATCTACGGCTACAACGATCCGCGCCGTCCGGCCGGCTCGGCGATCGGCTACTGACCCGGGCGCCTCGCACCGAAGCGCCGCAACGGCGTTCGCGTTCCCGCGAAAGCCGTTGCGGCGGCGCGCCCCGCGCGCCATTCATCCGTCAACGCAACACCGTGCATCGAATCCCGTTATGAACAAACGAATGTCCGCGGCCGGCTGGATCCTGCTCGCGATGGCGGCCGGCATCCTGATCGGCTACATGATCTATACGCAGCTTCCGGACAAGCAGTCCGCGGCGGAGATCGCCGGCTACATCTCGCTGGTCTCCGACGTCTTCCTGCGGCTGATCAAGATGGTGATCGGCCCGCTGGTGTTCTCGACGCTCGTCGTCGGCATTGCGCACATGGGCGATGCGTCGTCGGTGGGGCGCGTGTTCGTGAAGGCGCTCGGCTGGTTCGTCACGGCGTCGCTGATCTCGCTGCTGCTCGGCCTGCTGATGGCGAACCTGCTGCGGCCCGGCGAGAACCTCGGGTTGCCGCTGCCGGATATCGGCGCGTCCGCGCATCTCGCGACCTCCAAGTTCACGCTGAAGGATTTCGTCGGCCACATGGTGCCGAAGTCGATCGCCGAGGCGATGGCGAACAACGAGATCCTGCAGATCGTCGTGTTCTCGATGTTCTTCGGCGTCGCGCTCGCGTCGCTCGGCGAACGCGGCAAGATCCTGGTCGCGGCGATCGACCAGCTTGCGCACGTGATGCTGCGGATCACCGGCTACGTGATGAAGCTCGCGCCGCTCGCGGTGCTGGCGGCGATGGCCTCGACCGTCGCGATCAACGGCCTGTCGATCCTGCTGAAGTTCGCGGTGTTCATGGGCGACTTCTACCTGAGCCTGTTCCTGCTGTGGGGCACGCTCATCGCCGCCGGGCTGCTGTTCCTCGGCCGCCGCGTGTTCAAGCTGCTGGTGCTGATCAAGGAAGCGTTCATGCTGTCGTTCGCGACCGCGAGTTCGGAAGCCGCATATCCGAAGATCCTCGACGCGCTCGACCGTTTCGGGGTGCGGCGCAAGATCTCGAGCTTCGTGATGCCGATGGGCTACTCGTTCAACCTCGACGGCTCGATGATGTACTGCACGTTCGCGTCGCTGTTCATCGCGCAGGCGTACGGCATTCACCTGTCGCTCGGCACGCAGGTCACGATGCTGCTGATCCTGATGCTGACGTCGAAAGGCATGGCCGGCGTGCCGCGTGCGTCGCTCGTCGTGATCGCCGCGACGCTGCACCAGTTCAACATCCCGGAAGCCGGGCTGCTGCTGATCCTCGGCGTCGACACGTTCCTCGACATGGGCCGTTCGGCCACGAATGCGGTGGGCAACTCGATCGCGAGCGCGGTGGTCGCCAAGTGGGAAGGCGAACTGATGCCGGAAGCGGAAGCCGAGGCGAATGCGGCGCGGCTGGATGCGGAAGCCGCCGCACGGATGAGCGAGGCGCGCGACGCGGAGCGCGTCACGGCTGCCTGAAACGGCCCGGGGCCGTCAGGTCGCCTCGGCGGTGCCGGCCGCGTCGATGCACGCGGCCAGCATCATCGCGGCGGCGTTGCCCGGCGTCGAGCCGAGCAGTTGCGGCGCATAGACGCTGTCGCCGATCTTGATCGGCTGCCCCGACAGCGCGCACACTCCGCGCTTGCGCGTCGTGAACAGCCGCCACTTCTGATAACCGTAGTGCCCGGTGCACGCGTCGCGCCACGAAATCATCACGGTGTCGGGCGTGGGCCGTTCGAGCACGCTGATGGTCGGCTTGCTCGTCGCGTCCCACGACGGCAGCCGGTCGCGCGTCATGCTGCGTCGCCGCGGCAGGCCCCACGAGACGGAGGGCATGTCGAAGCTGCCGATCGCGGCCACGGTCATGAGCCACGGTGCCAGACGGTTGTTCATGTCAGTTTTCCTCGAAACGTTGTGAAACGTCGCCGCGCGCGGCATCACGACAGGCGGATGCGCGGTCGCACCCAGCCGTTGATCCGCTCGGCGATCCACAGCAGGGTCGCCTTGGAGAAGCCGTGCAGCGCCTGCTGGTGACGCCGGTAGAGCATCAGGTGGCTGAACTGCGCGAAACGCCCCTGGATGAAACCGCCGCGAAAGAACCCGAACTGCCCGAGCGTGCCGAATGCGTCGTAGTCGCTGATCGACACCAGCGCGCCGAAATCATGGAATGCGAACGGCGGCATCGGCTTGCCGTCGAGCCACGCGGGCAGGTGTCGGGCAAGATGCTCGGCCTGTTGCGCCGCGACCTGCGCGGTGGGCGGCAGCGGCCGTTCCTGGCCGGCGGGCAGCAGGCTCGCGCAATCGCCGATCGCGAACACGTGCTCGTCGCCGGTCGCCTGCAGCGTGGGCCCCACGACGATCTGGTTCGCACGGGTCGTGTCGAGGCCGCCGAACGCCTGCATGAAATCGGGCGCCTTCACGCCGGCCGCCCAGACCATCAGGTCGGCTTCGGCGAACGAGCCGTCGCCGTAGTGGAAGCCGTTCGCGTCGGCCGACGTGACGCGCGTCGACGTCAGCACGTGAAAGCCGATCTGTTCGAGCCGTTGCTGTGCCGATGCGGAAATCTTCGGCGGAAATGCCGCGAGGATGCGCGGGCCGCTTTCGAGCAGCGTGAGCTGCAGCCGTTCGCGCACCGTTTCGTCGCCATAGGCCTGCGCCACTTCGAGCAGCCGGCTCAGTTCCGCGGCCAGTTCGACGCCCGTCGCGCCCGCGCCGACGATCGCGACGCGAAACGGCTCGTCGCGCGCGATGCTGCGGAACACGCGCATCCGCAACGCTTCGTTGAAGGTTTCGGCCTGCTGCTGGCTGTCGATGAAATAGCAGTGCTCGCGTACGCCGGGCGTGCCGAAATCGTTGGCCTGGCTGCCGAGCGCGAGGATCAGCACGTCGTATTCGAGTTCCCGCGCGTCGATCACCACATTGCCGTTCTGCGAGCGGATCTCGCCGAGCTGCACGCAGCGACGCGCGCGATCGAGCCCCTTCAGTTCGCCTGGCTGGTACGTGTAGCCGTGGTCGCGGGCATGGGCGAGGAAGATCACCTGCTGCTGCTGTACGTCGCGCGTGCCGGCCGCGATCGTGTGCAGCATCGGCTTCCAGATGTGGGTCGGGCTGCGGTCGACGACGGTGACCTGCGCGCGGCCCGATTTGCCGAGCTGCTCGCCCAGGCGGGTCGCGAGCTGAAGTCCGGCGATCCCGCCGCCGACGATGACGATACGTGTAGGGGTTGTCATGTATAAATCATCACGTGATGAATAAGGTATGATCCTAGCGCTTCCCGGCTGCGTGTGTCAACGAAGAGCAGGGCAGGTGGGCCGGTTTTCGGTCACGCTGAAACGGGGCCGGAACATTGCAATCGAATCGTTCAAGGAGAGCAAAGAAACGTGGCTGAAGTTACTGAGCGGGCGCCGGCCAAGCGGCGTATGCGAGGGCGGCCGCTGGCCGGGGCGTCCGTCGGTCCGGACGTGATATTGCGGGCCGCACGCAGCACGTTCGCGAAGCGCGGTTACGACGCGACGAGCGTGCGCGAGGTTGCGCGCGAACTGGGGGTCGATGCGGCGCTGATCGCGCACCATTTCGGCACGAAGGAAACGTTGTGGCTGGCGGTCGTCGAGCAGATCGTCGAGCTGGCCGAGCCGATGTTCGACGCGCTGCGCGCGTTGCGCACGTCGTCGCTGCCGCATCGGGACCGCGTGCGGCGGGCGCTCGAGCTGTGCGTCGATCACGAGATCAACGAGCCCGACATAGGCATGTTCTTCTCGACCGCGGCGACCGAGGTGGGCGGGCGGCTCGACCGGCTGCAGGAGCGGATCGTGCGTCCGTATTACGACGTGATGTTCCCGCTGCTGGACGAAGCCGTGCAGGCCGGCGCGATTCGCGCGGTCGATCCGAACGTGCTGTTTTTCATGATCGCGAGCGCGATCGGCACGACGGTGTCGTACCGGCACATCATGCTGCCGTTCACGCCGCTGCCCTTGCAGCCGGACGCTTTCAGGCAGGCCGTGCTCGACGCCGCGTTCAACATCGTCGGCGACTGAGCCGGGCGATGCGCGCAACGCGCGCGGTCACGTCGCGTCAAGGCGCGGCGGTCGGCCCCGGTTTGCGCATCGCATTCGCGTTCCGGGCGGTTTCGCGCATCGCGCACCGCGCCCGGAACACACGTCAGGTGTCGAGATCCGTGGGCGGTGCGTCGCCGAGCCAGCGCCGCGCGCCGGGCCCGTTGCGGCCCGCGCGGTCGTCCGGATTGGTCAGCTTGCAGCGCTTCAGCGACAGGCAGCCGCAGCCGATGCATTCGTCGAGGTTGATGTAGAGCCGCTGCAGCTCCTCGATCCGGCTCGCGACGCGCTGCTTCCAGCCGCGCGACAGCCGCTGCCAGTCCTTGTTGCACGGCGCGGTGTCCTCGGGCAGGCTGACGAGCTGCTCGGCGATCTCGTCGAGCGTATAGCCGATCTTCTGCGCGAACACGATGAACGCGATCAGCCGCAGCACCGCGCGCGAATAGTGGCGATGGCTCGAACCGTTGCGATGCGACTTGATGAGCCCGCGCGTTTCGTAGAACCGCAGCGTCGACGCCGGTACGCCGCTGCGCGCGGCCACTTCGCGGATCGACATCAGCGGCCATTGCGGGGTTTCCTGGATACCCATGACGTCCTCCGGGAAAGCTTGACTTGAAGTTAACTTCAACTTTTATGCTACGCGGCAGTTTAACCCGTCGCGAGGCATCATGCTTTCCTTATCCCTACGCAGGACGTCGCCTTTGGGCGCCGCCTGCGCCCTGCTGCTGGCGTTGTCGGGCTGTCACGACGGCAAAGGCGCATCGTCGGCACCCTCCCTTCCCGAAGTCGGCGTCGCCACCGTCGCGCCGCGCACGATCCGCCTTGCGGACGAATTCAACGGCCGTGTCGAAGCGGTCGACGCGGTCGAGCTGCGGCCGCGCGTGAGCGGCTATCTGCAGCGCGTCGCCTACAAGGAAGGCGACATGGTCGCGCAGGGCGCGCTGCTGTTCGAGATCGACCCGCGCCCGTACCGGATCGCGCTCGAACGCGCGAACGCGCAGCAGCAGCGGGCCCGCGCGGCCGCGAGCCTCGCGAACGTACAGCTCAGGCGCGTGCAGACGCTGATCGATGCGCATGCGACGTCGCAGGAGGAACTCGACAACGCGCGCGCCACCGCCGAGCAGGCGCGTGCGGACCTTCAGGCGGCCGACGCGGCCGTCGCCGATGCGAAGCTCAATCTCGGCTTCACCGAGGTGCGCGCGCCGATCGCGGGCCGTGTCGGCCGCGCGGTCGCGACCGTCGGCAACCTCGCGCGTGCGGACGATACGCTGCTGACGACAGTCGTGTCGCAGGATCCCGTCTACGTGTATTTCGACTGCGACGAACAGAGCTACCTGCGCTACAACGCGCGGCGCGCCGATCCGAAGCATCGCGCGATCGGCGCCGATCCCGTGCGCGTCGGCCTCGCGAACGAGGCGGGTTTCCCGCACGCGGGCACCGTCGACTTCCTCGACAACCGGCTCGACCCGCAAACCGGCACGATCCGCGCGCGCGTGCGGCTGACGAACGCGGACCGCACGTTCACGCCGGGCCTGTATGCGCGCGTGCAACTCGTCAGCGGCCGCGACCAGGATGCGCTGCTCGTCGACGACAAGGCCGTGCTGACCGACCAGGACCGCAAGTACGTCTACGTGATCGGGCCCGGCGACAAGGCGCTGCGCCGCGACGTGACGGTCGGGCGCGGGCTGGACGGCGAGCGCATCGTCGAGAAGGGGCTGCAGCCGGGCGACCGGGTGGTCGTCGACGGCGTGCAGCGGATCTACTACCCCGGTGCGCAGGTGAAGCCGAAGGCGCTGCCCGCGCGCGCCGACGCCGGCGGTGCGGGCAATGGCCCGCGCGACGGTGCGCAGGCCGTCGCCGACGCCGGCGCGCCGGCCGTGCAATAACGGGAGCGACACGATGGATTTCTCCCGATTCTTCATCGACCGGCCGATCTTCGCGGTCGTGCTGTCGATCGTCATCTTCGCGATCGGCCTGATCTCGATCCCGATGCTGCCGGCCGGCGAATATCCGGAAGTCGTGCCGCCGAGCGTCGTCGTGCGCGCGACCTACCCGGGCGCGAACCCGAAGGAAATCGCCGAATCGGTCGCCGAACCGCTGGAAGAGGCGATCAACGGCGTCGAAGGCATCATGTACATGAAGTCGGTCGCCGGGTCGGACGGCAGCCTGCAGGTCGTCGTCACGTTCCTGCAGGGCGTCGATCCGGACACGGCCGCCGTGCGCGTGCAGAACCGCGTGAGCCAGGCGCTGTCGCGCCTGCCCGACGAGGTGCGCCAGTACGGCGTGACGACGCAGAAGCAGTCGCCGACCCCGCTGATGTACGTGAGCCTCTATTCGCCGGACAACAGCCGCGATTCGCTGTACCTGCGCAACTACCTGACGCTGCACGTGAAGGACGAGCTGTCGCGGCTCACCGGGATCGGCGACGTCGGCGTGTACGGTTCCGGCGATTACGCGATGCGGCTGTGGCTCGACCCGAACCGGCTCGCATCGCGCGGGCTGACCGCGAGCGACGTGATCGCGGCCGTGCGCGAGCAGAACGTGCAGGTGTCGGCCGGCCAGCTCGGCGCGGAACCGTCGCCGAAGAAAAACGACTTCCTCGTCTCGATCAACGTGCGCGGCCGCCTGCGCACGGTGCAGGAATTCGGCGACATCGTGCTGCGCAACGGCGACGACGGCCAGGTCGTGAAGCTGTCCGACGTCGCCCGCGTCGAGCTCGGCGCGGGCGACTACACGCTGCGCTCGTATTTCAACGACAGGCAATCGGCGGTGGTCGGCATCTTCCTGTCGCCGGGCGCGAATGCGCTCGACGTCGCGAAGGCCGTGTATGCGAAGCTCGACGAACTGTCGAAGCGCTTCCCGCCCGGTGTCGCGTATCGCCCCGTGTGGGACCCGACGGTGTTCGTGCGCGAGTCGATCCGCGCGGTGCAGCACACGCTGATCGAGGCCGTCGTGCTGGTCGTGCTGGTGGTGATCCTGTTCCTGCAGACCTGGCGCGCGTCGATCATTCCGCTCGTCGCGGTGCCCGTGTCGGTCGTCGGCACGTTCGCATGGCTCTATCTGCTCGGCTATTCGATCAACACGCTGACGCTGTTCGGGCTCGTGCTCGCGATCGGGATCGTCGTCGACGATGCGATCGTGGTGGTCGAGAACGTCGAGCGCAACATCGCGCAGGGCCTGAGCCCGCGCGACGCCGCGCACCAGGCGATGCGCGAGGTGTCGGGGCCGATCGTCGCGATCGCGCTCGTGCTGTGCGCGGTGTTCGTGCCGATGGCATTCATGTCGGGCGTCACGGGCCAGTTCTACCGGCAGTTCGCGGTGACCATCGCGATTTCGACGGTGATCTCCGCGATCAACTCGCTGACGCTGTCGCCCGCGCTCGCCGCGAAGCTGCTGCGCCCGCACGGCGCGCCCAAGGACGCGCTCACGCGCGGAATCGACCGGGCGTTCGGCTGGCTGTTCCGTCCGTTCAACCGCTTCTTCGACCGGAGTTCGGAGCGCTACCACGGCTTCGTCGGCCGCACGCTGAAGCGGCGCGGCGCGGTGTTCACCGTCTATGCGGCGCTGCTCGCGGCGACCGCGCTGCTGCTCGACGCGGTGCCGGGCGGCTTCATCCCCGTGCAGGACAAGCTGTACCTGTTCGCGGGCGCGAAGCTGCCGGAAGGCGCCTCGCTCGCGCGCACCAGCGAGGTGACCGAGCAGATGACGAAGATCGCGCTGGGCACCGAGGGCGTCGAGATGGTGCCGGCGTTCGCCGGGCTGAACGCGCTGCAGGGCGTGAACACGCCGAACATCACGAACTCGTACGTGATCCTGAAGCCGTTCGACCAGCGCCACCGCAGCGCCGCGCAGATCAATGCGGACCTGAACGCGCGCTTCGCGGCGATCGGCAGCGGCATCACCTATGCGCTGATGCCGCCGCCCATTCAGGGGCTCGGCAACGGCTCGGGCTATGCGCTGTACCTGGAGGATCGCGGCGGGCTCGGCTACGGGGCGTTGCAGAACGCGCTCGAGGCGTTCCAGGCCGCGGTCGCGAAGACGCCGGGGATGAGCTATCCCGTCAGCTCGTACCAGGCGAACATCCCGCAGCTCGAGGTCAAGGTCGACCGGTTGAAGGCGAAAGCGCAGGGCGTCGCGCTGACCGACCTGTTCAGCACGCTGCAGGTCTATCTCGGCTCGATGTACGTGAACGACTTCAACCTGTTCGGCCGCGTGTACCGCGTGATGGCGCAGGCGGATGCCGGCCACCGGCAGACGGCCGCCGACATCGCGAACCTGCGCACGCGCAATGCGAAGGGCGAGATGGTGCCGATCGGCTCGATGGTGACGGTGGCGCCTGCGTACGGGCCCGACCCGGTGGTCCGCTACAACGGCTATCCGGCCGCCAGCCTGATCGGCGACGCCGATCCGAAGGTGATGTCGTCGTCGCAGGCGATCGGGAAGCTCCAGCAGATCGCGAGGGAGGTGCTGCCGCCGGGCATCACGCTCGAATGGACCGATCTCAGCTACCAGCAGGTCACGCAGAGCAACGCGGCGATCGTCGTGTTTCCGCTCGCGGTGATGCTCGTGTTCCTGGTGCTCGCGTCGCTGTACGAAAGCTGGACGCTGCCGCTCGCGGTGATCCTGATCGTGCCGGTGTGCATCTGCGCCGCGCTGTTCGGCGTGTGGCTGTCCGGCGGCGACAACAACGTGTTCGTGCAGGTCGGTCTCGTCGTGCTGATGGGCCTCGCGTGCAAGAACGCGATCCTGATCGTCGAGTTCGCGCGCGAGCTCGAGATCCAGGGCAAGGGCGTGATCGAAGCCGCGCTCGACGCGTGCAAGCTGCGGCTGCGCCCGATCGTGATGACGTCGGTCGCGTTCGTCGCGGGCTCGGTGCCGCTCCTGATCGGCACCGGCGCGGGCAGTGAAGTGCGGGCGGCCACCGGCATCACCGTGTTCGCGGGGATGCTGGGCGTCACGCTGTTCGGGCTGTTCCTGACGCCCGTGTTCTATGTGGCGATCCGCAAGCTCGCGGGCGGCACGCCGGCCGTGTGGAGCGAACACCACGGCACCCTCGAAGGAGAAAACCGATGAGCGCCGTTTTCCGTCTTTCCGCGCTCGCGATGTCGGTGACGCTCGCCGCCTGCGCGGTCGGCCCCGATTTCAGGCGGCCCGACACGGCCACGGCCGCGCGGTTCGCGCGCGATGCGCACCCGGCACTGCCGCCCGATGCGGCGAAGCCCGATACGTCGTCCGATACATCGTCCAATACATCGTCCAATACATCGTCCAATACATCGTCCAATACATCGTCCAATACGCCGCCCGATGCGTCGGCCGACGCCGATGCCGCATTCTGGCGCGGCTTCGGCGATCCCGCGCTGACGCAACTGATCGATGCGGCGCTCGCGGCGAACCAGGATCTGCAGGTTGCCGTGTCGCGCTACGACGCATCGAATGCGCTGCTGTCGCAGGCAACGTTCGACCGTTACCCGACGATCACCGCGAGCGGCCAGATCGGCCATCAGTTGACGAGCAAGGATCAGGCGTTCGGCGCGCCGCGCAGCCAGCGCGACACGCCGACGTCCAGCGTCGGCATCAACGCCGCGTGGGAACTCGACCTGTTCGGCCGCGTCCGCCGTTCGATCGAGTCGCAGCGTGCGGAAACGGCCGCCAGCGCGGCGGATGTGCGCGCGGTGCGCGTCGCGATCGCCGCGGAGGTCGCGAGCACGTACGTCGATCTGCGCGGCTCGCAGGAGCGGCTGCGGATCGCGCGCGAGAACGCCGACAACCAGAAGCAGACGCTCGCGCTGATCAATGCGCGCGTCGGCGCGGGGCGCGGGTCCGAACTCGACGCGGCGCGCGCCCGTGCGCAGTACGAATCGACGACCTCGCGGATCGCCGTGTTCGAAGCCGCGATCGGCGTGGACGAGCACCGGCTCGCGGTGCTGACCGGCCGGACGCCGGACGCGCTGATCGGGCGCCTCGATCCGCCGAAGGCGGCGGCGACGACGGGCACGCCGGTGCCGCTGCCCGCGCTGGCCGCCGACGTCGATCCCGGCGCGCCGGGCGACCTGTTGCGGCGGCGTCCCGACGTCGCGGCCGCCGAGGCGCGGCTGCACGCGGCGACCGCGCGCATCGGCGTCGCGACGGCCGACCTGTTTCCGCGCTTCACGCTGTCGGGGCTGCTCGGCAGCGCGACGAGCAGCTACGGGTTCTTCCGTGCGGGCAGCGACACGAACCTGATCGCGCTCGGCGTCGACTGGTCGTTCCTCGACGTCGGCCGCGTGCGCGCGCGGATCGCCGCGAGCGACGCGGAAGCGGCCGGCCAGCTCGCGCAATACCGGCAGACCGTGCTCGGGGCGCTGGAGGAAACCGAGAACGCACTGCTGCGCGTCGCCCGCACGCGTGACGAGACGGACCATCTGGTGCGGGCCGCGACCGACAGCGCGCGCGCCGCGCAACTGGCGCAGGCGCGCTTCTCGGCCGGTGCGATCGACTACTACGAAGTGCTCGACGCGCAACGCACGCTGCTGCAGGCGCAGGATGCGGCGGCCGACGGGCGCATGCGCGGCGCCGCGTCGACGGTTGCGCTGTACAAGGCGCTCGCGGGCGGCTGGCCGTCGGGAACGGCCGCGCGCGCACCGGGCCCGCTCGCGCAGGCGGGGCGGTAGCGTATGGCGCGACGCGGCAGGCCGGTGCGATCCTGCGTGCCGCGCGCCGCACGATTACACGGAGGCCGGATCGACCTTGTCGATGTCGATGCCGTAGCGGCGGATGGCCTCGCCGACACGCGTACGCGGAATCGTGCCGTCGTCGGCGAGCGCCTTCAGCGCTGCAATCGCGATGAAGTGCCGGTCGACTTCGAAGAACGTGCGCAGCGCCTCGCGCGTATCCGAGCGTCCGAAGCCGTCGGTGCCGAGCGACACGAAGCGCCGCCCGTCGACGAACGCGCGGATCTGGTCGCCGACGATCTTCATGTAGTCGGTCGCGACGACCGCCGGCCCGGTGCGGCCGCCGAGGCATTGCTGCACGTAGGGCACGCGCGGCGGCGCGTCCGGGTGCAGCAGGTTCCAGCGTTCCGCCGCGAGCCCGTCGCGGCGCAGCTCGGTCAGGCTGGTCGCGCTCCACACGTCGCTCGACACGCCGAAGTCCCGGGCGAGCAGGTCGCCCGCGGCGATCACTTCGCGCAGGATCGCGCCGCTGCCCAGCAACTGCACGTGCGGCACGCCGGCGCGCGCCGCGCCGTCGCGCAGCAGATAGAGCCCCTTGAGGATGCCGGCCTCCGCGCCGTCGGGCAGCGCCGGATGCGGGTAGTTCTCGTTGAGCAGCGTGATGTAGTAGTAGACGTCTTCCTGCTCCGCGAACATCCGTCGCAGGCCGTCGCGCACGATCACCGCGAGTTCGTACGCATAGGTCGGATCGTACGAGACGCAGTTCGGGATCACCGACGACAGCACGTGGCTGTGCCCGTCGTCGTGCTGCAGCCCTTCGCCCATCAGCGTCGTGCGGCCCGACGTCGCGCCGAGCAGGAAGCCGCGCGTACGCGCGTCGCCGGCCGCCCACGCGAGATCGCCGACGCGCTGCAGCCCGAACATCGAATAGAAGATGTAGAAGGGGATCGTCGGCAGGCCGTGGTTGCTGTATGCGGTGCCGGCCGCGATCCACGACGCGATCGCGCCCGATTCGTTGATGCCTTCCTGCAGGATCTGTCCGTCCTTCGCTTCCTTGTAGTAGCTGAGCTGGCCCGCGTCCTGCGGCGTATAGAGCTGGCCGAGATGCGAGTGGATGCCGATCTGGCGGAACAGGCCTTCCATCCCGAACGTGCGCGATTCGTCGGGCACGATCGGCACGACGAGCTTGCCGAGCGCCGGGTCCTTCAGCAGCGTGCCGAGTATCCGCACGAACGCCATCGTCGTCGACAGCCCGCGCTCGCCGCTGTCCTTGAGCTGGCCGTCGAACGCGTCGAGCGGCGGCACCGGCAGCGGCGACGTATCGTGGAAGCGGGCCGGCACGTGGCCGCCGAGCGCCGCGCGGCGCGCCGCGAAATAGCGTGCCTCGGCGCTGCCCGGTTCGGGTTTCAGGTAGGGCAGTTCGTCGAGTTGCGCATCGCTGACCGGCAGCGCGAAGCGGTCGCGGAACGCGCGTACCGCGTCGGCGCTCATCTTCTTCAACTGGTGGTTCACGTTCTGGCCTTCGCCGGCTTCGCCCATGCCGAAGCCCTTGACCGTCTTCGCGAGCACGACGGTCGGCCGTCCATCCGTGCGCATGGCCTGCGCATAGGCGGCGTGCACCTTTTCGGGGTCGTGGCCGCCGCGCGCCAGCTTCCAGATGTCGTCATCGGACAGGTCGGCGACCAGGTCGAGCAGTTCGGGATACTTGCCGAAGAAATGCTCGCGCACGTACGCGCCGCTTTGCGACTTGAAGGTCTGGTAGTCGCCGTCGACGCATTCCATCATGCGCTGGCGCAGCAGGCCCGTCGTGTCGCGCTCGAGCAGCCGGTCCCAGCCGCCGCCCCAGATCACCTTGACGACGTTCCAGCCGGCCGCGCGGAACGTGCCCTCGAGTTCCTGGATGACCTTGCCGTTGCCGCGTACGGGGCCGTCGAGGCGCTGCAGGTTGCAATTGACGACGAAGATCAGGTTGTCGAGCCGTTCCCGCCCGGCCAGCGAGATCGCGGCGAGCGATTCGGGCTGGTCCATTTCCCCGTCGCCGAGAAAGGCCCAGACCTTGCGGCCCTGGTGCGCTTTCAGCCCGCGGTATTCGAGGTAGCGCATGAAGCGCGCCTGGTACGCGGCGGTGAGCGGCCCGAGCCCCATCGACACGGTGGGGAATTGCCAGAAGTCCGGCATCAGGCGCGGATGCGGATACGACGACAGCCCGTCGCGTCCCGCTTCGCGGCCGGTCTCGCGGCGGAAGTTGTCGAGCTGCGCATCGGTGATGCGGCCTTCCAGGTACGCGCGGCCATAGATGCCGGGCGCCGAGTGCCCCTGGATGTACACCATGTCGCCGTCGAAGCTATCGGTGCGGCCGCGGAAGAAGTGATCGAAGCCGACGTCGTACAGCACCGCGGCCGACTGGTAGGTCGCGATGTGGCCGCCGACGTTCGAATGCCGGCCCGCCCGCAGCACCATCACCATGGCATTCCAGCGGATCATCGCGTTCAGGCGCCGCTCGAGCGCGAGATCGCCCGGATAGGCCGGCTGCCGCTCGCGCGGCACGGAGTTCACGTATGCGGTCGTCACGCGGCCGTGCAGGTCGCCGTGGCGCGCCGCGTCGAGATCGGCGAGCTGGTCGAGCAGGTAGTGCGCGCGCGGACGGCCTTCGAGCGCGATCACGGATTCGAGCGCATCGAGCCATTCGCGGGTTTCCTGCGGATCGATGTCGGGTAGTGCGAGAGGTGCGGTCATGCAGTGTCTCCAGAAGCATAAGGCAGCGCGGAGCGACGGCGCGTGGCGCCGCGTCGCGCGACGGAGCGCCTGCCGGTCGGCGGGCATACGATTGCAATTGCAATCGTATCGGGGCAATTGTTATCGAGGTAAAATTTAATTGCAACTGCAATTCAACGAAAGGAACGACCTGACATGAGCGCACCCGAACCCGATCTGTGGTTCTCGTTCGTCCGCGCGCACCGGACGATGATTCGCGAGATCGAACGCCGCCTCGCGGATGCCGGCTTGCCCGCCTATGCGTGGTACGACGCGCTGTGGGGGCTCGAGAGCGGGCCCGAAGGCACGCGCCGCATGCACGAACTGGCCGACGTGCTCGCGATCGAGCGCTACAACCTCACCCGGCTCGTCGACCGGCTCGAGCAGGAGGGGCTCGTCACGCGCGCCCGTTCGGCGGAAGACGGCCGCGCCGCGTATGCGAGCATCACCGACAAGGGGCGGGCGCTGCGCAAGAAGATGTGGAAGGTGTATCAGTCGACGGTCGCGGAGCTTTTTCTCGGCCAGTTCGGCGCCAGGGAGCAGGCGACGATGGCCGCCGCGCTCGACCGCGCGACCGCTGCCGCGCGCGACGCGGCGGCCGACGCGAAGTAACGGCGGCCGGCCCGCGCGTCAGCCGCCCGCCTCGCGGCGCATCGCCCGGGCGGCCCATTCCGCCGGTACGCGGCCGTCGTCGGCCAGCAGGCGGAGCGCAACCGCGGCGATCCAGCGCGCGTTCGGCGCGCGCGCGCCGGGGCCGGCCGAATCCGCGCCGAGCGCCGCGAAGCGGGCCGGAACGAACGCGCCGATCTGCGCGGCGACGTGCCGTGCATAGCCTGTCACCGCGAGCACCGGCGTGTCGCCGCCGCCGAGACGGGCGCGTACGTGCGGGATGCACGGTTCGTCGTACGGGTGCAGCAGGTTCCGGCGGTCCGCCGCGTGACCGTCGCGCGCGAGCCGCGTGTAGCTCGGGCAGCTCCAGATCGTCGAATCGATGCGCCATTCGTCGTGCAGCAGATCGGCGGCTTCCATCACCTGCGCGAGCGTGCTGCCCGCGCCGCACAGCTGGATGCGCGCAGCCGCGCCGGCCCCCGCGCGCCGGCCGGCCCGCACCATGCCGTTGAACGCATCGCGCGCTGCCGCGGCCGATAGCGGCTTCGCATCGGGCCCGCAGTCGTCATGGCTCGCGAGGTAGAAGAAGCCCGGCTGACCGGCGACATAGAGCGTGTGCAGCGCGTGGCGCAGGATCGCGATCGCCTCGTGTCCCGACGCGGGATCGTACGGCGTGCACGCGGGGTTCCCGGCCAGCCAGTGGGGAACGTCGGGCGTCACGCCCTTCGGCCAGGACGACCGGGCCGTTTCGGCATCGTTCACGAGGATGCCGCGATCGACGGTCTCGATCGACGCCAGCCGCAGCCGGTCGATCGCGCGCGCGTGCAGCAGGTACAGCAGCGGCCGCTCGAAACGCTTGCCCGCATCCAGGAATCGCAGCGGCCATGCGCTGATGTGGCGATGCGCGCGCGGGTCCGCCGACGCGCCACGCGTATCGGCGCGGACGATCCACACGTGCCGCGACGTCGCCGTATCGCGTTCGAGGCAATCGGCGGCCGCCCGCATCGCGCCGAGCGGCGACATCATGCGGCCCTGCGGCGCGAGCCGCCGCGTCGTCAGCCGTGCGAGGCAGGCTGCCGCGGCGCGGCGGGTGTCGGGCGTCCGCACGGGCGGACCGGATCGCGCAGTCTGCATGTCCCTCCTTCGAGTACTGGCTTGTTGCCGGGGCTGTCGGTCCCGGCATAGGATTGCAATTGCAACGATTGTAGTTGCAATGATAACCGGATGACAAGGACCGACATGACCTCGACGCACTCCCTCACGTTCTATACGGCCGACACGCCGAACGGGCACAAGATCGCGATCTACCTGGAAGAGGCCGGGCTCGCACACGATCGCGTGCACGTGGACCTGTCCGGCGGGGAACAGCGCAGCGCGGCGTTCCTCGCGATCAACCCGAACGGCAAGATCCCGGCGATCGTCGATCGCGACACCGGGCTGGCCGTGTTCGAATCCGGCGCGATCCTCGGCTATCTCGCCGCGAAGACGGGTTTTCTGCAGCCCGCCACGCTCGCCGAGCGCACGGCGGTCCAGCAATGGCTGCACTTCCAGGTCGGCGGGATCGGGCCGATGCTCGGGCAGCTCTGGTGGTTCCTGCATGCATCGAAGACGGTCAATGCGGAAGCGATCGACCGCTACCGGAAGGAGGCCATGCGTCTCTACGGGGTCGTGAACGGCCGCCTGTCGGAATCGGCCTATCTCGCCTCGTCGCGGTATTCGATCGCCGACATCGCCGCGTTTCCGTGGCTGCGCACGGCGGACGAGCTCGATCTCGACGTGTCCGGCTTCCCGTACGTCGAGCGCTGGCTCGCCGACGTGGCCGCCCGGCCGGCCGTTCAGCGGGGCCTGAGCGCGTGCCGCGCGCCGGCGGCCGAGGCGGTGCGGGCGCCCTGACGTTGCGTCGCCCGCGCCGCGCCGCGCCGGGCGGCGCGGCAACCGGCCGCCTGCCGGCCGGGAAACATTGCTCTCCTTCGTCGTAAACGTCTCGAATGCGTGATATTTGCGCCGCGCGATCCGGTTTAGAGTGGCCGCGAATCGATGACGATGCGTCGCACGGCCGCAGCTCCGGGCCGTACAGGCGCACCAGAGGAGCTGGAGACAAATGGGTGAAGGCAGGATTACGCAGGTCGAGTCGTTCGGTTTCGAGCGCATTCCCGATGCATCGCGCCATGCGCGGCCGATCGATCTGTTCCGGTTGCTGTTCGGCGGTTGCAATACGTTTTCCACGTCGGTGCTCGGCAGCTTCCCCGTGCTGGTCGGGCTGTCGTTCAAGGCGGGTGTCTGCGCGATCGTGCTCGGCGTGCTCGCCGGCACCTGCATCCTCGCGCCGATGAGCCTGTTCGGTCCGCGCAACGGCACGAGCGACCCCGTGTCGTCCGGCGCGCATTTCGGTATCCACGGCCGGATCGTCGGCTCGTTTCTCGCGCTGCTCACGTCGATCGCGTTCTTCTCGCTGGCCGTGTGGAGTTCGGGCGACGCGCTCGTCGGCGGCGCGCACAACATGGTCGGCGTGCCCGTCAACGGCTTCACGCTCGGCGCGGCGTACCTGGTGTTCGCCGTGCTCGTGCTGGTCGTGTGCATCTACGGTTTTCGCTTCATGCTGTGGGTCAACCGGATCGCCGTATGGGCCGCGAGCGTGCTGTTCGTCGCGGGCCTGTTCGCGTTTTTCGGGCCGTTCGACATGAATTACGCGGGCACGCTGCAGCCCGGCAATGCGGGCTTCTGGGCCGCGTTCGTCGGTGCGGTGCTGGTCGCGCTGAGCAACCCGGTCTCGTTCGCGTCGACGCTCGGCGACTGGGCGCGCTACATCCCGCAGCACACGCCGAAATATCGCGTGATGGGCGCCGTGTTCGCCGCGCAGGTCGCGACCTTCGTACCGTTCTTCTTCGGCCTCGCGACGGCGACGATCATCGCGACGAAGGCGCCCGCGTTCATCGCGTCGAACGACTACGTCGGCGGCCTGCTGGCGATCTCGCCGCGCTGGTTCCTGCTGCCGATGTGCCTGATCGCGATCATCGGCGGGATGTCGACCGGCACGACCGCGCTGTACGGCACCGGCCTGGACGTATCGAGCATGTTTCCGCGCTGCCTGAACCGCGTCCGCGCGACGCTGTTGATCGGCACGATCGCGATCGCGTTCATCTTCGTCGGCCGCTTCTGGTTCAATCTCGTCGAAAGCGTGGCGACGTTCTCGACGCTGATCGATACGTTCAGCTGCCCGTGGATGGCGATCATGGTGATCGGCTACGTGACGCGTCGCGGCTACTATCTCGCCGACGACCTGCAGGTGTTCAACCGCGGATTACGCGGCGGCCACTACTGGTTCACGTACGGCTGGAACGCGCGGGCGATGGGGGCGTGGCTGCCGGCCGCGTTCGCCGGGCTGTCGTGCGTGAACCTGCCGGGCCAGTTCGTCGGGCCGCTCGGCAACCTCGCGGGCGGGCTCGACCTGAGCGTGCCGGTGTCGCTGGCGGTCGGCGGGGTGCTGTATTTCGTGCTGCTGATGTTGTATCCGGAACCGGACGGCGTGTACGGCCCGCACGGACGGCGCTTCGTGCGCGGCAGCGGGCGGGCCGCGCGCGCCGCCGGCGCGCCGGCGATCCAGCCGAAGGGGTATTGAGGTGCGCGCTACCGTGCGTTCGGCCCCTTGACCGTCAGCCGGCACACGGTCGCGAGGGCGAGCAGGTTCGGGTCGCGTTCGCGGCGGTGCAGGAAGCTCAGGCCGATCGTCTGGCGGATCGTGGGCCCGGCGAGCGGGACGAGCGCGATCTTGTGCGCGAACAGGTCGCGCACGCGGCCGGGCAGCAGCGAGCAGCCGACGCCGCCCGACACGAGGTTGATCAGCGAGAAGATGTCGCCCACCCGCATCACGACGTTCGGCGCGACGCCGGCCGCGCGGAACGCTTCGGTAAAGCCCTGGTGGGTCGCGAAGCCGTCGCCGAGCGAGATGAACGGTTCGTGGCCGCACGCGTGGAGGTCGATCGCGCCGTGTCGCGCATAGGGCGAATCGATCGGCGCCGCGAAAAACATCTCGTCCTCGAACAGCGCGATCGATTCGATCTCGGCGTCCGGCTCGGGCAGCGCCATCAGCGTCGCGTCGATCGCGCCCTGCCTGAGCTTGTCGAGCAGATCGGCGTTGGATCCGAGCACGAGTTCGGCCTGCAGCTCGGGGCGGCGCTCCTTCAGCGCGATCACGACCTCGGGCACGGTGCGGATAGTCAGCGAGTACAGCGAACCGATTTTCAACTGGCCGGCGCCGTAGCCGGCCGCTTCGCGCGTCGAACGGATCCCGTCCGCCATCGTCTTGAGCACTTCGCCCGCGACTTCGGCGAGCACCTGCGCGGCGTCGGTCGGAATCAGGTTGCGCCCCTCGTGGCGGAACAGCGCGCAGTGCATGCCTTCCTCTAGCGTATGCAGCGCGCGGTGCACGCTGACCGTGCTCACGCCCAGCGCGTCGGCCGCTTTCGCGAGGCTGCCGGCCTCCATGAAGGCGAGCAGCACCTCGAGCTTGCGGAACGTGATCTCTTCGTTGATGCGGTTGCGCATGATCCGGACGACGGGAAGGACGACCGACGATTCTGCCGCAGAACCGGGAGCGCAACAATGCGCGCATTTCCGGGCATTCCCGGGCATTTCGCAGGGTCGGGCACGACGCGGCAACATTTAATCTCCGGCTAAGTTTCTTCCGCGGGCGTTAATTGATGCGTTTTTTTGGCATCCCTATGATCGTTTCACACCGGTCATGCCCGGGACGAGCAGGGTGCCCGCCCGTCTCGCGCGGGCCGGCGATGCGAACAGCCGATTCGTCCATGCCCGCGATGCGGGGCGGCAGGCATGCGGCGCGACGCCACGACACCACACTGCGGGAGAACAGCATGCGCGACTCACGACGGAACGCGCGACGGCGGCAGGTGATTGCCGCCGTCGTCGGCAATACCCTCGAGTGGTACGACTTCATCGTCTACGGTTTCTTCTCCGGCATCATCGCGCGGCTGTTCTTTCCGGCCGACAGCCAGTACGCGTCGTTGCTGATGTCGCTCGCGACGTTCGGCGTCGGCTTCTTCATGCGTCCGGTGGGCGGCATCCTGCTCGGGCTCTATTCGGACCGCAAGGGGCGCAAGGCCGCGATGCAGCTCATCATCTTCCTGATGACGCTGTCGATCGCGCTGATCACGTTCGCGCCGTCGTACGCGACGATCGGCCCGGCGGCGCCGGTCCTGATCGTCGTCGCGCGGCTGCTGCAGGGTTTCGCGACCGGCGGCGAATATGCGAGCGCGACCGCGTTCCTGGTCGAAAGCGCGCCCGAGAACCGGCGCGGCCTCTACGGATCGTGGCAACTGATCGGCCAGTGTCTCGCGGTGTTCTCGGGCGCCGCGATGGGCGCGTGGGCCACGCAGTCGCTGTCGGATGCGGCGCTGCACAGCTGGGGCTGGCGCGTGCCGTTCGCGCTCGGGCTGCTGATCGGGCCGGTCGGCCTGTGGATCCGCCGGCACATGGAGGAGACCGAGGCGTTTCTCGACGCGAGCCGCTCGGCCGCCGAGCCGCCGGCGAGCGTGTCGCGCGTGCTGCGCGACAACCTGCGCGGCGTGCTGGTGTCGATGGGGCAGACGATCACCGGCACGGCGGTGTTCTACGTGATGCTCGTCAACATGCCGACGTTCGTGCACAAGACCTTCGGGCTGCCGCTCGACCAGGTGTTCAAGGTGCAGATGGCGGCGGTTGCGCTGCTGACGGTGACGATTCCGGTCGCGGCGATCGTATCCGACCGCATCGGCCGGCGGCCCGTGCTGATCGCCGGCACGCTGGCGCTGCTGACGGTCACGTATCCGCTGTTCTCGTGGCTGGCCGCGGCGCCGGGCATCGGGCGCCTGCTCGTGATGCAGCTCGCGATCTGCGCGATCATCGGCGTCTGCTACGGGCCCGCGCCCACCACGCTCGCCGAGCAGTTCGCGACACGCTCGCGCTCGACAGGCGTCGCGCTCGCCTACAACGTCGCGGTGATGGTGTTCGGCGGCTTCGCGCCGTTCATCGTCACGTGGCTGACGCGCGCGAGCGGCTCGCCCGTCGCGCCCGCGTGGTACGTGCTGTTTGCGGCGTCGTTCGGGCTGCTCGCGAGCGTGTTCATGCACGACGGCGCGCCGTGCGTGGTCGCGCGCCGGCAATTCCGCGGCGAGCAGCTGAGCGTCGAGTAGTCGCGCACACGCCGCCTGCCGCCGGGTTCCGGCGCGCAGGCGCGCTGCCCGGTCCGGATGCCGTCGCCGGGCGCGTCGATGCGTTCGCTTCCGCGCCGTCGCGGGCCGCTATGATGGCGGTTCGCAAGGTCAGCGTGGAGAGTGGCGAATGTTTTCAAGGTTGAAGAAACGGTTCGTTGGCGGCGCGGCACGCACGGCCGCTTCGCCGCAGCCCGACCGACGGGCCGCGTGGTCGGGCGAATCGCAGGTGCAGCCGCGTCACGTGCTGTGTTTTCTCGGCGGGGATCGCGACCTGCGATGCCTGCGCGATGCGGCGAACGAGGCGATTGCGGAATTCGCGACGGGCTTCGGCGTCGACGATGCGTATTCCGCCGCCGAGCCCGACGCGCGGATGAGCCGTTCGTTCGAGGTCTGTCGCGACCGCGTTGCAGCGGATGCCTGGACGCCGGCAGACGACGAAGCCGTCGCCGCGCACGGGTCGGTGCTGTACGTGCTCGGCCCGCGCATGACGCGGGAGAATGCCGTGCGTGCGTCGATCGGCGCGCTGTTCCTGGTCGACCGGCTGATCCGCGCCGGCGCGGTGGCGGTCAAGGGCGAGAGCGCGGGCGTGGCGCACGGGCTGCACCGCTGGCGGGAGCTGATCCGGATGGGCGCGGTCGCGACCGACGCCGACGACGCACGCGCGCAGAGCCGCGTGTGCCGGCTGGCGTTCGCGTTGCGCCCGCTGGCGTCGGGCGACTACTTCGAAAGCGTGGGTTTTCATCTGGCCGGCCTGCCGGACGTGCAGGTGCCGCGCCTGCGCGGAAGCGATCGCGACGCGGTGGCCGTCATCGACGGCGTGGCCGACGAGATCGTGCGGTACGGGATCGATGCGACGTTGCAGGCGCACGACGCATCGCTGATCGACGACGGTGCCCACGACGAAGACGACTTCAAGTTCAATCCGTACGGGATCGTCCGACTGGCGACGTGAAGGGCGGCGCGTCGGGTCGGGTATCGGGCGGGCCGATGATCAGCATCGCGGGCGGCGGCCTACCGCGGCGGCCGCCCGGTCGTTACGCTGGGGCGATCATCCACTCTGTCCTGAAGGTCGCCATGTCCCGGCTCGATTACACGTTGCTCGGCCCCTGCCTGCTCGCCATCGCGATCGACGCGATGGGATTCGGGCTCGTCTATCCGATGATGTCCGCGATTTTCAGCGATCCGCACGCGGGCATCCTGCCGGCCGGCGCGGGCGCGCACGCGCGCAATTTCTACCTCGGTCTCGGCTACGGGATCTACCCGCTCGGCATGTTCTTCGGCTCGTCGCTGATGGGCGACCTGTCCGATCGCTACGGCCGCCGCAGGATCCTGATGCTGTGCGTGCTCGGCCTCGCGGCCGGCTACGCGATGATGGCGGCCGGCGCGTGGCAGGCGAGCGTCGCGCTGCTGCTGGCCGGCCGCGGGCTCACCGGGCTGATGGCCGGTTGCCAGGGCATCGCGCAGGCCGCCATCACTGACCTCAGCACGCCGGAGAACAAGGCCTACAACATGAGCATCATGTCGCTCGCATTCAGCGCGGGCGTGATCGTCGGCCCGGTGCTCGGCGGCGTCACGTCCGACCGCACGATTTCGCCGCTGTTCGGCTACGGCACGCCGTTCCTGCTGGTCGCCGCGCTGTCGCTGGCCTGCGCGTGCTGGACCCGGGCGGCGTATCGCGACTCGGCCGCACCGCGCGGCGATACGCGCATCGATCCGCTGCTGCCGCTGCGGATCATCGGGGAAGCCGCACGCCAGCGCGACGTCGCGTTCCTGTCGGTGGTGTTCTTCCTGATGCAGGTCGGCTACGGGCTCTACCTGCAGACCATCATGCTGTTGCTGCAGGCGAAGTTCGGTTACACGAGCGCGCGGCTCGGGCTGTTCAGCGGCGTGATCGGCCTCTGCTTCGTGTTCGGCCTGCTGGTTGTCGTGCGGTCGATGCTGCGCGTGTGGCGCGTGGTCGACATCGCGAAGACGGGCCTGCTCGTCGCGGGCGCGGGCCAGGTCCTGTCCGCGCTGTTTCCGCACGAGCCCGTGCTGTGGGCGCTCGCGATGGTGGTCGGCTGCTTCGACATGGTTGCGTATACGACGATGTACACGGCGTTCTCGGACGCCGTCAGCGAAGACCGGCAGGGCTGGGCGCTCGGTGTCGCGGGCTCGGTGATGGCCGTTGCGTGGGTCGTGACGGGCGCGCTCACGAACCTGCTGCCGCTGTTCGGCGAGACCGGCCTGCTGCTGGTCGGCGGCGCGGGGTTCCTGCTCGGCTTCGCGATGATGGTCGCGTACGGTCGCACGCGGCCGGGTGCGCGAACGGCCCTGCTGTCGTAGGGGCGCAGGCGGCCGCGGAGGTTGGCCCGATCCTGTCGGACGTTGTCCCGGGCGCGGCTGTCGCGCAAGGCCGCGCGGCCCGACACTGGCGCCTCGCGGCCGGGGAGGCCCCAGGCCGCGTCAGGCGGCGCCGGCAGGGCCGGCGCGCCGTTCCGTCCGACGTGCCAACCGAGGGAGCAACCCATGCAACATCCGACCATCCGGACCCTGGCCGGCGCCACCGCGCCGACGTCGGTCGCCGCCGCGCGCACCGCGCTGCTGGTGATCGATTTCCAGAACGAGTACTTCAGCGGCCGCCTGCCGATTCCGCACGGGCCGCAAGCGCTCGGCAACGCGCGGCGCGTGATCGCGTTCGCCGATCGCGCCGGCATCCCGGTCTTTCATGTCCAGCACGTCGATGCGGCCAGCAGCCCGATCTTCGCGGACGGCAGCGACGGCTTCCGTTTCCACGCGGATCTGCAGCCGGCGCCGCATCATGCGGTCGTGAGGAAGACCTCGGTGAGCGTGTTTCCGACGACGGACCTCGACGCGCGCCTGAAGGCGGCCGGTATCGACACGCTGATCGTCACCGGCCTGATGACGCATGCGTGCGTCGCCGGCGCGGCGCGCGATGCGGTGCCGCTCGGCTATGCGGTGATCGTCGTCGATGACGCGTGCGCGACACGCGACCTCGACCTCGCGGGAGGCGCGACGGTGTCGCACCGCGACCTCCATCGCGCGACGCTGGCCGCGCTGTCGGACACGTTCGGCGACGTGCTGACGACCGAGCAGGTGCTGGCGCTCGGCGTCGCCTGACGGCTGCGCGGTTCGCGCGTCAGTCGGCCCAGCCCGGCGCGGCGTGCACGACTTCGCCGCGGAAGCACGTCTCGATCACGCGGGTCTGCGCGAACGTCTCGACCGGGTGCGCGAACGGATTGCGATCGAAGATCGCGAAGCTCGCATCCTTGCCGGCCTCGAGCGAGCCCGTGCAGTCGTCGAAGCGCAGCGCATACGCGGTGTTCACCGTATAGGCCTCGAGCATCGTGAGCAGGTCGAGGCGTTCGTGCGGATTCCATGGCGGGCTGTCGGGCTGGTCGATCAGCAGGTGCGTGACACCCGTCTGGATGATCTGCATCGGGTCCATCGTGCTGACCGACCAGTCGGAGCCGGCCGCGAGCATCGCCCCCGCGTTGCGCAGGCTGCGGAACGGATAGTTGCGCGCGGTACGTTCGGCGCCGAGCAGGTCGCGATAGAGCTGTTGCTGCTCCTCGCGGGCGGCCGTCCACAGCGTCTGCACGCTCGCGATCGCACCGAGCCGGTTGAAGCGGCTCATGTCGGCCGGATCGACGAGCTGCAGGTGGGCGAGCTGCGCGCGCCGGTCGCGTATGCCGTTGCGGCGCTGCACGTATTCGAGCGCGTCGAGCGTCATGCGCACCGCGCGGTCGGCGAGCGTGTGGAAGTGCAGGTCGAAGCCGGCCGTATCGGCGAGCAGGCAGATCTCGTTCAGCGCGTCCTGGCTCCACAGCGCGAGGCCGCAATCGTCGGTGCCGGCGTACGGCTCGAGCAGCGCGGCGGTTTTCGATTCCGGCACGCCGTCGACGAAGATCTTCACCGTATGCAGGCGCAGGTTGTCGCGTTCGTACTCGCGGCGCCATCCGGCGAAGCGTGCGATCTGTTCGCGCGGATCGCGGCGCGGGTTCGCATAGAGGCCCGCGCTCATGTACGCCTTCAGCGTGCCGGCGCGCTGTGCGTCGGCGTAGGCCTTGAGTTCGGCTTCCTCGACGCGGGCGTCGAACCAGCCCGTGATGCCGAATCCGTGCGCCATCGCGTGCGCTTTCGCGAGCGACTTCGGGTAGCCGGCCGGGCTCAGTTGCGGAATGATCGGGCAGACGCGATAGAACGCCGCTTCATGGACGACGCCGTTCGGCGCGCCGGATGCATCGCGCTCGTAGACGCCGCCGGCCGGGTCGGGCGTATCGGCCTGGATGCCGGCTGCTTCGAGCCCCTTCGTGTTCAGGCAGCCGCTGTGCACGTCGAAGCCGACCACGAGCAGCGGGCGGTCGGGCACGATCCGGTCGAGCAGTTCGCGGGTCGGATACGCGCCGAACGCGGCGAGGTTGGCGCCGCCGAGATAGACCCACGGTTCGTGCGGCGTCGCATCGGCGCATGCGCGGATGCGCTGCAGGATCGCGTCGGGATCGTTGATGCCGGACAGGTCGAAATCGCCGAGGATCTGGTGGCCTTCGAGCGGGTGCACGTGGCCGTCGATGAGGCCCGGCAGCATCAGGCGGCCGGCCAGGTCGACCGTGCGCGTCGCGGGGCCGGCGAGCGGGCGGATGTCGTCGTCGCGGCCGACGGCGACGATCCTGCCGTCCTTCGTGGCGAGTGCCTGCGCGAAGCGGCGTTGCGCATCGCCCGTGTAAAGCAGGCCGTTCAGATAGACGGTATCGGCGTGTTGCATGTGTCTCCTCCGGATAAGGGGGGCGACGGGCGCACGCGTCCCGCGGGCGGGCCGAGCGGCTCGTCCGGTCGCGTGAACCCGGTCGGGTTGGAATGGGATGGGTGGCGGTTACGGGCCGGTGCGGCGCGGCGGGAGCGGCAATGCGCGGCGGCGCAGGCCGGCCGCCGCCGGAGTGCCGGGCCGGTTTCGCTGCCCGGTTCGTGGCGGCAAAGCAGGGGGCGGCGTGCGCGCGGCCGCGCGGGCCGGCGTCCATCCGGTAGTCGGCATTTCGTGTCTCCGTGGCATCCGACGTGTGCCTGTCGTCGGGTGAGTCAGATACTAGGAGCGGGGCGGCCGGCTGTCTGTCGTCGTTTTGAGGACAACGCGCGACAAAAGCCGTGCGGGCGGCGGTGCGAGGCGACGGCGTCTAGCGGTCGTGGCGTTCCGGTGATTCCGTTTCGGTCACGCACCAGGCGAACAGCCCGGCCCGGTTCGCGACGCCGAGCTTCGCGAGCGCGCGCCCGAGATAGGTGCGTACGCTGCTGGGCTTGAGCGCGAGCGTGTCGGCGATCCGCGGGACGGGCTGGCCCAGCAGCACGGCGCGGCACACGAGCCGTTCGCGCTGCGACAGCGCCGCGCTGCCGGCCGACAGCCGCTGTTCGAACCGCTGCAGCAGCGCGCTGTCGTCCGGGCGCGGCGTCAGGCGGGCGAGCCGCGCATGCTGGATCAGCAGCGGCAGCACGAAATCGCCGAGCTGCCGCAGCAGCGCCAGTTCGGTCAGCGTATAGGACGGCTGGCCGCGCCGGCGGAACAGCGAGAACGCATAGACATAGTCGCGTTCGCTGCCGAGCAGCGTGCAGTCCTCGCCGAGTTCGCCGAGCGCGAACTGGCGGCCGTATTCGGTCGCCGTGTCGACTTCCTCGTTGCACGAGAACACGAGCTGCGAATCGGTGGCGCGCTCGATATGCGGCAGCAGCGTGTCGGAGCGCCAGTCGCCCTGTGTATACAGATCGAGCGCGTGGCGTGTGCCGTCGGGATCGTCGCCGCCGGCGAAGAACAGCACGTCGACGCTGTCGACCGATTGCGACGGCGCATCGCGACGGTAGCGCGTCGCGACGCTGTAATGGGAGTGCGGATCGACGGTTTCGCGCAGCCACGCCCAAAGCCGGGCGGGAAACTGCGGGCTGCCGAGGCTGGCGATCAGGTCGCCTGCGTTGCTCAGGGAAATATGGGCGGGGCTCATGGTTGACACCGTCTGCGCGAACAGCCGCCCGCGCGGGCCGTGCCGCGCATGTGACGGCGTGCCGGCGGGGCGACGGCCGGCGGCGAGGTCATGCGGGACGGCGGCCGGTGCGGCGGCGAAGCTCGATTGTAGGGGACTTCGCCGCCACGGGGCAGGCGCGCTTGCCCGGCGGCCGGCCGATCGTTCGTCGACGGGCGGCCGGCGACGCTGCGCGCCGAGTGTCAGAACAGTCAGAACATCGTGTTCCCGTTCGCGGACGTTTCGGGCACGGGCTGGATCACGTCCCAGTGCTCGACGATCTTGCCGGCCTTCACGCGGAAGATGTCGACGACCGCTTCGCCGCGGTCGCCCGGGCGCTCGGTCGCATGGACGTGCAGATAGACGAGGTCGCCGTCGGTCGCGCTGCGCACGATGCGTGCGCGCGAAGCCGGGTTCTTCTGGAAGGCGCCGACGAAGTACGACACGAACGGCTTCTTGCCGTCCGGCACGTGCGGGTTGTGCTGCCTGTAGTCGTCCGCGACGACGGCGGCGGCCTCGACGGCCTCGTGCTTGTTGAAGAAGCGGTCGTAGAACGTCAGCACGAGCTGGCGGTTGGCTTCTTCGGCGGCCAGGTCGCGCGTGACCGGGCCGGCGGCCAGCGCGGCCGTCGACGCGGCCAGCAGGACCAGCGCGGCAACGGCGCGAACGGGGGAGCTAAGCGATGACATGTGGCGTGTTCCTTGTCTGACGATGCATGGATTGGCGCGCGCTGCGCGCAGGCGGGTGGCGCCGGGCAGGGCGGCCGGGGGAACCGCGGTGGCGATGCGTGCCGTCTTCACGCACGGGATCCGCCGCGCGGTCCGGACCGTCACGGCGCCGATCGTGCGGGCCGCGCGGCAGCGTCATGCTTCGTTGAACTGGCGAATCCGCGCGGCTGCCGGGCCGCCCGAATGGTACAGTTGCCGCGAACCCGTCACAAGAAGTCAGCGCCGCGTGAGCAGGTCACACCGCGCTGACCGTGCGTTGCCCGTGAAAGAGAATCCCGTCATGCCGTTCCCGCCCGCCGACGAAGCCGTCGAACTCGACCAGCCATGCCCGATCCGCGATGTCCTCGACCGGATCGGCGACCAGTGGAGCCTGCTCGTGCTCGAGGCGCTGTCCGGCGGGACGATGCGTTTCAACGAACTCGGCCGCGCGATCGGCGACGTGTCGAAGCAGATGCTGTCGCGGACGCTCAAGCGGCTGGAGCAGGACGGCTTCGTCAGCCGCACGCTGTTCGCCGAGGTGCCGCCGCGCGTCGAATATGCGTTGACCGACCTCGGGCGCTCGTTCCAGACGCCGATGCAGGCGATGATCCGGTGGGCCGACGAACATCATCGCGCGATCTGCGCCGCGCGAGTTCGTGCGCGGGAGTCCGACGGCGGTGGGTGCTGAGCGGGGCGCCCGAGTCGTTCTGCCGTCGGCGTCGTGCCGCGAGCCGGGCGCGATGCGACGAGACATGGCCCGGTGCAGGCACGTCGCCATTGCGTGATTTCGTCATCCGAACGATTGCGCCGGGATGGACGGCGTCGCCGATGCTTCGGCGCGCTCCGCTCGTCCCGAATGCGGCTATGCGCCAGGGCCGCCCGGATGGCGAGCCCGGCGACGGTCGTTCGTTCGTTGAGGCGCATACGACAGACGGGCGGCAGGGGTGGGTCGAAGCGGGCGCGCTCGCCGGAGACCGGCAGGCATGTCGATCGTCGAGACGGCCCGGCGGGATGCACGGGCGCCGGTTTGGACGGTCACCGTCGTTGCCGGATAACGACGTCGGCCACACCTGCCGGGCGTGAAGGTTGACGCGCCCGACGACGCAAGGGCGCGGCCCCGTCCGGTTCCGTGCGCTCCACCGCCTGCATCCGGGCGGCGGCCTAGCGCCACGTACCGTCGATGTAGATCCAGACCTGTCCCTGGCGGCGCCAGTAGCCGGGCACCCACCGACGCCCGGGGCGCAGCGCGATCCAGCGGCCGGGCACCCAGATATAGCGGCCCTGCTGCCAGCGCCAGTAGCCGGCCGTCCATGTATAGCCGTGCGGCCGGGGCGGCGGCGGGCGGCGCTCGTGCCGCATTGCCGGCGGGGCGAAGCCCGGGCGGTCCGGGTAGGGCGGACCGCCCGGCATGCGGTTCGGGCCGGACGGCCGGTACACCGGCGGGGCGGGCTGGGCCAAGGCGGCGCGGAGCCAGCCGGTGCCGGCTAGGGCGGCGGTCAATCCGATGGCGCGCAGCAGCGAGCGTCGATTCATGGCGTGTCCTGTTCTGTCTACGAGGCTGCCTTACATTAGCCTGCCGGTACGCGGGCCGGGTTACGCGAGCGGTTAAGGCTGTTACGGTGCGTCACGGCGGGCGGCAGGCGCGTCGGCGGCACGCACCGTCCTTTCCGTTTCAACCGGCTGATGTCTGGACGCCGCTCGCTGCCGGTATTTGAGACTAAAACATGTAAAAATTGCCGGTTTCGGGGTGTCGGGGCGAATCCGTTTGTTGTTTCTATGCAACCGTCAAGACGATGACATGAAAGAATGGTGCGATGGGAGGGGTCAAAAAGCCGTCGTCAAGAAGTCAAAAACAAACATCAAAACAAATACTTATAACTCTGCCCCACTTTCATTATTTCTAGTTCTGGAAAAGCTTATTTCTTTATTTGCGGATCGCTCCCCTAGGGTACACCCCTAAACTCACGGTTCCCAAACGGGCAACTATCCGGGCGCCGCCAGCAGGACCGATGGCGCTCCCTGGCGGTTGCAGACCGTTTATGAACAAGGTCGCGAGACCTGCCTCTTTTTAGAAGGGAGCTCCACGAATGAACAAGACTCTGATCGTTGCAGCAGCTGCAGCATCGTTCGCAACCGTCGCTCACGCGCAAAGCAGCGTCACGCTGTACGGCGTGCTGGACGCAGGCATCACCTACCAAAGCAACGTCCAGAACGCAGCCGGCCAAGGCAAGTCGCTGTGGTCGATGGGTTCGGGCATTGACCAGAGCCGTTTCGGCCTGCGTGGCTCGGAAGACCTGGGTGGCGGCCTGAAGGCAATCTTCACGTTGGAAAGCGGCTTCGGTATCGGTAACGGCAAGTTCGCGAACGGCGGCAACAACACGATTTTCAACCGTCAAGCGTTTGTCGGTCTGTCGAGCCAGTACGGCACGGTCACGCTGGGCAAGCAGTATGACTCCGTTCAAGACTACCTGGCTCCGCTGACCGCAACGGGCACGTGGGGTGGTACGTACTTCGCTCACCCGTTCAACAACGACAACCTGAGCACGAACGGCGGCTACTCGAACAACAACTCGGTCAAGTTCACGAGCGCGAACTACGCTGGCCTGCAATTCGGCGGCACGTACTCGTTCTCGAACGACACGAACTTCGGCAACAACCGTGCATACAGCGGCGGTGTGGCTTACCAGTACCAAGGCCTGAAGCTGGCTGCAGCGTACTCGCAAGCTAACAACCCGAACGCGAACAGCACGGGCGCAGTTGTTTCGAGCAACGCACTGTTCAACGGCCAAGGCCGCCTGCGCACGTACGGTGCAGCAGCTGGCTACGCATTCGGCCCGGCGCAAGTTGGCGCAGCGTGGACGCAATCGCGTGTTGACAACCAAGCTAACGGCGCTGGCACGTTCCGCGCTGACAACTACGAAGTCAACGCAAAGTACAACCTGACGCCGGCTCTCGGCCTGGGTGCTGCTTACACGTACACGAACGCGAAGGTTGACGGCAGCAGCGCGCACTGGAACCAGTTCGGTCTGCAAGCTGACTACTCTCTGTCGAAGCGCACGGACGTGTACGCACAAGCTGTGTACCAACGCGCATCGAAGAACGCAGGCGGCGCGTCGATCTACAACGGCGACCCGACGACGGCAACGAGCTCGTCGATCAACCAAACCGCAGCAACGGTTGGTCTGCGTCACCGCTTCTAAGCGTGACGGCGGGGTAACCCGCTACGCAGCTTCAAAAAAAGGCGCCTTCGGGCGCCTTTTTTTCGTGCGCGAAACGCCATGACAACGATTCGCATGGCCGGGATGAAAAAAGCGAGGCACAGGCCTCGCTTTTTTCATTCCGGGCGATGCCCGCAGCAGCGCCGGTCGTCCGGCGGTTCAGCGCGTGTACTCGCCATTCGCTTCCGGCTGGAACACGATCGCAGCGACCTTCATCAGCTTTTCGGCGCCGTTCGGCTGCATCACCTTGACCATCTGGCCGCGCTGCGTACCCAGCAGTGCCATGCCGACGGGCGAGAAGACGTTCAGGCGGCCTAGCTCGAGATTGGCGGCATCCGGATAAACAATCGTCCAGGTGGCTTGTTCCTGGGTCGCTTCGTCGAGCAGCGTGATCTGCGAATTCATCGTGACGACGTTTGCCTTGATGGCGTCGGGTTGCACGATGTCGGCGCGCTCGAGCAGCGTATCGAGCATCGCCTGGAAGCGCGGGTTGTGCTCGGCGTGCTTCTCGAGACGAGCAACGTCGAGTTCGGTCAACTGGTAAAGGCGTTGTTTCATGGCAGTTCTCCAAATGATCGGCAGGGGCAGGCGTGGCGTGCCTATGAGGATCGCCCGGAGCCTGTCTGACCTGGCTCCGGGAGGAGACCGAGCCGTCAGATCAGGCGCCGGGCAGGGGCGAGCGGCGTCTGGGCCGTGCGTCGAGCGAGGGGATGCGCCGGATGGCCGGCGCGCGCGCGCACGCCGGACGGGCCGGACGGCGAAACCGAGAGGGGCGTGAGCGCGGACATGGTGAATGGATTATCGACTGGCGAATAAAACCTTACGATTCTACAACACAACCTTCGGTATATGTGATTTGGCTGTAGGCATTTCGTCAGTGATTGTTGTGCCAGTGAAGCAAGTGGCGGCGGTTGATTCGCGAAAAGTGGCGAGATTTTTGTCAAAATCGCAACGCTGTATGTTCAAACTAAGGGTTTCCCCTTGGGGTAGCGAGAACTACACTGCATTCAATCGCTTCAGACAGTCCTGCCGAGGCGACGTCAAAAGAGAACATATTCCGGAGGTAAATCATGAAGTCGATCATCTACGCAGCCATCGCCGCATCCGTACTTGCCGCCCCGGTCGCATCGTTTGCCCAGTCCGAGCAGGGGTTGACCCGCGACCAGGTCAAGGCCGAACTCGTGCAACTCGAACAGAACGGCTACAAGCCGCTGGCAACCGATTCGCAGTATCCGGACAACATCCAGGCCGCCGAGCAGCGCATCCAGCCGAACCAGCCGATGCTTGCGCACGCAGATACGAGCGGCTACGGCGCCGTAGCGACCAGTGCCGGACAGGCCGGCCGTCGCATGACGCGCGAAGCGCCGAATCCCGTGAACTCGGTCTATTTCGGTAACTGAACGTCCGCGGGTCTGCCCGAGCGCACCGCCAAATCGACGAGACGCGTGCCATGTGCGCGCGTCGTTCGCCCGCAGGAGCAGAACCTCCGTCGCCGCATTCCGGCGGCTTTCAGCCCAGACGCTTGTGCGTTTGGGCCTTTTTCGCTGGATCGCTGGATCGCTGGAGCGGGTCAGGCGGACGTGACCGCGGGAGTGCCGTGGATGTAGTGTTCGAGCTGGCTGATCGTGAACTGCTGATCGGCAATCACGCTCTTCACGAGGTCGCCGATCGAGATGAGGCCGACCAGCTTGCCGCCGTCGAGCACGGGCAAGTGGCGCATCCGGTGCTCGGTCATCAGTGCCATGCACTCGTCGGTGGATTGGGTCGGCTCGACGTAGCGCACCTTCGCCGTCATGATTTCCTCGACGCGGGTGGCTTTCGACGAGCGATCCTGCAGGACGACCTTGCGCGCGTAGTCGCGCTCGGTGACGATGCCCGCGATGTCGTCGCCGTCCACGACCAGCAGCGCGCCGATGCCTTTTTCCGCCATCAGCTTGATGGCGTCGTAGACGAGATCGGTCTTGGTGACGGTGTAGATCGTGCGGCCCGAATCCGGCTTGGCCTTGAGAATCTGCGCGACAGTCGTGCTCATTCGCTTTCTCCGTGTGCAGGTCGATGCTGGGCAGGCAGGGCATGATGCGTGTCACCCGACGGGCCCAGTATAGCCCCGCAGGGGGCGGCAGTCGCGTGACGTTTCCAGATTAGCGGTAAACTCCCGTCACGCACTATCCACACTATTCCTACATTCCAGAACGTTTCAATTGAATTCATGATGTCTTCGCGTCCTCAATCGCCCACGCCGGGCAATGGCCAGGCCGACGAGTGCGTGACGCTCGTCGCCACCGCGTCGCTGCCCACGCGCTACGGTACGTTCACGTCATACGCGTTCCGCGTATCGGGCAGCGATGCCGAACATCTCGCGCTCGTGATGGGCGACGTTGGCGGCGAGCAGTCCGTGCTGACGCGGCTGCATTCCGAATGCCTGACCGGCGACGTGTTCGGCTCGTACCGCTGCGATTGCGGCGAGCAACTCGATCTCGCGTTGCGCTATATCGCGGCCGAGGACCGCGGCGTGCTGCTGTACCTGCGCGGTCACGAAGGGCGCGGGATCGGCCTGAGCAACAAGATCCGCGCATACGCGCTGCAGGAGCAGGGGCGCGACACGGTCGAGGCGAACCTCGACCTCGGCTTGCCCGACGATGCGCGCGAATACGACTCGGCCGCCGCGATTCTCAGGATCCTCGGCGTGACGTCGGTGCGACTGATGAGCAACAATCCGGCGAAGTTCGATACGCTCGCGAAGCACGGCATTCCGGTTTGCGAGCGCGTGGCGCTCGCGGTGCCCGTGCGGGAAGAGAATGAGCGTTATATCCGCACGAAGCAGACGAAATTCGGTCATTACTTCGAGGAAAACGAGTAATCGCCACAGGCGTGCCGGCGCCCATTTATCTTTGACTGCTCCCCGATCGTCGCCGGCCGACACGACGATCGCGATTCCCCCTTCATCCACGCCGTCCTCGGGTTGGCGACGCTATCCGCCTCGCGTCGCCGCCCTCACGATCCGGACCATCCATGACCCCGCCAGCGACGATCGAAACCGAACGCCTGACGCTACGCCGCTGGCGGCCGGCGGATGCGGACGCGCTGTCGGCGCTGCATGCGCATCCGGATGTGACCGCGTGGCTTGCGCGCGGCCCGATGGCTGTCGAGGAAGCGCGCGACCTCATCGCACGCTTCGACGCGCATTTCGATTTGCACGGTTTCGGTACGTGGGCGGTCGAGCGCCGCGCGGACGCGACGCTGATCGGGTTATGCGGACTGTCGCAGGAAGCGCGCGCCACGCATCCGATGGCGCCGTGCATCGAGATCGCGTGGCGGCAGGCCCGCCACGCATGGGGGCACGGCTACATGGCTGAAGCGGCCGCCGCGGCGTTGGTCGACGGATTCTCCCGGCTCGGGCGCCGCGAGATCTTCGCGTGGACGGCCGGCACCAACCTGCGATCGCAGCACGTGATGCAGCGGCTCGGCATGCAGCACCTGCCGGCGCGCGATTTCGACCATCCCGCGTTGCCGGCGGGGCATTCGTTGCGGCGGCACGTCGTGTACGTCGCGCGTCCGGACGGCAACGCCGCCGCGTAGAGGTTTGGCCGAGGGGCGAGGCCGCCCGTCAGCGCCACGCGGCGTTCTGCAGAACGATCCGGTAGCCGTCGGCATCCTCGAACGTCTGGCCCGATATCTCCCAGTACGGATTGAATGACGTCACGGGCATGAAGCCTTGTGCGGTCGCGCGCTCGCATGCGGCTTCCCATTCCGGACGATCGGGCAGGTAGAAGACGATCAGGTCCTCGGGTGTCGGGGAGGGTGCGATCGGATGGTTGGGGCAATGCGTGAATTCGAAGTGGTAGTCGAGCCCTTCGCGTCCGAGCATCACGCCGGCAAAGCCGTCGTGATCGTCGAAGCGGGCGAGAACCGACAGGCCGAAGGCGTCGCGATACATGCGCTCGGTCCTGGCGAGGTTGCCAACCGGGCGGGCAATGCGCAGATGGGCGTGCAAGATGGCCTCGGGGAAGCGTGGGGACCCGCTGATGATAATCCGTCCGATGCGGATCGTGGCGATGCCGGAATGACCGGGACGCCAGCCGTTGGCACGAAACGGCCGTGGCCTCGCGGTTCGCGCAGGCAATAAAAAAGCCCGCTGCTTGAGCGGGCTGAATCCATGTTTGGAGACATGGAGGAGACAAGTGCTAATTTAAGGGAAAACCCGAAGGTTGGCAAGCCCTTGTTGCGTCGATGCAACTCGCTGCCGTGGCTGCATTCAGGCGCCGCCGCTCCGCGCATGGGCCGCGAACGCGCCGAACCGTTCCTGCGCGACCGGCAACGCGTACTTGTCGCGCATCTCCGTCTCGATCCACGCACAGGCCTCGCGTGCGCAGTCGGTCAGCGCGTGCCGCGTCGCGTGCCCGTCGATGTCGTAGACGAAGCGCACGCCGACTTCGTCGTCGGCAACCTGTCGCTCGAGCTGGTTGAGCTGAAGTTGCGGCCCGTGCAGCTGCGACAGCGCGCGCAGCTCGTCGAAGTGATATTCGAGCCAGTCGGCAAAGAACAGGGCGTCGCTATGGCACGGCAGGCGGAACGCCGCGGTGCGCGACGGGCGCGGCCCGGCTTCGCCGGCCGTCGCATGCGGCTCGGTGTCGGGCGCGACGGACGCGTCGACGGGGGCGAGCGGGTGCTGAATCCGGCGATAGGGCTCATGGTCGCGCAACGCGTGCCACAGTAACTCGTCGCCCGCGGCGCCGGACGGCTGCATCGTCAGGTCGTGACGGCCGTCGCCGGCCGGGGCGATGTCGCGGATCACGAGGCGCAGCGAGCAGAGCGGTTCGTCGGCAACCAGCAGGGTCGCCGCCCGCGGCAGCCCGCAAACCAGCGGCGCAGTGCCGGCGGCGCGAAACACCAGCCCGCGGCGGTCGAGCCGCACGAGCGGCAGCGGCCGGGGAAACGACGGGTAGGCGACTGCGATGCGGGCGCCGTTGGCGCTCGTCAGCCCGGGCATCATCGCGCGAAAGACCTGGGATTGGTCCACGTGGGTTCTCCTTCGTTACGATGCCGCCAGGACGGAAACGCGCGTTCCGGCTCAGGCGGCGATAGCTTGCCGGGCAACTTGCCCCGGCGTGATTCCTAGTGCTGCAAACGTTTGCGGATCGATGTCGATCCAGCACGCGACCACCAGACGCCCGTCCACCTGCCGGGGCGGGCCTGCGCGGTGCGCGTGTATGCCGATCCGGCGGAACAGCCGCTCCATGCTCGCGAACGTCACGCCGATCAGCTGCCGTGCGCCGAGCTGCGCCGCGCATTCGACGACGGCGGCGAGCATCGGGCGTACGGCCCACTCGGCATTGCCCGGCCCGCCTTCGTCGTCGGTCGCCGCGAACCGGGACAACTCCCAGACGGCGGCCGATTGCGGCAGCGGCATGTCCTCGGCGATCAGGTCGGCGAACAGCGACTCCAGCAGATACGGGCGCGTCGTCGGCAGCAGGCGCGCACATCCGCACATGTCGCCGCTGGCGTTCCGCGCGAACACGTACACGGTATCGTCGCGATCGAACTGGTCGCGCTCGAAACTTTCGTTCGCCGACGGGAGCGCCCAACCAAGCTGCTCGATGAACACGCGGCGCCGGTAGCGCCCGAGATCCGCTGCAAGTTCGTGTGGTAACCGCCCTTCTTCGTGAACGAAGGTCCGCATGGTGTCCTCGGATCTGTGCTTTTGTATGCATGCATTACAGCGCGCAGCACGAGGGGGGTGTAACTGGTAACTCTTACAGGGCGGCGGCGGGGAGCGGGTATTCAGGACGCGGTAACGCTTTCTTGATCAACGGGATTGAAAAATGGGCCGCTTTTGCTTATAAAGAGCGCCAGCTTTGCGGAAATGATCTGATGAATAGCTCTGCCAGTTGTCACTGGAGCGTCGGACCGGCATGATAGGCGTCGTTGTGCCCGCGCAGGGCGGACGCGACCGCGGCGGGCCAGTCGATGCAGGCGAGTCGCGCGGCGAGCGCGGCGGCCGTGCGGAACATGCCGATGTCGGCGCCGGCGGCGTCGACGGCCATCACGTTGCTGCGGACGTCGCCGCCTGCGATCACGAACGTACCCGTCGCGCGTTCGAGATACCAGTCCCAGCCGACCGTCACGTAGGCGACGCCGGCACGGGCGGCGCGATGCCATTCGGTATAGCCGGCGATGCGCGCATCGATTGCGTTGTCGCGGAGTTCTGCAAGCAGCGAGGCGTCGAGGCCGCTCGCGACATGGTCGAGCGCAAGCGCGGCCAGTGCGCTTTCGGACAGGCGTACGTAGCCGTCCGGGGACGGGCCGGGGACCGGGTGCAGCAAAGGTGAAGTCATGCGCGGAATGTATCAGCCCCGAACGGGCGCTGAAACCTGACAAGTATGACAGCGTGACGTTGTCGGAGAAAGAATGGAACTGCGCTGGCAGGATGCCTATCAACAATTCAGCGCCGCGGAAGACGAGCAGCAGCTCTTCCAGCGGATTGCCGCCTATTCCAAACGGCTGGGATTCGAATACTGCTGTTACGGCATTCGGGTGCCGCTGCCCGTATCGAAGCCGGCGGTGGCGATCTTCGACACCTATCCGGACGGCTGGATGGCGCACTACCAGGCGAAGAACTACATCGAGATCGATTCGACGGTTCGCGACGGCACGCTCAGCCCCAACATGATCGTCTGGCCGGACGTCGACCGGATCGATCCCTGCCCGTTGTGGTCGGATGCGCGCGAATTCGGGCTGTCGGTGGGCGTCGCGCAGTCGAGCTGGGCGGCCCGCGGTGCGTTCGGCCTGCTGAGCATCGCGCGCCATGCCGACCGGCTGACGCCGGCCGAGATCAACATGCTGACGCTGCAGACGAACTGGCTCGCGAACCTGTCGCATTCGCTGATGAGCCGCTTCATGGTGCCGAAGCTGTCGCCGGCGGCGGGCGTCACGCTGACCGCGCGCGAGCGCGAGGTGCAGTGCTGGACGGCCGAGGGCAAGACCGCGTGCGAGATCGGCCAGATCCTCAGCATCTCGGAGCGGACGGTCAACTTCCACGTCAACAACATCCTCGAGAAGCTGGGCGCGACGAACAAGGTCCAGGCGGTCGTGAAGGCCATCTCGGCCGGGCTGATCGAAACCCCCTGACAAAAGCGGGCGGCAGCGGCGGGCGGCAGCGCCGAAGGCGGCTGCCGCCGGGCCGCTCACTCCATCATCGGCTCCGCTTCCTTCGCGGTCCAGCTCACGCTGGAAATGCTCTTCTCCATGCTCATCCGGCTCGCGATCTGCTCGAGCTTCTGCTGATCCTTCGGATGCAGCTTCAGTGTCGCGGTGACCTTCAGCCGGTCCGGCTGGTCGGGCACGTCCTCGCTCGTGAGGCTCTGGAACGACAGCGGCTTCGCGTACATCGAGTTCGACAGCAGCGTGCGGATGTGCACTTCGTCGGAGGCCAGGCAGATCACGGTGATCTGGTATTCGCGCACGAGATCGGCGTTCGATACGGGCGTCGCGTTGATCGCCTGGCTGACGCCGCGCAGCACCGTATTGGTAAGCAGCACGACGCCCGTGCCGGCGAGCGCGGGCACGTAGTGGCCCGAGCCGGACAGCACGCCGACGGCGGCCGAGCACCACAGCGTCGCGGCCGTGTTGATGCCCTGGATCGAGCCCTTGTCGCGCATGATCACGCCGCCGCCGAGAAAGCCGACGCCCGACACGACGTACGCGGCGATCTGCGTGACGCCCGCCACGCCGTTGCCGGTGAGCACGCCGAGCGTGACGAACAGGCAGGCGCCGCTCGCGACGAGCGTGATCGTGCGCAGGCCGGCCGTGCGCTGCCGCATCTGGCGCTCGACGCCGATGGCGACGCCGCAGGCGAACGCGGTGAAAAGACGGAGTGCGAAATCGAAAGTCATGGTTGTCCTGCCGTGCAAGGTGCGCATGCCGGCTCGCGTCGCCGCGGCGCAAGGCCGCTGGCGACGCGAAGATAGCCGTCAGCGCGCGGTACTGTACCGCGCGAATGCGTCATTCAGTGTGAAACGGTAGGCGTGCGGCTCGCGGAACGCGAGCCGGGGCAGGAGAACTGCGGCGGACAGGCGTTCAGGCGGCAAGCGGCGCACGCAACGGAGTGCTGCAACTGTCCACGATGTTTCCTGAAGGAAGAATGGGCGGCATTCTAGTGGGCGGCAAGCGCTTGCGTCAACCGTCTCGCGGCCGCCGCGCTACTGCGCCGAGCCGATCGTCCCCGTCGCGAGCGCGAGCGCGGCGGCGGCCGACAGTGCGCCGGCATAGCTGTCGACCTCGGCGTTGCGCGCCGCCAGCAACTGGCTTTGCGCGATCGTCGCGTCGGTGACCGAGCCGACGCCGTTCCGGTACGCGGTCAGCGCGGCGTCGTAGCTCGTCTGCGCGGCATCGACGAGCGCCTGCGCGGCGTCGTGCGACGCGAGGCTCGTCTGCACTGCGTTCTGCGCCGCAACCACCTGGCGGACGGCTTCCTCCTTGGTCCGCGTGAGGCGCGCGGAGGCGCTCTCCGCATCGTTGCGCGCCTGCATCAGCACGGCCGAGCGCAGGCCGCCGTCGTACAGCGGAATCGTCACGCCGAGGAACACGCCGCCGCCGTAGCGGCTGCCGTTCAGGTTGACGGTCGGAGACTGGTCGCCGATCGCGGGCAGCGCGGAGATGGACGTGCCGCCGCTCGCGTACGAGGTCGACGCGGACAGGAAGATCTTCGGCATGAACGCGGCCTCCGCGGCCTTGATCTTCGCGCGATTGGCCTTCTCGATCGCGAACGCGCCCTGCAGGTCGGGGCGGCGCGCGATCGCGTCCGACACGATCGCGTCGACCGACGTGCCGAGCGCGGCGGGCAGCGGCCGCTTCGGCAGCGCAGCGATCGTCGGTTTCGACAGCGGCGAGATGCCGAGCGCGGAGACGAGGGCGAGGTAGCCGTCGCTTTCCGCGCCGTTCGCCTGCACGAGCGCGAGGTTCGCCTGCGCGCGGTTCTGCGTCGCCTGCGCAAGCTCGACGACCGTGCCGACGCCGTGCCGGAGTCGCGCGCGCGATGCCGCGAGGATCGCGTCCGCGTTCGCGAGGCCCTGTCGTGCGCTGAGCGCGCGCGAGCGTGCGGCTTCGTAGCGGTAATACGCGACGGTCACGTCGTGGATCACCTGCTGGTGCACGGCCGTGAACGCGACGTTCGACGCGATCGAGGCCTGTTCGGCCGCTTCGACGCGCGCCGCGCGGCCGCCGAAATCGAACAGCAGCCATTGCAGCGACAGCGCCGAAATGGTGCCGTGCACGGTGGTGTCGCTCGACGCATCGCCGAGGACCGTCGACGTCGAGCCGTGGTTCGCCTGGTACGCGCCCATGGCCGTCGCGGACAGCCGCGGCAGGTAGGCGGCCTTGGCCAGGCCGACCGTGAGCGCCGCGTTGCGCGCGTCGTTCCAGGCGATGCGAGTCAGCGGGTTCGCCGATTCGGCGAGATCGATCAGCTCGGGCAGCGTGTACGCATGCGCGGCGTCGAGCGCGGCCGGCGGCGATACCGATGCGAGCGCGGGCGACGCGGGCAGCGTGTAGTCGCGCGCGCCTTGCGCGGATGCGCGCGGCGGGCCCGGCACGATGTCGCCCGCGGCCGACGTCTGCGGCTGCCACGGACGGTCGGGCGCCTCCGGCGCCAGATCGATCGACGACGTCGCGCAGCCGGCCAGCGCGACGGCGGTCGCGAGGGCGGCGGCGGCGATCGAGGCGGCCGGCGGTTCAGGTACGCGCATGGGGGGCAGGCTCCTTCGGTGTGGCTTGATGCGCGGCGTCGGCGATGTGCGCGAGCCGCGTGTCGATCAGGTTCAGCAGCGCGTCGCGTGCGGGGTCCGCCGGGGTTGCGCCCGACGGCGGCACCGGCGGCGCGGGGGAGTCCGTGCGGGGTGCGGTTTCGTCGTCGCGCGGTTCGGTCACGCGTGCGAGCTGCGCACCGATCGACGTGTCGCCGGGGGTGCGTTCGGCGAGCAGGAACAGCGGGCCTTCGAGTGCGCCGAGCTCGGCGAGCGCGCGTCGCCGCGCGGCGAGCCAGGCGGCGGCCGGCCGCACCCATGACGGTTCGTAGTGGACCAGCCCCAGCTCCTGCGCGATCGCGCCGTGGCGCGCGAACGCCTCGGCCGCGAGCGCGCGCCGCTCGGCCGGCTGCGCGACCTGCACGAGCCGCCGCCACTGGTCGATCAGCGCCGTCAGCCCGACGTCGATCTGCTTGCCGACGCTGACGGGCCAGATGCGCGTGAACACGAGATACACGACGACGTTGCCGAGCAGGATGCCGATCGTACGGTCGCGCGCGATCGTCAGGTCGAAGCCGGGGCCCGCGCCCTGGATCACGCACAGGAAAAACGCGAACGCGACCTGGAAGCCCGCATAGGCGATGCGCGGCGAGCCGAACGCGACCCACGCGGCGAGCCACGCGCCGGCGAACACCAGCGCCATCAGGTGGCCGACCGACGACAGCGACGGCACGACGAACACGAGCGCCGCGGTGCCGAGCAGCGCGCCGACGATGCAGCCGACGATCCGCAGCGTGAGCTTCTCGACCGTCTCGGCGGTCGAGCCGAGCGACACGATGTAGCAGGTGACGACGCACGTATGGATGCCCGACCAGTCGAGCTGCGAGTACAGCAGGTAGCAGAAGATCGCCGCGGCGGTCGTCTTCAGTGCGTAACGGACGTGGTCGGGATTGCTGCGCGCGTCCGGCAGGAAGAAGCCGCCGCGCGGCGCGGGGGCGGCGGCCGGCGCGTCGGGCGCAGCGGCCGCAGCGGCCGGCGCCGGGGATGCGCCGGCGGGCGTTGCGGCCGGCTCCGCGAAGCGCGTGATCGCTGCGTCGAGATTCGTCGCGGCCACGCGTGCGAGCGGCGGCAGCGCGTCGGCCGGCGGCAGCGCGAGCGTCACGTCGACCGGGTAGCCGCCCCGGTCGAGGATGCCGGCCATTTCGTCGAGCGTCGCGGCGATCGGCGCGGCGTACGCGTCGGGCAGCCGCGCGTCCGGTTCGCGATCGGCCAGCGCGACGCCGACGAGCAGCGCGGTGCTCGACGCAACGGCCTGCCGCAGGGCCGCGAAGTCGGCGGCGGACGACGTGCCTTCGAGTTTCGACAGCTTGAGCCACGTGAGCAACTGCTTGTCGCCCTCGCGCAGGCAGGTGTCGAACGCGTCGCGCGCCGTGTCGTCGCCACGCAGCCGCCGTGCGGCGAGCCGCAACCGCTTCGCCAGCTGCGCATGCGCGAGCTTGCGCGGCGACGGCGCGATCAGCAGGTTGACGACGATCGCGACGCCGACCGGAATCGCGATCGTCAGCCAGATGTACAGCAGCGCGCGCGTCGCGGCCTCGCCGAACGGCGCGAGGCCGAGCTGGTCGAGCCCGAAGCCGATGATCATCGCGAGGATCGCGCCGACCGGGCGCAGCTTGCTGGCCGAAGTCAGGTAGAGGAGGCCGACCGACAGCACGGCCATGCACGCGACCCGCAGGATCGAATAGTCGATGCTGAAGATCGCGATGCCGAGCACGAGCCCGATCACGATCGTGACGAGCAGCAGCAGCGCGGCGGCGAGCCCGACGCTCGTCACGCGGTCGGCGCGGATCAGGAAGAACACGACGTACGCGGACAACGCGGCTTCCGGCGTGCCGTACGCGCTCGTGACGAGCGCGGTGAACGCGCAGATCAGCGCGACCCGGACGGCGGTCGTCGCCCGCCCCGGGAACGGCGCGAGCAGCCGCAGGATCTCGCGCGGGCCCGGCGCGCGAACCTCAGCGGCAGGCAGTGCCATGCCGGACCTCGACGATCGCGCTGGCGCCGACGCGCACGAGCTTGCCGTCGGGTTCGTCGAGCTTCACGCGCACGGGAAAGCGCTGCGCGACGTGCACCCAGTTCACCGAGCGCTGCACGATCGGCAGCGTGCGCGGCAGGTTGATGCGGTCGCTGTCCGCGATGCCCGCGCCGATGCCGACGACCTTGCCCGTCATCGGGCGGCTGCGGTCGATCATCGAATACACGGTCGCGCAGTCGCCGACCTCGATGCGATTCAGCGACGTCTCGCGGAAGTTGCCGACGGCGAACCATTCGCTCGCGTCGATCAGCGTGAAGATCGACTGATTCGGCGCAAGGGTTTCGCCGGCGAGCACGGTGAGGCCCGTCACGAGGCCGTCGTGCGGCGCGCGCACGACCGTATCGTCGAGCGCGTGCTGCGCCCGGGCCAGCGCGGCCTCGCGCGCATGCAGCGTCGCGATCGCATCGGCCTCGTCGCCGATCGTCTGCGCGGTTGCGCGCTGCTGCTCCCGGGCCTGTGCGAGCGACACGGCCGCATCGCGCTGGCGGACCTTCGCCTGGTCGAACTGCTGCGCGCTGACGTAGCCCTGCGCGGCGAGCGGCGCGAGCCGGTTCACGTCGCGCGTCGCGAGATCGGCGTTCTGCGTCGCGCGCTTGACCTGCTCGACGGCGACGGCCGCGTTCGAGCGTTCGCCGATCAGCGAACGGCGCCGCGTGTCGAGCGACGCACGCGCCAGCTCGAGGTCGGCCTGTGCCTGCGCAACCGTCAGCCGGTATGGCACGGGGTCGATTTCATACAGCAGGTCGCCTTTCGCGACGCGCTGGTTTTCATGCACCGCGAGCCGCACGATGCGACCGCCGACGGGCGACGCGACGTGGACGACGTCGGCGTCGATCGATGCGTCGTCGGTGGACGGGTAGGCCGTCGTGCGGAGGTAGGCGTAGGCGAGCGCCGCGATGCCGAGCGCGACGATCGCCAGCGCGATCACGCGGCCTTTCACGGAGGGGCGGGCGATGCCGGCGGCCTTCATGCGAACGGCCCCGTGCCCGTGAGCCAGACGATCACGGCGACCACCAGCCCGATCGCCGTGCAGACGGCGAGCTGGTAAGGCACGGTGGCGGCCCAGCCGGTCGCGACGAAGACGCGGTGCGCGACGATCGCGCCGACGACGCCGACGATCGCACTGACGAGCCAAAGCGGGAAATATGCGCCGAACAGGACGTACGACGGTGCGCCGCGCGATGCGCAGCCCGCGAGCGGCAGGGCTGGCGCCAGGACGGCGGCGACGCGCAGGGGCGCGCGCGGCGTTGTTTTTCTCATGGTGTGACGAGCTCGACGATGAGGGTGGATGCCGGGCGCGGCGCAATGCGGTTCGTCGCCGCGACGACGATTCCGCGATACGGACCCGATCATAAATCAGCACGATACGGATCGCCAGCCGTCCGCCCCGCGCGCCGCGCGGGGCGTTGCCGGTCGGTCGGGCGCGTCCGCGTGCATGGCCCCGCGTTTCGGCGGAGGCGGCAGGATCGGCGCGATTCTGCCAGTGCGTGCTCGTGGCGGATAGTCAGTCAACTGTAAATAATAGTCAGGCGAACGAAGGGTGGCGGAATTTACGATTCATATCGGGAGGAATCGGATGGAGCGATGCCGAATTGCCTCTCGAATGTGCGTGAATCGGAGCGGATCGGCAGGACGCGCCGGACGAGTCCTGCGCAGTCTGCGTTGCAGGTCGACAGCCGCGTGCGTCGGTCGGGAGGGCGCATCGATCGCGCCGGCGTCGGGTCGGCCGGCGAGGTCGCGACGAACGGCGTCGGAGCAGGAGCCAGGGAGGACCCGGCCGCGTCCGGTCGTCGCGACCGCGATCTGTGTACCATCGTCCGTACGGCGCGACGCGCGGCACGGGGCCTCACGGCGTCGTGCGACGTGCGTCGCGGAAGCGACAAGGCGGTATCGCAACGAAGGGTGAGCGTTCCATGCGAAGTTTCTTTGTCCGGTTCATTGCAATCGGCGTGCTGTTCCATCTGTATGTCGGGATACGGATCATTCCCGACGCATTCGCGTCGCCGGTCGCGCGCACGATCGCGGCGCTCGTGCTGGCGAGCTTCGTCGTGCTGATTCCGGTCGGCATGTTCTCGCGCCGCTTCGACGAAGGCTGGGGCGCGACGCTGGCCGGCTGGGCCGGCTCGCTCGTGATGGGTTTCTTCTCTTCGCTGCTCCTGCTGACGCTGCTGCGCGAAGTCGTGCTGCTCGGCGTATCCGCATGGCGGCATGCCGGACACGACGGCGCGTGGAGCGGCGCCGCGGCCGACACGGCGCTCGGCGTGCTGGCGGGCGCGTTGCTCGTCACCGCGATCGGATTCGTCGGCGCGCGCCGCACGGCGGCGGTGAAGCGCGTGTCGATTCCGGTCGCGGAGCTGCCGGCCGCGCTCGACGGGCTGACGATCGTGCAACTGTCGGACATCCACGTCGGGCCGACGATCAAGCGGCCCTATGTCGAACGGATCGTGCGTGCGGTCAATGCGCTCGACGCCGACCTCGTCGTCGTGACGGGCGACGTGGTGGACGGCTCGGTCAAGCGCCTGCGCGAGCACACGGCGCCGCTCGGCCGCATGCGGTCGCGGCACGGCAGCTTCCTCGTGACCGGCAACCATGAGTATTACGCGGGCGCCCACGCCTGGATCGACGAATTCCGCCGCATCGGGCTGACGGTGCTGCTGAACGAACACGTGCTGATCGAGCACGACGGCGCGCACGCGGTGCTCGCGGGTGTGACCGACTTCACCGCGGGCGGGTTCGATCCCGCCCATCGCAGCGACCCCGAGCGGGCGCTGGCGGGCGCGCCGCACGACGTCGCCACGAAGATCCTGCTCGCGCACCAGCCGCGCAGCGCGGAAGCGGCGAACCGCGCAGGTTTTACCGTGCAGTTGTCGGGGCATACGCACGGCGGCCAGTTTCTGCCGTGGCCGCCGTTCGTGCGGCTGCAGCAGCCGGTGATCGGCGGGCTGAGCCGCTTCGGCCGTCTGTGGCTCTATACGAGCCGCGGGACCGGTTACTGGGGGCCGCCGAATCGTTTCGGCGTGCCGTCCGAGATCACCCTGATCCGGCTGACGCGCGGCGGGTAGCGCACGTTCGCCCGTTTGAAAAAATCATGCGCGGGGCCGGTGCCAGCCCGTTACCCGCGAGATCGGCGGGAATGTGTCCTGGCCGGCGGCCGTCACGCGATGCGGGCGATGTCGTCGAAGTCGAAGCGCGGGCTGCGCGGGAACAGGCCCGCCGGATCGCCGTAGCCGAGATTCACGAGGAAGTTGCTCCTGATCGCGGTGCCCGCGAAGAACGCGGCATCGACCTTTGCGCCGTCGAAGCCGGACATCGGGCCCGCGTCGAGGCCGAGCGCACGCGCGGCCAGGATCAGGTAGGCGCCCTGCAGCGACGAATTGCGGAACGCGGTGGCCTCGATCAGCGCATCGTTGCCGGCAAACCAGCTGCGTGCGTCGGCGTGCGGGAACAGGCGCGGCAGATGCTCGTGAAACGCCATGTCCATGCCGACGATCACGGTGACGGGCGCGGCCATCGTCTTCGCGAGATTGCCCTCGGACAGCGCGGGCTTCAGGCGCGCCTTCGCTTCGGGCGACTTGACGAACACGAAGCGCGCGGGGCTCGCGTTCGCCGACGTCGGGCCGAATTTCGCCAGGTCGACCAGCCGGTGCAGGAGAGCGTCGTCGACGGGCTTGTCCTGCCACGCGTTGTGCGTGCGCGCGGTGAGGAACAGTTGATCGAGGGCGGCGTCGGAGAGTGTCGTCATGATGGAATCCGGAAAGAAAGCGGCCGGATCGCGCCGGCCGGCATGGCGGAAGCACGCCGCGCGCCACGACGTGACGCGCGGCGATGCTCGCACGATGCGCGAGTGCGCGTCGTGGAGCGCCGGGCGCGGCGGTTTCCGCCGGGCGCGAATGATAGCGCATGGCGGCGCGCCGCGCCGTTGGCTAGTATGCAGGCATGTACTGCCGCGCAACGTTCATCCCCCGTTTCTTTCGCCATGTCGACGCCCGATCTCTTCGCTGACACGCCCGCGCCCGACGTGGACTGGTATCCGGACTGGCTCGCGCCGCCCGATGCGGATCGCGCGCTCGCCGCGCTGATCGACGAGGTCGCGTGGCGGCAGGACACGATCCGCACGCCGCGCGGACGCATTCCGTTGCCGAGGCTCACCGCATGGCAGGGCGAGCCGGACGCCGTGTACGTGTATTCGGGGATCCGCAACGTGCCGGCGCCGTGGACGCCGGCCGTGCTCGACCTGAAGCATGCGGTCGAGGCGACATGCGGCACGCATTTCAACAGCGTGCTGCTCAATCGCTACCGCAACGGGCAGGACAGCCTTGGCTGGCACGCGGACAACGAACCCGAACTGGGCGCCGCGCCGGTGATCGCATCGGTGAGCCTCGGCGCCACGCGCGTGTTCGATCTTCGTCATCGCGCGACCGGCGCCACGCAGGCGTATCGCCTCGCGCACGGCAGCCTGATCGTGATGCGCGGGCGCACGCAAACGGAATGGCAGCATCGCGTGCCGAAGGCGCCGGGCGTGCAGGGCGAGCGCGTGAACCTGACGTTCCGGCGCGTGATGCCGGCCGGTGTGGCCCGATAGCGACCCGCATCGTTGGCCGGATGCCCGGAGGCCGGGCAGTTTGGCCGCCCGGCAGTTCCGCGCGACGGTTGGTTCGCGCCCCGTTTTACGACACGAGACCGGCCGAGGCTGGCAAGCGGCCAAATGTGCGGCACGTTGCCGCACGCGCGCCGATCCTGATCTCCGGAAACGGCGCTGAGACTTGTCCCATATGGGTTTCAGGCAAATTCGATCGACCGCCCGGTTCCGATAGATGAGTGAAACCTCTTATGGTGCGTCGCAACAATCATTGACTAGACTGTCGAATGGCAGAAACGCGTCGTATCCCGGCGCGACCCTTTCGACATGCCTCAAGCGTTGCCGATGCGGCGCGCAAGGGGGCAGGAGCAAAACGCGTGACCGTACTCGACTCTTCCTTCGAACCCTCGCTGCACGTCTTTGAACAAGACGGTGGATGGCAATGGGCGCTGACGGTGAAACGGGCGAGCGGCGTCGGCGTCAAAGTCGTTGCGTTCAGCCAGGAGGGCTTCCGTGGGGAAGCCGAGGCTTACGCCGCCGGCCAGCTTGCCCGTGCCGAATATGACGATGCCGTGACGGCCTGACGCCGTCGCGTCGATCGCGCCCGAGGATCGCCAGCAACGTTCGCCGCCCGCCGTCGCCGGGCGGCGCTTCGCAATCGCCGCCGGTTTTCCGTCTTCCAAGCTCACCCGCACGTCACGCAGCGCGCAACCGCGCATGCGGCGCGCTCGTGCGCCTGCGTGCCCGCGACGGTCGCGCCAAATGGTCCGTACCATTCGACACGTGCGTGCCATACGCCGCGCTTAACGTCCCTGCACGGCGTCCGTTGCGCCGGCGATGCGGCTGCGCGCCGCGGCCCGGACGCCGACCCATCGACAAGAATGCAGGTCATGTGCGACGACAGAACCGACCATTACCGCCATGCGCGCGGCGGATCGCGCACGGCGCGGGCGCCGGAACGGGGATTCACGCTGATCGAGGTGCTGATCGCGCTGGCGATCGTCGCGGTGGCGCTGGGCGCCGTGATGCGCGCGATCGGCGCGCTCGCGTCGGATACCGATACGGCGCGCATGCGCCTGCTCGCGTTGTGGAGCGCCGACAACGCGCTCGGCGAGATCCGCATCGCGTCGACCTGGCCGTCCGTCGGCTCGAACACGTTCGCGTGTCCGCAGGGGCGCTACCGGTTCGTGTGCCGCCAGTCGGTGGCCGCGCTGCCGAGCCCGCTCGTGCGGCGCGTGACGGTGAGCGTGTATCCGTCCGCGTCGAGCCGCAACGTGCTCGCCGAAGTCGTCACGGTGATCCAGAATGAAGCGCGCCGCTGAATCGCGCGCGGCGGCCCGCGCACGCGGCTTCACGCTGATCGAGATGCTGGTCGCGATCGCGCTGCTCGCCGTGATCGCGCTGCTGTCGTGGCGCGGCCTCGACGCGACGATCCGCGGTCGCGACGATATCGCGTCGAATCTGGCGCAAACGCGTCTGCTCGGCCGTTACTTCTCGCAACTGCAGTTCGACCTGACCAACCTCGTGACGGCCGACGAAGTGTTCGGGCCGCCGCTGCGCATTCGCCCGGACGAACTCGTGATGGTGCGCCATCTCGGGGTCGGCGGCGGGCCGACGCAGATGCAGGTCGTACGCTACCAGCGCAAGGGGCGCGAACTCGTGCGCAGTGCGTCGCAGCCGCTCGCGTCGCTCGCCGAAGTCGACGACGCGCTGCATCACATGGATGCGTTCGCGCGCGTGGTGGTCAGCAACGACGCGCGCTCGATGCAGCTTTCCGTGTGGATTCCGCCCGACGGATGGACGACGAGCCAGGCCGCCATCGAACAGTCCTACGCGCAGTTTCTCGCGCAGCACGGCATCAGCAGCTTCACGTCGATCGGCGTGCCGGTGCCGCGCGGGGTTCGTTTCTCGGTCACGATGGGCGCGCCTGCGGTCGAATACGTGCGGACGATCCCGATCGGCCAGTGACGGCCCTGCACATCCTGGCCCGTCCGCACCCCGTTCCGCCCCCGGACAAAAAGGTCCGTAGCTTTCGTCATACATCTGTTATTGCCTGCCCGTTAATCTCGTCACGAGCATGACCGCCGCGACCGGTTCCATCGGCCGGTTCAGCGGCGGCATCGGCAAACGGGAAGGGGGCGAACGTGACGGTCGAGCACCGGCATGATGCACACGCGGACGCGTCGGGACTCGACGCGCGCGGACAACGGCAATCGGCGGGAATCCTGAGCCGCGCACAAACCTGGCATGGCGCAGGACGATTCGACGACGCGGCACGCGAATATCTCGCCGTGCTCGAGAAGGAACCGGACAATCCCCAGGCATTGCACCTGTACGGCATCCTGCAGTTCCAGCGCGGTGCGGCCGATGACGCCGAAGCGTTGCTGCGCCAGTCGATCGCGATCGCACCCGGTACGCGCGTGCTGTCGGATCTCGGCGCGATCGCCGGCGAGCGCGGCCGCATCGGCGAGGCGCTCGAGCATTTCGCGGCCGCGCTGCGAGCGACGCCCGACGACGTGCAGACGCTCGTGCGCCGCGGTAATACGCTGCTCGGGCTCCGGCGCCATGAGGACGCGCTGGCGTCATTCGACCGCGCGCTCGCGGTGTCGCCGCTGGTGCTCGATGCGCTTTGCAATCGCGGTAGCGCGTTGCGTGCGCTCAGTCGCTTCGACGAGGCGCTCGATACCTACGATCGCGCGCTGATGGTCGACCCGCGTTCGTTCGAATCGTGGTTCAACCGCGGTCTCGTACTACGCGAACTGCAGCGGCCGGCCGATGCGCTGCACTGCTTCGAGCGTGCCAACGCGATCCGGCCCGGCATGTCCGCGATCATGGCCGAACGCGGCCGTACGCTGATCGAGCTCGATCGGCCAGGCGAGGCGCTCGACGCATTCAACGAAGCAATCGCTGCCGATCCCGCGCGGATCGACGTGCTTTACAACAGCGCGGTGGCGCTCGAGCGACTGGGCCGCGCGGACGAAGCGCTCGCCCGCTGCGAGCGCGTTCTGAGCGTCGATCCGGATCATGTCCGCGCCCATGCGAGCCGCGGCAACGCATTGCTGCGGCTCAAGCGACACGATGACGCGCTGGCTGCCTATGCGCGTGCGCTGGCGCTCGATCCGCACTCGGCGGAGACGTTGTGCAACCGGGGCACCGCGTTGCGTTACCTGAAGCGTTTCGACGACGCGCTGGCCAGCTACGACGCCGCGCTTGCCCGCGACGCGCGATTCGCCGAGGCGTGGACCAACCGCAGCAGCGTGCTGCAGGACCTGCATCGCTACGACGAAGCGCTGGCGTCGCTCGACCGTGCGCTCGCGCTGCGTCCCGATCACGCGACGAACTGGCTCAACCGCGGCAACCTGCATTTCGAAACGGCGCGCACGGACGATGCGCTCGCCGCATACGATCGCGCGATCGCGCTGCGACCCGACTACGCCGAAGCGCATTTCGCACGTTCGTCGTTGTATCTGATCGAAGGCGATTTCGCGCACGGCTGGCCCGAGTACGAATGGCGGCTGCGCGATGCACAGCTTGCGCGGCACTACCGGCCGTTCACGCAGCCGGCGTGGCAGGGCGACACGCCGCTCGACGGCCGGACCGTGCTGATTCATGCGGAACAAGGGTTCGGCGACACGCTGCATTTCTGCCGCTATGTGCCGCTGGTGGCCGCGCGTGGCGCGCGGGTCGTGTTCGAGGTGCAGCCGCAGTTGCGCGCGCTGATGGCGTCGCTGTCCGGCGCGGCCCACGTGATCGCGCGCGGCGAACCGTTACCGGCGTTCGACTGCCAGGCCCCGTTGTTGAGCCTGCCGCATGCGTTTCACACCGAAGAAGCCACGATTCCGCGTGCCGGCGCCTATCTGCATGCCGACCCGCAGCGCACGCGCGAGTGGGACGCGCTGCTCGGCGAGCGGCGCCGGCCACGGATCGGGATCGCCTGGGCCGGCAATCCGGAGCACCGGAACGATCACAACCGGTCGATCGATTTCTCGCGGCTCGCGTCGCTGTTCGATCTAGACGTCGACTGGATCAGTCTGCAAAAGCCCGTGCGCGAACGCGACGAGGCGCTGCTCGCGGCTGCGCCGGTGCTTCGCGTCGACGACGAACTCGGCGACTTCGCGGATACGGCCGCACTGATCGGCGCGCTGGATCTCGTGATTGCGGTCGATTCCGCCGTCGCGCATCTGGCGGGTGCGCTGGGCCGCGCGGTCTGGGTGCTGCTGCCCGATCCGGCGGAGTGGCGCTGGATGCGCACACGCGGCGACAGTCCCTGGTATCCGTCCGCGCGGTTGTTCCGGCAGGCAGTGCCGGGTGACTGGACGGGCGCGATCGACGCGGTGCGTGCCGCGATCGGATCGATGACACGTTAGACACGACACGCGATACCAACAGCGACAAGTGGGGGCCACACGATGACACTGAACGGGGAAGGGACGATACTCGCGAGCGCGCCGGCCGCGCCGGATCGCCGTCCGCCCGACACCGCGCAACTCGAACGGCTGCTCTTGCGCGCGCGCAAGGCACACCACGAGGGCGCGCTGCAGCATGCGGAACATGCGTATACCGAATTGCTGACGCTCGCTCCCGAGCATCCGGAGGCGCTGCACCTGCTCGGCGCGGTACGTTTCCAGCAGGGGCGGCTCATCGATGCGGAGCCGCTGATGCGGCGCTCGATCGAGCACCGGCCGGTGCCGCTCGCGCTCGCGAATTACGCGGCGGTGCTGACCGGGCTCGGGCGGGAGCACGACGCACTCGCGCGCCTCGACGAAGCACTCGCGATCAACCCGGTTCATCAGCGCGTGCTGTTTCAGCGCGCGGGCCTGCTCGGGCAGCTCGCCCGGTACGACGACGCATGCAAGGTCTACGGTCGGCTGCTCGAGCTGACGCCCGGTTTTGCCGACGGCTACGTGAAGCGCAGCGACATGCTGCGCGCGCTCGGCCGTCACGACGAAGCGCTTGCCGATTGCGATCGATCCATCGCGCTGGCCGGGCGTTCGTTCGATGCGATGCGCGGACGCGGTCTCGCGCTGCGTGAACTCGGCCGTTTCCGCGATGCGGTCGACAGCTATGGCTACGCGCTCGCGCAGACGCCCGGCAGCGCCGAAGTGCTGTTCCTGCGCGGTGTCGCGTATCTCGATCTGCACGATCACGAGCACGCGCTCACGGATTTCAATGCGGCGATCGCGGCGAGTCCGACCTTCATCGACGCGATCTTCAACAGCTCGATCGCGCTCGAGTTGCTCGGCCGGCATGACGAAGCGCTCGTGCGCTGCGACCGCGTGCTCGCGCTCGAGCCGCGCCACGCACGGGCACTGGCGAACCGCGGCAACGCGGCCAGCCACCTGGAGCGCCATCGCGACGCGGCCGACAGCTATGCGCGTGCGCTCGACGCCGAACCGCGCAGTACCGGCGTGCTGTGCAACTACGCGAGCACGCTGATGCGCATCGAACGTCACGACGATGCACGCGACATGTGCGACCGTGCGCTCGCACTCGATGCAGGCTACGTGCCGGCCTGGTTCACGCGCGGCCGCGTGCAGCTCGAGACGCACCGCTACGAGGCCGCGCTCGACGATTTCGTGCGCGTGATCGATGCGACGCCGCGCGACAAGCTTGCCCATTTTCACAAAGGCAACGCACTGCGTGCGCTGCGGCAGCACGCCGCCGCGCGGCAGGCCTATGCGGACGCGATCGAGATCGATCCCGACTACGTGCTCGCGCACTGCATGCGTGCGTTCCTGTGCCTGTCGATCGGCGATTTCGAAGCCGGATGGGCCGAGTACGAATGGCGCTGGCGCGATACGCAGCTCGATGCGAGCCGGCGCACGTTCGCGCAGCCGCGCTGGACATACGGGATGCCGCTCGACGGCAAGACGATCCTGCTGTACCCGGAACAGGGGCTCGGCGACACGCTGCAGTTCTGCCGCTATGTCCCGCTCGTGAAAGCGCTCGGCGCACGCGTCGTGCTCGAAGCGCCGGTCGAACTGAAGGCGCTGTTTGCGACGCTCGACGGCGTCGATACGCTCGTCGCGCGCGGCGAGCCGCTGCCGCCGTTCGACCTGCATTGCCCGCTGCTGAGCCTGCCGCTCGAATTCCGCACGGACCTGGCGTCGATTCCCGCCGGCGTACCGTATCTCGCTGCCGACTCCGTGCGTGTCGCGCAATGGCGCGAACGGCTCGGCGCGGCGACGCGGCCGCGGATCGGCCTCGTGTGGTCCGGCAATCCGCTGCACCTGAACGACCGCAACCGCTCGATGACGCTCGCGGATCTGCTGCCGCTGTTCGACGACCGCTACGAGTGGATCAGCCTGCAGAAGGTGGTTCGCGACGAGGATCGCGCGGTACTCGACGCGAGCGCGGTCCGCTTCGTCGGCGACGATCTCGTGGACTTCGCCGATACGGCGGCGCTGACTGCGCTGATGGACGGCGTCGTCAGCGTCGATACGTCCGTCGCGCACCTCGCCGGAGCGTTGGGCCGGCCGCTTGCACTGATGATTCCGCATACGCCCGATTTCCGCTGGCTGCTCGAACGGGACGACAGCCCGTGGTATCCGTCCGCGCGACTCTTCCGCCAGCCCGAGGGCGGGCAGTGGGCGCCCGTCGTCGAGCGGATCGCAGCCGGGTTGCCGACGCTCGTCGGCAGCGGCGCGCGATGAGTGCGCGCCGCGAGGTTGCACCGTTGACCGGCGTCGGACCCGGCGCAACCGCCGCGCCATTGCGCGCCGTGCTCGACGATGCGCTGCGCAATGCGCGCGCACGGCTCGAACTGCGCGACTTCGCCGGGGCGCGGCGGTTCTACGAAGGCGTGCTGACGATGGCGCCCGACCACGTCGAGGCACTGCACCTGCTGGGTCTCGTGTATCTGCAGCTCGGCGATCCTGCACGGGCGGAGCCGCTGATCGCGCGGTCGATGAGGTTCGGGCTGAACCAGCCGTGGAATCTGGCGAACCATGCGGCCGCGCTGACGGGCGTCGGTCGTCATCGCGATGCGCTCGCGATGGCCGATCGCGCCCTCGCGGCCGATCCGGAACATGCGCCGTCGCATGCGGCGCGCGGCGACGCGTTGCTCGCGCTCGGGCAATACGACGCGGCGCTGACGGCCTACGATCGCGTACTCGTGCCGGAACCGGCCCATGTCGCGGCGTGGCGCAAGCGCGGTGAGACGTTGCGCCGGCTCGAACGGCCCGCCGATGCGCTGATCAGCGTCGAGCGCGCGTTGCGGCTCGACCCGAGCGATGCGGCTGCGAACATCGAACGCGGGCATGCGTTGCGCGCACTCGGCCATTGCGAGCAGGCGCTGCACAGCTATCAGCTCGCGATGGTCGTGCGCGGCAAGACGCCCGAGCTCGTTTACGCGTGCGGTGTCGTGATGACCGAACTCGGTCGTCCGGACGACGCGCTCGCGTGTCTCGACGAAGGGCTCGCACGACAGCCGAAAGACGAGCAGTTGCTGTACGCGAGTTGCGTCGCGCTGGATCTGCTGCACGCCCGCGACGAATTGCTGAAGCGCTGCGACCGGCTGCTCGCGCTGAATCGCGGCAATGTCGCTGCGTGGGTCGGGCGCGGCAATGCGCTGCTCGGGCTCGAACGCCATGCGGAAGCTGCCGAGGCCTATGCGGAAGCGCTGGCGCGTAATCCCGACGATATCGACGCGCGCCGCAACAGCGCGGCCGCGCTGCGCGCGCTCGGCCGGTTCGACGACGCGCTCGCCGATTACGACGCGGCGCTGGCGCAGACAGGCCCCCATGCGGAGCTGCATTACAACCGCGCACTCGCGCTGCAGCAGCTCGGCCGTTACGACGAGGCGCTCGCGAGCCATGCGGCCGCCGCCGGCGCACCGGCGGAAACCGCGCAGGCATTGTTCACGCGTGCGCTCGCGCGCCAGCATCTCGGTGACGACGACGCGGCGCTGGGCGATTACGTCGATGCATGCCGGCGCGATCCGAACCACGGCGCCGCGCGCCGTTCGGAGGCGTTCTGCCGGCTGCTTGCAGGCGATTTCGACACGGGCTGGCGGCAGCACGAGGCGCGCTGGAGTGCGGCCGACGCGATGCTGAACCGGCGTCATGCGGATCGGCCGCTGTGGACCGGTGACGAACCGCTCGCCGGCCGCACGCTGCTGCTGCATGCCGAGCAGGGTTACGGCGACACGCTGCAGTTCTGTCGCTACGCGAACCTGGCGCACGACGCGGGCGCGACCGTGATCGTCGAGGCGCCGGCCGCGCTCGGCGAACTGCTCGGTACGCTGCGCGGCGTGAGCCGGGTCGTCACGGAGGGGCAGCCGATGCCGACGTTCGACCTGCAGTGTCCGCTGATGAGCCTGCCGTATGCGTTTCGCACGACGCTCGATACGGTGCCGGCCGACGTGCCGTACCTGTGCGCCGATGCGTCGCGGCGCGCCGCGTGGGCGCAGCGCATCGACGCGATATCGCCGCCGGGCCGGCTGCGGGTCGGGCTGGCGTGGTCCGGCAATCCGCGCCATGCGAACGACGAGAGCCGCTCGATACGGTTCGCCGCGCTCGCGCCGCTCGTCGGATGCGATGCGTTCGACGCGACGTTCGTGAGCCTGCAACCTCAGACACGCGCACGCGACGACGACGCGTTTGCCGCGAGCGGCGTGCTGTCGTTCACGGACACGCTCACGGATTTCGCCGAAACGGCTGCGCTGGTCGACACGCTGGATCTCGTGATCAGCGTCGACACGTCGGTTGCACACCTGGCCGGCGCGCTCGGGCGGCCCGTCTGGATGCTGCTGCCGCGCGTACCGGATTGGCGCTGGTTGCTCGAGCGCGACGACTGTCCGTGGTATCCGTCCGCGCGGCTGTTCCGGCAAGCGCGGCCCGGAGATTGGCCGGCAGTGATCGGCCGGGTGGCCGACGCGCTCCGTACGGTGCGCCGCATGTCCTCTGTGGCGGCGTGACCAGTCTTCCATGACAAAAGCTACGGACCTTTTCACCGCGGCCGGAATGGTCCGTAGCAGTCGCCATGTCGCTGCCATTCGCGCTTCGTATGGTCTTCGGATTCCAGCGGCCTGTTTCAGGCGCAACGACATGTGCGGTGCCGGACCGGCGCCGCGCGCAAATTCCTAGCATCGGGGTGGCAAGAATGGCAGCACGCGCACGTACGGAACGGCAACTTCGCGCAACGGCCTCGCGGTCGGTCCTGAAATCGGAGCTGAGCCCGCTTTACCGCGCGGTCGTGCTGATGCTCGCGGCGGGCGTGTCCGCCCATGTGCACGCGGCGGGCATCACGAACCTCGGTCACGTGGCCGCAAGCCCGGCGGGCGGCGGTGCGGGCGGTGCCGGCGGCGTGCCGGGCATACCGAATCTCGGCGTGTCGCCGCAGCAGGCGCTGCAGGCGAGCCAGCCATCGATCCGCAACCTCGGCTATGCGGCGCACGCGATCGCCGCGCAGATCGCCGCGCAGCAGAATGCGGCGGCGGCCGCGGCGAAGCTGCCGTCGGCCGTGCCGAACGGGCTGGCGTCGGGCGGGTTGCAGGTGGCGGCGGGCGCGTCGGGCGATACGAACAATCCGGTGCTGTGGGTCAACGCGAACGCGCCGACGCAGAACGTCGACGCGAGCGGCCACGTGAACGTCGACGTGAAGCAGACCGGGCAGAACGCGGTGCTGACGTGGGAGACGATGAACGTCGGCCGGCAGACGACGTTGAACTTCGACCAGTCGGGCGGCACGCAGACGAATGGCGCGAACAACTGGGCCGTGTTGAACCGGATCAACGATCCGAGCGGCAGGCCGAGCCAGATTCTGGGGAACATCACCGCGCAGGGAGCGGTGTACGTGATCAACCGGAACGGGGTGCTGTTTGGTGCCGGGTCGCAGGTGAATGTGCATTCGCTGGTGGCGTCGTCGCTCGACGTGCTGAACATGAACAACTACAACCAGACCCTGCAGAACCGGGTGCCGGTTGTGACGGATAGCAGTCTCGCGCAGGATGCGGCGGGGATCGTCGCGAGCAACAAGCAGTTCCTGAGCCTGCCGGCAGGGACGACGGGCGGGCTTGCGTATCCGGAGTCGGGCAGTTCGGGCGGGTTGAACGGCAACAGCCGGCTTCCGAACGAGGTCCTCGGTCTGGGCAACCAGGTCAATCTTACGACCGCGAGCCAGTATCAACCGTGGGGCGACGTCACCATCGAACAGGGCGCGTCGATTACCACGCACGCGAACGGCAACGCGAGCGATGGCGGCTTCGTGATGATCGCCGCACCGAACGTGACGAATGCGGGGCATATCAAGGCGACGGACGGGCAGGTGGTGCTGGCAGCCGGCGTCGGGGTAAGCCTGCGGCCCAACAGCGGCGCCACGAAGAATCCGCAGGTGCTGCTGCCGGAGCTGAGCGGAAAGATCACGCTGCTCGGCCCGAACGGTCAGATGACCGACATCACGCCGGCCGGTACGCTGACCAATACCGGCATCGTCGAGGCCGCGCGCGGCAACGTGAACCTGCTCGGCAGCCGCGTCGCGCAGAACGGCGTGGTCGGCGTGACGACGAGCGTCAATTCGCCCGGCGCGATCACGATCTCCACGGTCGACGAATATTTTTCCAACAATCCAACCGGGGCGGCCTATTTCGGTCAGTCGCTTCAGACGACGGACGGCACCGGTGGCGCCAACGACACGCACCGTGCAGGCCTGCTGAGCTTCGGCCCCGATTCGGTGACGACGGTGATGCCGGACGGCAACGGCCAGACGACGCCATCGACGCCCGGAGCGACCTTCACGCCGGGCAGCATCGGCATGACGGCCGGTTCGGTCTGGTTCCAGGGCGGCTCGCTGATCGAGGCACCCGGTTCGAAAGTATCGGTTGCAGCGCTGACGCCTTCGGCATCGGGCGCGCAAGCGCCGGCCGGCCAGACCGCCGTGCCGGGCCGGATTTATGTTGACAGCGGCGCGACGATCGACGTGTCGGGCCTCGCGAACGTCGAGGTGCCGATCGGGCAGACGCTTGTGACGGTCGACCGTATCGGCCAGAACGAACTCGCCGATTCGCCGCTGCTGCGCAACGGGTTCCTGCTTGGGTACAAGAATCTCGTGTTCGACAGCACGCTGACTGGCACGCGCAGTGATGGCGTGCAATGGGTGGGCAGTCCGATCCTGAACCTTTCGGGATATGTGAACCTGATTCCGCGCACGGTCGACCAGTTGTTGACCAATGGCGGCTCGATCACGCTGTCGGGCAACGAGGTGATGACCGCGACCGGTTCGTCGATGAACCTGAACGGCGGCTATGTGCATTACGACGGCGGGATCGTCAACACGACGCGGCTGGTCGACGCCAATGGCGCGCTCGTGCCAATCGGACAGGCAAGCCCGTATGACACCTACGTCGGCATCGCGGGGCAATTCGTCGAATCGCATCCGCGCTGGGGCGTGACGAAGACGTGGTACAACCCGCTGCTGACGATGGGCGGCTATCAGGGCGACTACATCGTCGGCGGCAACGCGGGCACGCTCGACATCTACGCGCTGCAATCGACGGTGCTCGACGGCGACATCAGCGCGCAGGCGTTCGGCGGCGCGAAGCAGATGCAGGGCAACAGCCTGCCGAGCGGCGGGACGTTCAACCTCGGCGCAGATCCGAAACTCGACAGTGCCGCGCTGGTGCACCTGACGTCGAACAACAATGACGTCGCGTCGGGTGCCGCGGGCCTGATCGTGCTGCAGGACAATGCGCCGCAGCTCGCCGACATTGCGCCGGGTTTCTCCATCGATACGCCGCTCGACAAGACGGCGCTGCAGGCGCTGCCCGCGAACGATCCGCGCAACGTGCTGACGACGACCGTGGTACCGGTCGCAACGCTGAACAACGGCGGCTTCGCGAACCTGAACGTGACCGAGGACAAGGTCGGCGGCAAGGGCATCGTCGTGCCGCAAGGCACGCAATTGAGCTTGCAGCCGGGCGGTTCCATCACCCTCTACAGCCCGGTACCCGGTACCGACGTCAACGTGGCCGGCCGCCTGTCCGCACCGTCGGGGGCGATTTCGATTACCAGCGGCGGCAATGTGATCGTCGGCCCGCAGGGCGTGATCAGTGCCGCAGGGCAGTGGGTGAACAACGATGTGCAGGCGGCGCCGGGCACGACACCCGGCAACAGCCAGTTCATCAACGGCGGCAGCATTACGCTCTCCGCGCTGCTCGGATCAAACGTCGTCGGCGGCGGGCTGTTCGGCGATACCTCGGGTTCGGTGCTGCTGCAGCCCGGTAGCATACTGGACGTGTCGAGCGGCGGCGAGTTGCTGTCGACAGGCCAGATGCTGATGCAGAACGGCGTGCCTGCCGGACGCGGCGGAAATGTGACGTTGCAAGCGTATGCCGCGACGCCATTGAAACAGTTTGGCGCGTCGGACGGCGCGCCAACCCTGCCGACTGCACAGCCGACAGCAGGCACGATCGCACTGGGCGGCACGATCCTGAGCGAAGGGTTTTCGGGCGGAGGAACGCTGACGCTGCAGGCGCTCGGATTCCGGATCGGCGGTGCCGAGGCCGCGGCGTCGCCATGGGATATCTATCTCCCGGAAACCTTCTTCGCGCGGCAGGGCTTCGGCAAGTACGTGCTGAATGCGTTCTACGACACGACGGTCGCACCCGGCGCGTCGGTTGCCGTCACGCAATTGAACCGTATTCCGGATATGTTCGCGCTTCAACAGGCAGCCACGGGCGCGAACCTGTCGGCGGGCGGCCTGACCACGATCGACCAGCTCGATGCCTATCACCGGCAGGCAACGAATCTCGTTCTGACCGGCGGCAACGCTACGTCGTGGCGAAGCCCGGCCGGCGCGACGCCGTCTTATCCGGGCGTCACCGGCGCAGTCACGCTGTCGGAAGGTACGTCGATTCACGCGGATGCCGGCGCGAGCATCGGCCTCGGCTCGCCGGCGCAGGTCACGGTACTCGGCTCGATCGTTGCGCCGGGCGGGTCGATCACGCTGAGCGCGGACGGCAACGGCACGTATGCGCAGGCGGGGCAGTTCAATACCGGCTTCCGGAGTGCGAGCCAGTCGGTCTGGCTCGGTGCGGATGCGTCACTCGACGTATCGGGCACGGCATTGGCCAATCCGCTTGCGGCTCAGGTCAAGATTGGCGGGACGACAGTCGTGCCGAACGCGGGAAAGGTGCTGCCGGGCGGTTCGGTGACGATGTCGAGCGATACGGGCTACGTGGTCGCGCAGGCAGGCTCGACCATCGATGTGTCCGGCACGTCGGCGAATTTTGACCGGTTGCAGGCGAACGGTGGATACGCGTCGCAACCGGTATGGAGCGAGGCGGGATCGATCACGCTGTCGGCGGCGAACGGGCTGTTCGCGGACGCGACGCTGGTGGGGCGGCCGGGCGCCACGCAGGCACGCGGCGGGACGCTGACGATCCTGCCGAGCCAGACCGATGGTTCGACCGGCACAGCACTGGTCGTCCGACAAGACGCTACGCTCGTGCCCGCGGGCCTGTTGCCGGGGCAGAGTTTCGCGACGGCGATCGACCCGACGACGGGCTTGCCGATCGGACAAACCAGTGGCCTCATTCAGTTCGCGGTCGATCGGCTCGACGGATCCGGGATCGCGAATCTTGTGCTCGGAAACACGACGTCGCCCAATCTCGCCGGCGTAAAGGTTCCCTCGATTCTTTTTGCGGGAGACGTTGCGCTTTCGTTGCCGGAATCCGTGATCCTGAACACGGGGCGGGTCGCCGCCATCGGCATGGGGCAACTGTCATCGCTATTGTCGACCCCTGCGCGCAAGGCGGACGGGACGCTCGCGGCCGCCGTCGATGGCCTGTTCGCTCAGCCGCAGCCGTCGCTCGGCACGACGGTCGGGATCGATGCGCCATACGTTGCGTTGTCGGGGCCGCTCATCCAGTCGCAGTCACCCCAGTTCAAACCGGTCGCGGCACTGTCCGATGCGACGCTGAACGTGAATGCATCGTTCATCGATCTGAAGAACCAGTTCCAGCTCAACAATTTTGCTCGTGCGAACTTCACGAGCAGCGGCGATATCCGCCTGAGCTCGACGAACGCGAGTCAGTCCCAGACGCAGGGGCTGGCGCCGGGGATTCTCCATACGCCTGGCGACCTGACCTTCAGGGCCGCGGACCTGTATCCGTCGACCGGCACCACGTTCGTCGTCGCTGCGGTTGGCCCGACCGATGCGTCGACCGGCAAACCGGCGCCGACGACGGTGACGTTCGCATCGAACGGCGCGTCCGGCGCGCCGCTTTCCGCCGGCGGCACGCTGCTCGTGGACGCGACGAACATCGTGCAGGGCGGCACGGTGCGCGCGCCGTCCGGCACGATCGTGTTCGGCGTAGGCGATCAGTCAAACGCGGCGACGCAAGCGCAGTTCGCGGGTCTTTCGCTCGTTGCAACGGATTCGGTGAAGCTGGCGAATGGCAGTGTGACGTCGGTCTCGAATGGCGGTGCGGTGATTCCGTACGGCGCGACGATCGATGGGGTCGAGTGGCAGTTCAATCCGCTTGCCGGCAACACGACGCCCGACCTGACCGCGCCGCCCGCGAAATACGTGGGCGTGAACGGCAGCAATGTCGCGCTCGAAAAGGGCGCGACGATCGACTTGTCTGGCGGCGGAGACCTGCAGGCCGCCGAATGGGTGCCTGGCACCGGCGGCACGCGCGACGTGCTGTCGCAATACAACGTGAGCTATGCAAGCGGCAAGGGCGGGACGGCCGTGCCGGTCAATGCCGGGGCCGGCAACGTCTATGCAATCGTGCCGGGCAAGCAATCACCGGTCGCGGCTTACGACCCGACCATCGCGCAGACGGTACAGCCTTCCACCAACGCAAACGGCACGACAACGACCGCGACGGCGACGATGGGCGTCGGACAGGCGAGCCTGACCGACCCGGTCGGCAAGGCCGTGTATCTATCCGGCGTGCCGGGGCTGGCGCCCGGCTATTACACGCTGCTGCCGGGCAAGTACGCGACGCTGCCGGGCGCGTATCGCGTCACGGTATCGAGCACGGCCGGCAATCTCGTCCCGGGCGCGAGCCAGGTGCTGCAGGACGGCACGGTCGTGACGGCCGGCTACTTCGCCGACGCGTTGACGGGCAGCCGCAGCGCGACGCCGACGCTGTTCAACGTGCAGTCGAACAATGTGTGGCAGCAGTACTCGCAATACACGCTGACGGGCGCGAACGCGTATTTCACGAAGCTCGCCGCGACGAAGGGCAACGTGACGCCGCCGCTGCCGGTGGACGGTGGTCAACTGGTGCTGGCGGCGACGAAGGCGCTGACGCTCGGCGCGACGCTGAATGCGGCCGCCGGTACGGGGGGCGCGCCGGCTCAGGTCGACGTCGCTTCGCAGGACATCCAGATCACCGGTAACGGCAATGCGGCGCTGCCCGGCTATCTGCAGATTGGCAGCGACGCGCTCGATTCGCTGAACGCGGGCAGCCTGCTGATCGGCGGCACGCGCGCAGCGACCACGAGCGGCGTCACGATCACGCCGATCGCGAACAGTGTCGTCGTGTCGAACGACGGAAACACGGCGCTGAAGGGCCCCGAGATCCTGCTCGTCACGAAGACCGGCGACAGCGGCGCCGATCCCAATGCGGCGAACGGCCTGCGCATCGATGCCGGTGCGTCGATCGCTGCGCAGGGTGACTACCCGGCAGCCAAGGATCAGCCGATTGCGATCGCCGGCGACGGCGCGTTGCTGCGCGTGTCGAATGGCGCGATGGCGCCGTTGTCGCGCACCGGCGGCACGGGCAAGGGCTTGCTGGCGGTCGGCGCGGGCGCAACGCTCGCGGGTGGACAGGCATTGCTGCTCGATTCGTCCGGCGACCTGAGGGTCGATCCGTCCGCCGTGCTGTCGGCCAAGGCGATCACGGTGGACGGTTCCGCGATTACGTTCACCAACGCAAGCGGCGCCTCGGCGGCGAACCTGCCGGGTTTTGTCGTCGATCCGGCCGGACTCGCGCAGTTCGCGAACGCGCAGCAGGTCACGCTGCGCAGCTACGGCGCGATCGGTTTCGTCGGCGATGTGAACGCGACGTTCGGCGACAGCGTCGATTTGAGTGCCGGCACGTTCACGAGCGACGGCGGTCATGTCGTGCTGAATGCCCAGCAAATCGCGCTCACGAACGAATTGGGCGCTACGCCCGGTACGACGACGGCCGGAAACGGCACGCTAACGGTCAACGCGAAAGAGATCGACTTCGGCACGGGCACGAAGGCGGCAAGCGGCTTCGGCTCGGCGACGATGAACGCGACGGGCGCCATCGTCGGCCAGGGTACTGGCACGTTCGACTTCGGCGCATTGCCGGCGACGCTCAATGCGCCGGTCTACCTCGCCGATACGAGCTCGGCCGCCACCGTGAAAACGACGGGTGCATTGACGCTGAACGGTGCGTCGGGCACGGCATTGAAGCGCGATGCGGTCGGCGGTGCATGGACCTTCATCGGCGGCACAGTGAACGACAACGGTGCGACGATCAGCGCGCCGGCCGGCAACGTGACGCTCGAGGCGACGACCGGAAACCTGACGATCGGCGGCGGATCGACGGTCAGCGCGGCGGGCGTGTCGAAACAGTTTTTCGACGTGATGCGCTACGCGCCGGCCGGATCGATTGCGTTGACGGCCGACGCGGGAACCGTCGACGTGCAGGCCGGCTCGACGCTCGATTTCTCCGGGGCCGGCGGCGGTGGCGCGGCAGGCAGCCTTTCGCTGTCGGCGCCGCAACAGGTCGTGAACCTGAACGGCACGATCAAGGGCGGCGCGGCGAGCGGTTACGCGGGCGGGTCGTTCTCGCTCAATACGGGCGGCGCGGCGGATCTGGATGCGCTGTCGAAGACGCTTGCATCGAGCGGCGTGAATCAGGCGATCACCGTCCACACGAAGACGGGCAACCTGACGCTGTCGCAGGGCAACACACTGACCGCGCATTCGGTGCTGCTGACGGCCGACGGCGGTTCGGGAAGCTCGGCCGATACGGCGAACGGCAACGTGAACGTGCTCGGGACGATCGACGCGTCCGGCAAGGCAGGCGGCGAAATCGACCTGTACGGTCGCAACGGCGTGGACATCGAAGGATCGCTGCTGGCACGCGGCTCCGATCCGAACCAGCGCGGCGGCAAGGTCAACATCGGCACGACTGCAATGTTCGACCCGACGATCGTCGACGCGAACGGCAACTCGATCGCGAACAACACGACCTATGGCTACGAGAATTTTCTGCGCGCGAATGCAGGCGCCATCGCGCTCGGTGCGAATGCACTGATCGACGTGTCCGGCGGTACTGCCGGTGGCCTGTCGGGCGGCGTTGTGAGTTTCCGTGCGCCGCTGTTGATCGATAACGGCGTGAAGGTCGATCTGCCTGAAGCGTTCAATGCCGGCAAGGGGATCGTCGGGTCGCGTGCGACCTCGCTCGAGGCCTACGCGGTGTGGAGCACGACGGACGCGACGACGGGGGCGAAGCATTTCGACGGGGTCATCGATCCGGCGGGATGGTACGACAAGAGCGGGCATCTGCTGGCCGGCACGTTTACCGCGCAGGGAACTTCCGGTACGCCGGTGACGTTCGCGTTTGCGCCGGATGGTTCCGGCGGCGGCATGCTGACGAACCAGGCGACCGGCGTCGCGACAAGCATCACGCAGGCACAGCTTCAAAATGGCGACACCACGGTCGGGTTCGGCGGGTTGAACAATATGTACTTTGCGCCGGCGAGTAACGGCGCGAATACGGATCACCAGACTTTCTACGGGTATCAAGGCGGCGATGCGTCGACCGCGGCGCCGGGCACGCTGATGGGATTCGTGCAGCACGGGCTCGATACGCTGGTCGATCCCTTCGCAGGAAAGAACATCGCGAATACGCGCATCGTGCCGGGAATCGAGCTTGACAACCCGAGTCCTGCGATCAACGGCGGCGATATCCAGGTGCTGACGAACTGGAACCTCGGGGCGGGCGCATCGCCGACGAATCTCGCATTCCGTTTTGACGGGCAGGCGCCGGTCGTGACGCTGCGCGCCGAGAACAACGTAAAGGTGAATGCGAGCCTGTCGGACGGGTTCTTCCAGATCGCGAACCCGCTGGGTGGTGGTGGGACGATTGCGGTGCCGCCGTTGTCGACGTTGAGCGAGGCAAATGCCATTTTCAAGTTGCCGTCAGGCTACAACGCTTACCCTTACGAGTACGGAATCTGGTTCTACGCGAAGAAAAATGAAGCGTTCGCTCCTGGGCAACCCGTTGGCGGTACTCCGGACGAGATCGCGGAGTACTACGCACTCTATATGGCGTATGCGAACTTCCTGGATCAGACCGCAACGAGTCTCTCGTCAATTCTGAACATAGATCCTCGTTACAACAACATCGGTATCGTCGACGTGCTGCGGTTCAACAGCAGTGGCGTGATTGCCGGGCAACCAAAGGCACCGATTGCTCCCTCTGCTGCCGAGCAAGCCACCAATCCTGGTGCCTACCTGATCTATTTGAGTCAGTATCAAAAATACCTGGCGGACTCGGTGCGATTCAAGGCTCAGATCGGTAGGTATCCTTTGGTGGATATCCCCGCAGCGCCTGTCGTTCAACCGGTTGCGGTGATTGCGACGTCGACGATCAGCCTGCCTGCCGTGACCGACAATTCACCGTCACCGACGCCGGTCGCGACCAACCCGATTCCTCTGCAGTCAGCGTCGTTGGCGGGCGGAGCGAGCAGTTCGTTCCGGGTAGTAGCAGGGGCCGACCTGAACAGCACGAATCCGCTGGCGCTTCAGCCGTTGACCGTGGGGGGCGCGACGAACGGCAAGAGCGTGACCTTCGATGGCCATGCGACATATGTCGACAGCAACGGATTTGCGGTGCTTGCGCCGACGATGATCCGAACCGGTACGGGTGCGATCGATGTGGCGGCGGGCAACGGTGTTGCCCTGGTCGACACAGGCGCTGCGCAAGCGAACGATACGGACCTGATCGTGCCGGGCGTGATCTATACCGGTGGTGCGCCCGCGGCTTCTGCGCCGACGGGAAGCCCCACGCTGGCAATCTTGCATGCCGGAACCGGCTATCAGGACATTCTGATCACGCCAACCGTCAGTCCCGACTCGGCGGGTGATATCACGATTCACGCGCAAGGCGATATCACGGGTGCGGAATATCTGACCGATACGAACGGCACGGTGACCGGACGGAAGGGCACCAACATCAGCCAGTTCTGGTGGCAGTGGATGCAGATCGGCAATCCGACCGGAACGGTCGGTGCGACCAATCCCGCGACGCAGACCGTCCAGACATCGATCAATTTCGGCGCATTCGATCAAGGCGTGCTGAGCGCGGGCGGAAACGTGTCCGTGTCGGCGGGCGGAAATATCTCCGACCTGTCGGTGTCGCTGCCGACCACGTGGTGGTTGACCGGCGCCAATACGGACACCCCGACCGTCAATACGGTCGGCGGTGGCAACCTGTCGGTGCGGGCCGGCGGGAATATTCTAAGCGGCGGCTATTTCGTCGCGAAGGGAACTGGGGCGATTACGGCGGGCGGCAAGATAGGATCGGACATCGCGGTGCCGTCGGACATTCCGGGCGCCTCCCCGATAACGATGGATACACTGCTGGCGACTCAGGATGGCGTACTCGACGTGAATGCGCGACAAGGCGTCGGCATCGGGCGCGTGTTCGATCCGTCCTATGTGCAGGGCAATGTACTGTTGTCCGCATACAAGCAACAAGTCGACATGCAGGGCTATTCGTCGACGTCCGCCGTCAATATCGCATCGACGACGGGCGATGTCGCGATCGGCACGCTTTCCAATGTCGCGCTGATCGGTGGCGGCAATTTGAATCCGATGATACCGGGCAAGCTCGACCTGTCGTCCATCTTGCCGGCGTCGGTGGATTTGACCGCGTTCACAGGCGGCATCACGGTGGCGGCGAGCGGAGAGCTTTACCCGTCGGCGTCGGGTAATCTCAATCTGATTGCCGACCAGTCGGTCAATCTGTCGAGCATCAACGGAATGGGGCCTCCAGTCGGATCGCCATCATTCGGCATGCTCGATGTCGACCCGTCCGCGATGCCTTCGCCGGCGAGGCCGAATGTTGTCGTCGCAGATCCAACCGTGGCATCGGCGGCGGCACACGATGCCGATACGCTGCATCGCGACGACATCGTGCCGGCAAGAATCTACAGTCTCAATGGCGATATCGTTGACGGCGTGCTGCAAACGACTGGCGCGGCCGCGGGTTTCTACGGCAGTTTGGTGCCTGTAGTGATAGACAAGCCCGCTTTGCTTCAGGCAGGGCGCGACATCGTGAATCTGTCATTCATCGGGCAAAACCTGCGCAAGTCGGACATTACGCGCATTGTCGCAGGGCGGGATATATATGACACGCCTCTTATTCAATCGACGTCCGCTGTGGTGCCGGCGTTGGTGCTCGGCGGCCCAGGCACGTTCGATGTCGAAGCTGGCCGGAATATCGGTCCGATGACGAGTCAATTCACGGCTTATGCAAGCTTGGGCGCCGGCAGCTATGTTTCCGGGATCCAAACGGGGATCGATACGATCGGCAATGCGAACAATCCTTATTTGCCGCACGAAAGCGCGAACGTCAATGTGCTGTTCGGGGTTGGACCGGGTATCGACACTGCTTCGTTTATCTCGACGTACGTCGATCCGACCAAATCGGCGCCAGGCGTTTCCAGTACGACACCTGAGCTGGTCGCGTTCATGGAGCAATACGTGGCGGGTCTTTCGGTCGATACGGGCCTGGTCAAGGATCAGCCGGCAATCAAACCGTTGACCGCTGATGAAGCGTGGGCGCAGTTCAAGGCGCTACCGCAGTATGTCCAGCAACTCTTCGCGGAACAGGTATTGTTCAAGGTTCTGACCAGTGTCGGCGAGGATTACAACAATCCCGCCAGTCCGTACTATCAGAAATATGCACGTGGATACGAGGCGCTCAATACGATGTTCCCGGCCACGCTGGGCTACACGGCGAACAATCTCGGCGGGGGCAGCAACGGGGCGAACAAGCTTGTCGATATGGGTGACCTCGATGTTCGCAGCACCACCATCCAGACCCAGCAGGGCGGCAACGTGTCGATTCTCGGCCCCGGTGGGCAGGCGCTGGTCGGCAGCACATCCGCGCCACCGCAGATCGTCGATGCCACCGGCCGGGTGATTGCCGGGCCCGGGACGATGGGGATCCTCACGCTCGAGAAGGGCGACATCGACATCTTTACGGACCGCAGTGTCCTGCTGGCACAGAGCCGCATCTTCACCGAACAGGGTGGCGACATGACGATCTGGAGTTCGAACGGCGACATTAACGCGGGTAAGGGCGCGAAGTCGTCGGCGGATACGCCGACGCCGCAATACGTGTGCGATGCGAACCACTACTGCACGGTCGACGCGCGCGGCCAGGTCATGGGCGCCGGCATCGCCACGTTGCAAAGCGTGCCGGGCGTGCCGATCGGCACGATCAACCTGATCGCGCCACGCGGCACAGTCGACGCTGGCGATGCAGGGATTCGCGCAGGTAACCTGAACGTCGCCGCGCTGCGTGTCGTGAACGCGGACAATATCCAGGTGACCGGCAAGGCCAGCGGCATCCCGCTTGTGCAAGCGGTAAACACGGGGGCGTTGACGGCGGCGAGTGCGGCCGCATCGGCCGCGACCCAGGTTGCGCAAGACATCGCGAAGAACAACGCGTCAGGTGGGGCGGCACGGCGCTGGACGATCTCGGTGCAGGTCGAGGGGTTTGGCGATGCGAACGGCGACGGCGGGAAGAAGCACAAGCAACAGGTTGGCTACGACCCGTCGAGCGCGGTGTCGATCCTCGGCTTCGGGCAGCCGGGGCCGTCGGAACGGGCGACACTTACACCTGACGAGCGCGCACGGCTGGGCAAGATCTGAGCAAAGTCGATGCGGGTCGCCGGAACGACTGGCAACCCGTATTCGACGATGCCCATGGACGAAGGGCCGCATGGCGAGCACGATCCAATGTGGATCGGCATTGAACGAACGTCCTGTGCTTGGTGGCTCGCGGTGAATTCCGCGCAGGCGCTCGTGTTGCCGATTGTGCAGATCGTCGGCGCGACGTTCGGCGAACCTCTACCCGTCACGGCGAGTACGACCCTCGGGGTCGACCTTCGCGGTCCGGTTGGCCCCGGGTGACGAATCGGCAAAGCTTGCGTTGATGAAGTCCCAGGCGAGTGGGCGTACCACTGCAACGCGGAAGCTGACTATATGATCCGGTTCTGCCGGATTTTTACGCTTTTCTGCAAGATGAATAGGAATGCAAAACGTTATATGCGTGTATGTCGGGTTATGTTGTGCGTCGAGCGGGGTGACGGGTCGTTTGGCGGTTTTGCCGCCTGCATGAGAATCGTCACGCAATACGAATCGATCGCATATATGAAAAAAACCGCGCCCCCGATAAGCGGGGGCGCGGTCGAGTCAACAGCGGACCGCTCGGTCTGCCAGCCGTTTAACGCCCGGTAACCGTGCCCGTGCAGACGCCCGTGTTGCCGATGTCGAGGTTGTAGCCGCTCGTGTTGCTCAGGAAGTCAGCCGAGATTGCCGTCTGGAAGTTCGACGACACGGTGTCGAAACCGTTGCCGTGAACGATCGACGCGAAGCTGGCGTTCGTGAAGTGAGCGTTCAGGAAGTCATGCACGGCGGTCTTGACCGACGAATCCGCATAGCACTGGCTCAGGATGATCTGGCTGGTACCGGAAACCGGATAGCCCGAACCCGGATTGCCGACGTTCGGCACCCAGTTGGCCTGATTGGTGGCGCGAGCCTGGCTGCTCGGCACGGTTGCCGTGCTGAGCGCCGTCGTTGCGTTCGCATACGTCGGTGCGTAGTACGTGCCGTTCGTCGCGTTCACGAGGCTCGCCACCGGCAGCTGGAAGGCGCTGGCCGACGTCACGACCGTGCTTTGCGGAGCCAGGAACGTGTTCGTGTAGTCCGGGCTCAGGTAAGCGACAGCGGCCGTACCGGCCGACTGATAGCTCACCAGTTGCGTACGGACGCCACCGCTACCCGAGGCCGGCGTGAAGTTTGCCGGCACGCCGCCCGGGAACGAAGCCGTGAACGTCAGCGAATCGACGAACGTTACGCCCGTGGCCGTATTGGCGGTCGAGCAGACAGCTGCCAGGTGGCGGGTCAGCAGTTCGGTCGTGCCGCTGCCGTCAGCACGATAGACGACCTTGATCGGCGAGCTGGTCGTCGTGTATGCCGAACCCGTTTGCGGGTTGACGACCTGGTTCCAGTCGGTCAGCTTGCCCGAGAAGATGCCGCACAGGTCGTTGTCGTTCAGCGCGATGCTGTTTGCCTGACCCGGCGTCGTTTGCGGCGTCGTCGTGCTCGTCACCGCAGGGCCGTTGACGACCGGCACCGTGATCGGCGTGACGATGTACGGGATCTGGATCAGCGGGCCGTTGGTCGCGCCGAGGCCGGCCTTGTACGACGTGAGCTGGGCGGTCGACAGGGCCGCATCGCTGTTCGCGAAGTGGACCGTGCCGGAGACCGTCGAGCCGAAGTACGTCGGCTGGTTGTTCAGGAACGCGTTTTGACCGGCACCCGAGCCAACCGAGAAATACGTGAACGAGCCTTGGGACGTGCCGAACAGGCCGATTTCGGTCGCGGTGTTGCCGATCGCGCCGATGGTCGGGGCGACGAGCGACGAGCCGCCGCCTTGTACGTTCGGCGAGGCCATTGCGGCCGTGGCGCCCAGACCGGAAACAACGAGAGCGAGGACTTGACAGATCTTGCGCTTGCTGGATTTCATGAGAAATTTCCTTGGACGAAGATAAACGGAACCCCTGCTACTGCGGTTGGAATACTTGTGGACCGCCGGGTAAATGTAGGGGGAAATCCGTATGACGCGTGTGAATTTTTCGTAACGAATGGTGCTCAACATTTTTATCGAATAGGACGTTGCGTTATTCGAATTGGTAAAGCATCGAATGGAACGTTATTCGGCACCGGCCGGAGCGTCCAGATATTGGGATGTGGCCGGGAGTCGTTCGACGGATTGTGCGCGGGCGCCAGCATCACGCGTGGTGCTGGCCGTTGGCTTCGTATGCGAGCAATGCGCAGTGCTATCCCAACTTCAAGGCGGTTTTGTGGCGGATGTTACGGAACATTCCGCGCGTCGATGAATGCGTTTGTCTTCGATGTATTGCTTCTGTTGGGCGGGCGAATCCGTAAATGGGCGGTCGCCGAAAATCTTGTGTGTTTAATATGAGATGGATTGATTTCTTTGGTGAAAATGAAATCGCTTTTAAGTTATAAGAATAACGATGCAAGGTAATAAAAACCGCCGAAAAAGGTAGCCCAGCATTCGTCATAAATTTGCGCCGGTTCGCTCCGTAGTCTTCCCCGGCGACTGCGTCCGGCATGCTGTGCGACGTCATGGAAAGCAGTCGCACCCGTGACAGGAGAGAACCCAGCATGTCGGCATTCCGCTACGAAGCGATCGATCCCACCGGCCGCACGCTGAAAGGCGTGCTGGAAGCCGATAGCGCACGCGCAGGTCGCAGCCATCTGCGCACACAGGGCCTCACACCGCTCGTCGTCGAACTGGCCGCGCAGCGCCTGCATGGAGAGCGCCATCAACGGCTATCGCTTGGCCGCAAGCTGTCGCAGCGCGAGCAGGCGATCATCACGCGCCAGCTCGCGAGCCTGCTGGTCGCGGGGCTGCCGCTCGACGAATCGCTGTCGGTGTTGAGCGAACAGGCCGAGCGCGACTACGTGCGCGAGCTGATGGCGTCGATCCGCGCGGAAGTCGTCGGCGGCCATTCGTTCGCGAACGCATTGAGCCAGCATCCGCGCGATTTCCCGGAGATCTATCGCGCGCTCGTCGCGGCCGGCGAGCACACCGGCAAGCTCGGCATCGTGCTGTCGCGCCTGGCCGACTACATCGAACAGAGCAACGCACTGAAGCAGAAGATCCTGCTGGCATTCACGTACCCCGGCATCGTCACGCTGATCGCGTTCGGCATCGTCACGTTCCTGCTGAGCTACGTGGTGCCGCAGGTCGCGAACGTGTTCACCAGCACGAAGCAGCAGCTGCCGACGCTGACGGTCGTGATGATGGCGCTGTCCGATTTCGTGCGGCATTGGTGGTGGGCGTCGCTCGCGGCGATGGTTGCGATCGCCTTCGCGATCCGCAAGGTGCTGTCGCAGGACGGGCCGCGGCTGCGGTTCGATCACTGGCTGCTGACCGCGCCGCTCGCCGGCAAGCTCGTGCGCGGCTACAACACGGTGCGTTTCGCGAGCACGCTCGGCATCCTGACGGCCGCCGGCGTGCCGATCCTGCGCGCGTTGCAGGCGGCCGGCGAGACGCTGTCGAACCGCGCGATGAGCGCGAACGTCGACGATGCGATCGTGCGCGTGCGCGAAGGCTCGGCATTGTCGCGCGCGCTGGCCCATACGAAGACGTTCCCGCCGGTGCTCGTGCACCTGATCCGTTCGGGCGAGGCGACTGGCGACGTAACGACGATGCTCGACCGCGCATCCGAAGGCGAATCACGGGAACTGGAGCGCCGCACGATGTTCCTGACGAGCCTGCTGGAACCGCTGCTGATCCTCGCGATGGGCGGCGTGGTGCTCGTGATCGTGCTCGCGGTGATGATGCCGATCATCGAGCTGAACAACATGGTGCAGTGATGCGCGGCTCGGCTCAGCGCACGAACGCGTTGGCTTTCTCCGTGGCGGGCAGCGCGACCTCGCGTTGCGTGCCGTGGCGATCGACGACGATCGAGCGTGCGCGAACCTCGGCGAGCTTCGCGGCTTCGCCGATCGCCGCGCCGAGCGATACGACGCGCGCCGCTTCGCCGCCGACGCTGACGATCGCGGCCGCACGGCGCGCGTCGAACGCGAGCACGCCGAGCAACTGGATCGTGTCGCGCCTGTCGTCGGGTTTCGCGCCGAACAGCTGCGCGCTGGCCGTGACGTCGACCGGTGGGGGCGGTGCGGGGCGGGCAGGTGCCGGCGCATCGGGCGCGTTCAGCACGTGTGCGGCCCATATCGATACGACGACGAACGCCGCGCCGGCTGCAAGCGTTGCGACGAGCGGCAACGGATCGATGCGTGACGGAACGGTGCGAAGCAGGGCGAGCGGTTTCATGGCAACGGATCGGTTCGATGAGCAGGGAACGGTTTCCATTCTTTGACGCAAGGGTGAATGCATGATGACGCACCACGAAGAAGTCGGAACGTTGCGTACCGGCAGCACGCATGAACATGCGTGCCGTCGCACGCAACGCGGCTTCACGCTGATCGAGATCATGGTGGTGGTCGCGATCCTCGGGATTCTCGCGGCGCTGATCGTGCCGAAGATCATGAGCCGGCCCGACGAGGCGCGCCGTATCGCGGCGAAGCAGGACATCGGCACGATGATGCAGTCGCTGAACCTGTATCGACTCGACAACGGCCGTTATCCGTCGCAGGAGCAGGGGCTGACTGCGCTGGTCCAGAAGCCGAGCGTCGACCCGGTGCCGAACAACTGGAAAGACGGCGGCTATCTGGAGCGGTTGCCGAAGGATCCCTGGGGCAACGCATATCAATACCTGAACCCGGGCGCGCACGGCGCGATCGACGTGTTCAGCTACGGCGCGGACGGCAAGCCGGGCGGCGAGGGGAACGATGCGGACATCGGCTCGTGGCAGTAAGGGCACGTGCATCGCGCACATGAAGCGCACGAACGCGCCGCGGCGATCGCGCCGATATCGTCAATCCGGCTTCACGCTGCTGGAGATGCTCGTCGTGCTCGTGATCGTCGGGCTGCTGGTCGCGGTCGTGACGCTCGCGCCGTCGCGCAATCGTCGCACCGATCTCGCCGAGGAAGCGCAGCGGCTGGCGAACCTGCTCGAATCGGCCGGCGACGAAGCGCAGGTGCGCTCGATGCCGATCGCGTGGCAGCCGGTGGGCGGCGGCTATCGGTTCGTGCAGCGCACGGAAAACGGTGCGTGGGCGCCGATGACGGACGACCTGTATCGCGCGCGTCGCTGGGGCGGCGAGGTGACGGGCGTGTCGGTGCGTTACACCGGCGGCGGCGAAACGCCGTCGCAGATCGTGCTCGGCAGCGAAAGCATCGACGTGCCGGTGACGATCACATTGTGGTCCGGCGACGTGCGGATGGCGGTGGTGGGCACCGGCATCGGCAACTTTGTCGTGCGCCGGCCATGAACCGCATGCGACGCCGGCGAGCGCGCGGAGCGCCGGATTGAATCGCGTCGCGACATGCTTCACCTGACTGTCATAGTGCCCGCTCACAATCTGACGTTCGTTTGTCGCGTAACCGCTCACGGGGGTGCGCGTTTCGCCGGCAACGTGCAACTCCACTTCCGTCCAGGGATTCATGACTCGTTCACGGGCGCCGACCGGTGTCCTGGTGCTCGTCGCGTGGCTGGCGTTCGTCGTGCCGTGCATGCACGGCATACACGCGCAGGAGACCGGTTCCATCGTCCGCCAGACGGGCAGCACGGTGCGTTTCGATTTGCCCGCGCAGCCGCTTGCGAAGACCTTGCGGGATTTCGCGCGGCTCACCGAGCTGCTCGTGCTGGCGCCGGCGCCGCTGCTCGACGGGCGCACGAGTGCGCCGGTGCAGGGCGACTTCGCGCCGCGCGACGCGCTCGAGCGGATGCTGGCCGGAACGGGGTTGCGTGCGGAATTCTCGCGTCCGGACGAAGCGATCATCGTCGCGCAGCCGGCCGCCGAGCAGGCGCCCGCGCCGGCCGACACGCCGGCGGATGCGGCCTTGCCGATCGACGGGATCGGCGATTCCGGCGAGCGGCACGCGTTCGCGGGCCTGCTGCAGGCGCATCTGATCGATGCGCTCTGTGCGCAGCCGGCAGCGGTGCCGGGCAGCTATCGACTCGTCGCGCAGGTGCGCATCGACAACAGGGGGGCGGTGGTGGCGGTCAACATGGTGGCATCGAGCGGTTCGGCCGCCCGCGACGCGGCGGTGATGCGCGCGCTGCGCGCATTGAAGCTGGACGACGCGCCGCCGGCGGACCTGCCGCAGCCGGTCACGATCCTGCTGCGTCCGGCCGGCAACGGCGTGCATTTCCGCTGTCCGGCGCCGCAGCCGGCCGTTCGGGGCTAGGCCGCGATGAGCGACAGCAACCGCACCGGGCTCAGGAAGGTGCTGGCGACGCGCTACGCGTACCTGGTCAGGCGCCTCGAACGCGTGACGGGGTCGAAGGACGGCGCCGCCGACGCGCTGCACGAAACCTGGCTGCGTCTCGAGAACGCGAACGTTTCGACGCAGGTGACGAACGCGGACGCCTATATACTCGGGATGGCGAACAATGTCGCGATCGACCAGCATCGCCGCGAACGCCGGCATCTGCACGACGACGATGTCGAGACGCTGCTGGAAATGCCCGACGAGCTGGCCGATCCCGAGCGGATCGTCGCGGCGCGCCGCAAGGTCGAGACATTGAAGGACGTGCTGCGCGGCTTGCCGCCGCGGCGCCGCGCGATCCTGCTGGCCGCCCGCGTGGACGGCCTGCTGAACCGCGAGATCGCCGAGCATTTCGGCATTTCGCTGCGGCTCGTCGAAAGCGAGCTGAGCGCGGCAATGAAGTACTGCCTGCAGCGCATGCAGGAAGACGGTGATCCGTACACGGGTTCGCGAGGCGGCCCGCGTAAATTTTGAGCATCCGGACGATGACGAAAGCCCAGGCCGAACCTGCCCACGACGAACTCGACGAAGCGAGTGCGTGGCTGCTGCGTCTGCGCTCGGGAGACGCGAGCCAGGCGGAAGCCGATGCGTTCGAGCGCTGGTGCGCCGATCGTCCGCAGGCCGCCGGCCTGTTGCGCGATACCTGGAGTTCGCTGCGCACGGCCGCGACCGAACTGGCGCACGAGGAGCGCGCGGCCGCAGCCTGGGCAAACGTTGCCAAGCGCGAGCGCACGATGCGCACCGGGCGGCGCGCATTCATCGGCTTCGCGGTCGCGGCGGGCGCATCGTGGCTCGCAGTGCGCCCGCCGATGCAGTTGTGGCCGTCGCTCGGCGATCTCGCGGCCGATTACCACACGGGCACCGGCGAGCAGCGCAGCGTCGCGCTGTCGTCGCGCGTGACGGTCGAGCTGAATACGCAGACGCGTCTCGATGTGCTGGCGGCGAGCGATGCCGCGCACGGCGTCGAAGTGGTCGCCGGCGAAGCGGAGATCGACGCGGCCGCACCGCCGGCCGGCCGCGCGACGCCGATCCAGCCCGTCACCGTGGTGGCGGGCGGCGGCCGCATGCAGGCGACAGTCGCGCGCTTCAACGTGCGGCGCACGGGGTCGCAGGTTTGCGTGACCTGTCTGTCCGGCACGGTCGCGCTTGCGCATCCGCGCGGTGCGCGCACGCTCGCGGCCGACGATCAGGTCGTCTACGACGATCGCGGCGTGCAGCCCGTGGCGCGCATCGATCCGGGCGCAGTCAGCGCGTGGCGGCGCGGCATGCTGGTGTTCAACGGCGTGCCGCTCGCGCAGGTCGTCGACGAGATCAACCGCTACCGGCGCGGCAAGGTCATCCTGCGCAGCGCGTCGCTCGGCGAGAACCGGATGCAGGCGCAGTTCCCGATCACGCGGCTCGACGACGTGATCGACATGGTCGGCCGCCTGTACGGCGCGCACATCACGCGGCTGCCCGGCAACATCGTGCTGCTGAGCTGACGGGCTTCCCCCGTTTCATTTCCTCCGTCTTCCTCCCGCCGGCGATGCGTTCGCGGCGCTTCCGGCCGTCCGCGCCCTGCGGGTTACGGCCGCTCGATACGACTTGATCAATGAGGGCCGGCAAACGCCGGGCTGCCCTTGATGGCGGCCCGGTGTGACGTCGTCGGACCCGAGGCGTGGGTGGCAAGCGCCCCGGCCGCGCAGCGATGCGCGGTGCGGGGGATGTGTGTCGATGGAGCTTCGGGCGGTGGCGTGATCATGAACGAATCGCAACGGGACACGGATCCCGGCGACGCGAATACGCGCGCCGATTCGATCCGCGAGGGCGCCGTGCGCTGGCTGCTGTGGTTACGCGCCGGCGACACGACGGAGCAGGAACTCGACGTTTTTGCGCGTTGGCGCGCGCAGAGCGACGAGCATGCTCGCACGGTCCGCGAGCTGATCTGGATGTGGGCCGTGCTGGAGACGGTCGGCCGTCAGGAGCCCGGCGGGCCGACACGCACGCATTGACGCGGCGCGGCGCAAGCCGTGCACCCGGGCGGTGCGCAAAACCGCGCCGGCGCCCGGGCGCCGCAAGAAAGTCTGCGGGTTAGGCGGGTTTGCTTCGACCTTGTATATGAGAGAGCGAGGGGGCCGTGAAGAGGGGCCGTGAAGAGGGGCCGTGAAGAGGGGCCGTGCAGAGAGGGCGGTGAAGCGGAGACCGGGGAACGGGGGCCGGAGACGGCTCCCGGATCGCCGTCCGGCCGCGCTGGCTCGCGGGTGGCCACGAGGTGCCGGTTGCGTCGCGCCAGCCCGGTTCACGATTCAGGAGGGCGACTGCGGCTGCAGGCCGGCGCGTGCGCCGTTCCAGGCGGCGTCGAGCGGATCGCCGGCATCGCGCAGCGGCTCGCGCAGAAAGGGAAAGCGTTCGACGAACGGTGCGGATTCTTGCAGGGCCACGATATGGTTGACCATCCATTGCAGCAGATCGCCGCCGTACCGGACCTGTTCCGGGCGCCAGTCCGGCATCGTCGAGAAGAGGGCCGAGAAGCCGCTCCAGCGCGACGGGCGGTCGTTGTCGCCGGGCCGGAAATAGGTGTTCATCGCGACGTCCCGCGCATCGGTCAGCATGCCGACGAACAGCCCGTGCGGTGTCGGCACGCCGATCTGCTGCCAGCCTTCCGCGAGGGCGAGCGAGCGCATCACGCGCGCCGCGACGAAGGCGATACGGGTTTCATGTTCGATTTCCGCCAGCGACATCACGCCGTTGCGCTGCATGCAGCGCGCGACCGCGTGCGGGCGGATCGCGTTCGACGCGAAGCTGCGCAGCACGAGGTCGGGCACCGTCAGTTGCAGCTGGAATTCGCGCAGGCCGTGCTCGGCGCTCATCGTCGAGAAGTTGACGAACAACCCTTCGGCATGACCGAGCGCGCCGACGTATGGCTCGAGCCCGAGGCGCGCGAGCTTCGGCGCGATCTGGCGTTCGAGCAGCCGCATCAGGTTGCGGCGATTGCGCACGCCCGTGAAATCGTCGAGGCCACGCGTGACGACGTCGCTGATTTCCCAGCGGCGTTCGTCGGCGACGAGCCGCGGGGAGCCGCTCAGGTCGAACCGGGCGCGGCCATGGGCCACGCGGGGATCTACGTACATGCCGGTGCCTCGTGCATCGATTGCGGGCGGACCGCCGCGGCGGCGCGTCGCCGCGCGGGTCCGGTCGCCCACGATGCTGCGGCGTCGCGGGCGGCTCGTCAAGTGCGCGCGTATCGCGCCGCAGGCGTGCGCGTGCCGTTGCAGCGGCGCGTGCGATCAACCAGACAGTGTGGGGTAATCCGATGATGCGCACGATCGTGGAACGCTTTGTCGAGCAGAGTCCGATGACGATCATGGCGCGGCTCGTGCTGCAATGCGCGTTGCACGACGATTGGATTGGCGTCGCGGCGGACGCCGGCGACGCGCTCGACGGCGAGTCGATCCGCGAGACCTTGTTCACCCTCGCCGTCGACGCGATCGCGTCGATGGCCGCGCGGCAGCGGACGCCGGATGCCGGCGTGGCCGCCGCGCCGGGGTTTGGCGCGGCGGTGACGGCACTGCACGATTGCATGAGCCGATGGCGTTCCGGCTGGGGGCGCGCGCTGGCAAAGGACAGCGTCGAACTGCTGCTGCCGGTCGCATCGGTGCGCAAGGTCGACGGTACGCGTGCCGTCGACGGGATGCGGTTGCGCGTGCTGGACGGTACCGGCGAGGCCTGCGCGCCACAGGCCGGCGGGTGCGACTGCGGACGCTCGTGCGACGACCCCGCACGCGATGCGGCGGCGGACGGTGCGCGCGTCCTGCCGGTCTACGATCCGGAACTCGGGATGATCGTCGACCTGCTGCCGTGCGAGCGTGGCCGAACGAACGAGCGTGCATTCGTCGGCGCGTTGCTTGAAACGGTCCGGCCCGGCGAGCTGTGGATTGTCGACGGGGGCTTCGATACGGACGCGCTCCTTTCCGGCTGGCCGCGCCGCGGCGGCGCGTTCGTGTTGCGCGAATACGGCCGCTCGGCCGCGTGCCGGCCGCTTGGTGCCTGGCAGGAGAGCGGTGCGTTCGGCGACGGACGCATTCGCGAACAATCCGTCAGGATGGCCGGCGAAGGCGGCGTGTCGGGTGTATTTCGGCGGATCGAATGGCACCGCACGGATTCCCCCGGCGAAATCGTCACGCTGTTGACCGATCTGCCGGCCGGGCGATTCGACGCACCGCAGGTCGTGGCGCTGTCGTGCCGGCGCTGGCGCGACGCGTTGCCGCTGGCGCTCGAGTCCGTCACGGGCGGCGCGTCGTTCGGCGCCGTGCCCGCCCGCGCGGCGCTGCTGGCGAGCGGGATCGCCGCATTTGCATACAACGCGTTCAGCGTGATGACGCGCGTCGTCGGCGGTGCGCTCGATCTCGATGCGCGCGACGTCGACCGCTTGCCGTCGCTGATCGCCGACGGCGTGGCGGCGACCTATGCGGGCATGATGATCGCGCTGCCGCCGGACTGGTGGCAGCGATACGACCAGTTGCCCGCGACCACGCTCGGCCAGATCGTGCGGATGCTCGCCGTGCACGTCGACCCGCGCAGCGAGCGGCGTCGGCGCCGCGACAACCGGCTGTCCGCGAAGTCGCAGGCGTTGCTGCGTGCGGCGACGCTCGAACGCCTGATGCACGACGACGGCGACGATCCGGCTTCCAATGTGTTCAGCCTGCGCACGATCGCGATGGCGACGCGCGACTTCAGCAGCAATCCGTCGAAGGCGCTGCGGCATGCGGGCGAGGCGCTCGTGATGGTGACCAAGTACAACCGGCCTATCGCGCTGCTCGTGTCGATCGACGACTGGAACCGACTGCTCGGCGAAGTGCGCGAGACGAGCTTCACGCGGCTGTCGTTCGATGCGGCGGTAACGCCGCAGGGGGAGCGTGCGGTCGGGTTGGGCGAATTGTCGCGGGTCTAGCGTTCCGTTTTGGCGACTCGCGGTTGTCGACAGTGGTGTGTTTCGAGCAAGGCGCCGGCCGGGATCCCGTTGCGACGGCATCGGGATCGCATCGGGACCGGGATAGCAGCCAAACCGCGGCCATGCGAGACAGGACGGGGCGCTCGCCCGTCGCGGCTCATCGGTGCTCCGGCTACTCGGGATCATTTGCCGGATGGGCTCATCCGACGCGGCGTTCCGGCATGAAGTACGTCGGCCCGTGTACGCATCGAGGCCATCCGTGCGTCGGCTTCAACTCGTGAGCCGTCGCACCCAGATGACCGACGTCCACGCGAAATTGCCGCTGCCGTAGCGCGCGATCAGCGTGTCGATACGCGTGTTGATCCGCGCTGAATGCACACGGCAATGCACGATGAAATAGCCGCTGTTCACGCCGATGGCCGAGCCGTCAGGCAGCGTCGGGTTGCCGCCCTGCGCCGGCAGCAGGTATTCGGCGACGTCGCCGGTGCTGACGAAATAGGCCGTCGCGCGCCGGTCCACGAGCCGCCTGGCCTGGCTCGGCGACAGCGTCGGAATCGCGGCGACGAGCACGGGTTCGGCCGCGGTGTTCGCGTTGACGACGGTCAGGTCGGGCAGGATCGTCACGAATGGCGCGATCGCTTCGATCGCATGCGCGTCGTAGCCGGGAATGCGCGCGAGATCGTCGACGGACACGAGCTGCAGCGGCCAGCCGCCCGGGCCGTTCGCGTCGCGCAGCGAGCGCAGCATGTAGTCGGCCGTCGATTGCGCGAGTGCGGGATCGAGCGACAATTGGCCGAGCAGGCGCCGGTAAGCCAGCACGCCTTCGCCGCTGGACTGCCAGGGCTTGCCGGGCGCGATGCGCGACACGAGGTTCGTCAGGTTGAAGCGCGCCTGCGCGTCCTCGACACTGCCCGAGATCCACGCGCGCGACAGTTCGGCGTTGACCGCGATCGCGTCGGACGGCAGCAGGTCCGCGAGCCGCACGTCGGCGACCGGTGCCGACCACGGCTGCCCGACGAACGTGACGTTCGACGTTGCGCTTTGCGCACGCAGTGTCGAGCGTGCCCACTCGACCGCGGCGCGCTCGATCCACATCGTCTGCGTCGCGAGCCGCTGATTCTCGACGTCGCGGGTCGCGACCTGCTGGCGCCACAGCACGCTGGCGGCAAGCGTGGCCGCCAGCGCGACGACGAGCAGCACCGTCACGATCGCGATGCCGCGTTCGCGTCGTGCGTGCGCCGTTCTTCCCGTCCCGTATCGATGCATCCGCGTGCCTCCACAGTGTCTGTCGGCGCGGTGCGCTCAGACCTCGAACGCCAGCCACGCATGCGCGATGCTCGCATGCGCAGATGACGTGACGCCGAACAGCGCGGCGAGCCCCGCGATCCAGCCCGCGAGCGTCGCGGGACGCATGCCGTCGTTTGCAAGCGGGCCGACCAGGCTGGCGATCGCGTGCGAGCGCCACAGCAGCAGCACGAACAGCGCACAGCCGACGGTCATCGCGATGCCGAACATGTGTGCCGCGACTACCGGACGCCGCGTGAACGGCAGGCGGTGATGCCGTTGGTTCGTCGCGACGATCGCGACCCCGTTTGCGACGGGCACGATCGTCATCGCCAGCCCCCAGAACAGCGGCTGGTCGCTCGACGGATTGATCAGCAGCAGCGTGCCGATCATCCAGATCGGCGGCGCGAGCAGTGTGAGCAGGGACCATGACAGCAACTGCCACGCGAGCCACGGCGCGCGCCAGCGTAGCGGCGGAATCGGCGCGGCATGAGCGGCGGGCGGAAGCGGCCGGCCCGGCAATCCGGCGGTGCCGGACAATCGCCCGGCGAGCCATCGTACGAGCATCGTGGCGAATGACATGGAGGTCCTGTCGTTGACGTGTGCTGTTCTCAATAGCTAGGACGAAGCGGGCGGCCGCAATCCGCAGGATTTCGCACGTGCCGGCGCTTGGCCGCGCTGCGCATCGCGATTTCGCGGCGCCGCGCAAACGGTCTCGTCGATCGCTTGCCGTGTTTTGCGAGCGTTTCGTGAATATCTTCAGCGGAATGTCACAAAAACTTCCCTGTTGAAACCCGAGGATTGTCGGGCCGCACGCCGGCACGTCGCACCTTTCGCGCGTTGACCGGCCGGACGGCGACACGTTTGCCGGTCGTCCGCGCGCAACGGCGGACCGCCGGGCGCAACACGTCGGCCGCGCGACGACACGTACACGAAACGGGGGCCACGCAAGGTCATGCGCCGCATCTCGCAAGTCTTGCGCGAGGGGCGGCTGCGCGTGCATCGCAGCCCGCTTGCGTCGATCGTTTCCCCGTACAGGCGGATCGGTCGACGTCACGCAAAAAACATTGCGGCAATGCGCGCTTCGTTCCGTCTAGGTAGGTGGGAGCTGCGACTTGGTGTGTCGTACGCGGCCCCGACGCGCCGTGCCGGCGCGCGGGAACACGCGGATACGCACATTTTTTCTCATCAGGCGGCATGAAGCCGACAGGTGCACGACAGTGAAACAGTTCGAGGAAAGCAGGCCGGCCGGCGATGGCGGCGCGCCAGCGGACGACGCATCGGCGCGGCGGGAGGAAGCGCTGTCGCCGGTGATCAACCTGCGCGACACGGGGCGCTTCCTGCAGGTGCTCGAGGCGCTCAAGTGCTCGCTGGCCGTGAGCCGCCGTCCCTCCGGCGTAGCCGTGATCGGCGTTGACAACGGCGTTCCCACGCTGTCCGCGTGCCTTTTGCCGCGCTCGATGGGCATGGCCGTGTCGGGCAACCGGCTCGCGGTCGCGACGATCCACGAGCTGATGGTGTTCGCGAACGTGTCGACGCTTGCGCCGCGCTATCCGGCTCGCCCGGACCACTACGACGCGATGTTCGTGCCGCGCATGTCCTACTACACCGGTGATCTCGACCTGCACGACATGGCGTTCGACAAGCACGTGCTGCTCGCGGTCAACACGCGCTATTCGTGCATCAGCGTGATCGACGGCTATTTCAACTTCACGCCGATCTGGCAGCCGCCGTTCGTGACGGAGACCGTGCCGGACGATCGCTGCCACCTGAACGGCATGGCGTTTGCCGACGGCAAGGTGCGTTTCGTGACCGCGCTCGGCATGAGCAACGAGCCGTTCGGCTGGCGGAGCGGGATGGCGAACGGCGGCATCGTGATGGAGGTGCCGTCCGGCCGGGTCGTCGCGTCGGGGCTGTCGATGCCGCATTCGCCGCGCGTGATCGGCGGGCGGCTGCATGTGCTCGAAGGCGGCCGCGGCCACGTGCTGCAGATCGATCCGCAGTCCGGTGCGCGGCGTGTGCTCGCGAAGCTGCCGGGCTTTACGCACGGTCTCGCGGAGTACGGCGGCGTGTTGTTCGTCGGGCTGTCGAGGCTGCGTGACAAACGCGGCCCGCAGGGGCTGCCGATCGAAAGCGAATCGGATGCGCTGATCGCGGGGGTTGCCGCGCTCGATGCGAATACCGGTGACGTGCTCGGCATCCTTCAGTTCTTCAACGGCGTCGACGAGATCTTTGACGTGCAGGTGCTTCCTGACGTGCGGCGCGCCGAAATCCTGAGCCCGCATCAATGGGCCGAGAGCCCTTCGATCGTGACGATGCAGGGCGGTTTCTGGCAGACGCGTCCGCGCGAGGAAGACGAGCCCGCGAACGCCGAAGGGAAAGCACGATGAACGTCGATCGTTGCGGGTTGTCCGGCGTCGTTCCGTCCTTATCGGTAGACGCTGCGCATGCGGCGTGCGGCGCGTCGCCGCTGCGGTCGGGCGGGGTGCTGTGGCTCACGGGGCTGTCGGGTGCCGGCAAGACGACGCTGGCCGATGCGCTCGCGGTGCGATTGCGCGAACGATACGCGCGTCCGGTGGTGCTGGACGGCGACCGGCTGAGGGCCGGGCTGAACCGGGATCTCGGCTTTACGGTGCAGGACCGGTTCGAGAACGTGCGGCGCATCGCCGAAGTCGCGGCGCTGTCGAGCGAATCCGGCGCGCTCGCGATCGTCGCGGTTCTTTCGCCGCTTGCGGCGATGCGCGATCAGGCGAGAGCGATCGTGGGGGCGGCATTCCGGGAAGTGTATGTCAGCACGTCGCTGGCCTGTTGCGAGGCGCGTGACCCGAAAGGGCTGTACGCGAAGGCGCGGCTCGGCGTGCTGCCGGAGTTCACGGGTGTTTCAGCGCCGTACGAGCCGCCCGTTCGGGCCGACCTTGCAATCGATACGGGCAACGAGTCGATCGCGAAGTGCGTCGATACGTTGATGCGATTCGCGTGCACGCAGTTCGGCCGGCAGGCGGAGCGTCCGGTGCAGGTGCGTCGCGGCTGAGTCGGAAGCGAAGAACGGGAAAGCATTGTCCACGTCATGCTAAGGATGACGAACGAAACGTCATCAAAGTGAAACAGGCATTTGATAACGGGGCGAACGGCTGGCGCGATGCGCACGCTTCGATCCGGAACAACAAAGGGGAATGGCGCATGCCGCCGAGAGTAGACCGCAAGTCACGCGAACGATGGCGGCTGAACGGCCGATGCCTGGCCGGCGCCGTGCTGGCCGGAGGGCTTGGCCTCGCGCCGGGTGTTCAAGCGCAGGAAGCCGCGCCGGCCGCGAAGGCGGCGCCGGCCGCACCGCAGTCGTTCGACGTGAATGCCTTCGTGGTGCGCGGCAACACGACGTTGCCGGCGCTCGAGATCGAGAAGGCCGTGTACCCGTTCGAGGGGCCGGGCCGCACGCTCGCCGACGTGAACGCCGCGCGTGACGCACTGCAGAAGGCCTACCAGGATCGCGGCTACCAGTCGGTCGTCGTCGAGCTGCCGCAGCAGCAGGTGAAGAACGGCGTGATCCTGCTGCAGGTGACCGAAGCGAAGGTCGGGCGCCTGCGCGTCGACGGCGCGAAATACAACTCGCCGCAGAACATCCGCGATGCGGTGCCCGCGCTGGCCGAAGGCCAGGTGCCCGATTTCAACCAGGCGCAGCAGCAGCTCACCGACCTGAACCGTTCGGCGGACCGTCAGGTGATTCCGGTCCTCAAGCCCGGCACGCTGCCGCAGACGGTCGACGTCGACCTGAAGGTTGACGATCACAGCCCGCTGCACGGCTCGCTGGAACTGAACAACGACAACAGCCCCGGCACGTCGACGCTGCGCACGACCGCGAACCTCAGCTACTCGAATCTGTGGCAGCTCGGCCACGTGATTTCCGGCACCTACGTGCTCGCGCCGCAGCATCCGAACGACGCGCGCGTCTACGCGTTCTCGTATCTGGCGCCGATCCGGGATTCGCACTGGAGCTTCCTCGCGACGGTCGTGCACTCCGACAGCAACGTCGCGTCGGTCGCCAGCACCAACGTGCTCGGCAAGGGAACGACCTACGGCTTCACGGCGATCTATGCGCTGCCGGCGTCGGACACTTACGCGCACTCCGTCAGCGTCGAGATCGACCGCAAGCATTTCGACGAAAACGTGTCGATGCCGGGCCAGGCGGGCTCGACGGCGCCGCTCACGTATGTGCCGGTGACGCTGTCGTACAACGACCAGCTGAGCCTGAAGAACTCGCAGACGTCGTTCTCCGCGTCGGTGACGACGAACATCCGCGGCATCGGCAGCGACTGGGGCGCATGGGACAACAAGCGCTACAACGCGACGCCCGATTTCGTGTACGGCAAGTTCGACATCAACCACACGCAGCGCTTTGCGAACGACATGCAGGCCAACGCGCACGTGAACGCGCAGATCTCGAACTCGCCGCTCGTGTCGAGCGAGCAGTTCGCCGCGGGCGGGATGAACAGCGTGCGCGGCTACATGCAGGCGGAGGACACGGCCGACAGCGGCGTGATCGCGTCGCTCGAGCTGCGCAGTCCGTCGCTCGCGAAGTGGCTCGGCGGTGCGGTGGGCAGCCGCGTGAACGAGTGGCGCTTCCATGCGTTCTTCGACGCGGCGCACCTGTGGCTGCTGAGCCCGCTGCCCGAGCAGACGTCGCGCTTCAACCTGATGAGTGTCGGCGTCGGCACGCGGGTGCAGCTCATGAAGTACGCGAGCGCGGATTTCGAGGCGGGGTGGCCGTTGAAGGCGGGCGTCTATACGCGGCAGTACAGCCCGCGGTTCGATTTCTACGTAAGGCTGGGTTTCTGACGGATTTTTTTTGATCGTGCCGGGGCGATGCGACGAGCGCGGCGCCCGCACATTCGGGGAGTGGATCGTGAAGCGAGTCTTGTTTTTCCTGTTGGCGGTGATGCTCGGCGTGCTGCCCGGCATCGCGAACGCATGGTGGCAGAACGACTGGTCGTACCGGAAGGCGATCACGATCGACGCGAGCCCGAAAGGCGCGAATCTCGCGGAATCGGCCGGCCGCGTGCCGCTGCTGATCCGCCTGCACTCGGGCAACTTCCAGTTCGACGGGCTGGCCGACAACGGCGCGGACATCCGCTTCGTCGCCGCCGACGACAAGACGCCGCTGAACTATCACATCGAACAGTACGACCCGGTGCTCGGCGTCGCGCTGATCTGGGTCGACATTCCGAAGATGCCGGCCGGCGCGGCCGAGTCGATCTGGATGTACTACGGCAACAAGAAGGCGCCGGACGGCGGCAAGCCGGCCGAGACGTTCGATGCCGACTACACGCTCGTCTACCACTTCAACGGCGCGGCGGGCGCGCCGCCGAAAGACCTGACCGCGTACGGCAACCACGCGCAGAACGCGTCGTTCCGGACGATCGAGGACGGCATCGTCGGCAAGGGCGCGCGGTTCGACGGCAGCGGGTCGCTGACGCTGCCGGCGAGCCCGTCGCTGAACGTGCCGGCGGGTGGCAGCTTCACGTTCAGCGCATGGGTGAAACCGTCCGCGCTCGCGCCGAACACGCTGCTCTACAGCCGCCGCGACGGCGCGAACGCGCTGCTGGTCGGGCTGGACAACGGCGTGCCGTTCGCGGAAGTCGACGGCGGCGCGGCCCCGGTGCGCACGCCGGCCGCCGCGCCGGTTGCCGCGAACCAGTGGACTTATCTCGCGGTCACGGCCGACGGCAAGAACCTGACCGTGTACGTGAACGGCAAGCAGGCGGCGCAGGTCGCGGCGGCGCTGCCCGCGCTGAGCGGCGCGGCAACGGTCGGTGCGGACGCAACGGGTGCGCCGGCCGGGTTCGCCGCGTATGCGGGCGCGCTCGACGAACTGCGCCTGTCGAAGATCGCGCGCACGCCGGCCGCGATCGCGGTCGACGCGCTCGCGCAGGGCTCGGAATCGAAGCTCGTCGCGTACGGCGCCGACGAGAAGCAGTCGGGCTTCGGCTTCGGCTACTTCGGGGTGATCGTGCAGTCGGTGACGGTCGACGCGTGGGTCGTGATCACGATCCTGCTGGGCATGGCGCTCGTGTCGTGGATCGTGATGTGGACGAAGGCGCGCTACGTCGGCGCCGTCGACAAGGCGAACCAGTACTTCGTGAAGCGCTTTCGCGAAGTGGCCGGCCGCCACCTGGTCGGCCTCGCGCATGTCGACGAAGCGAGCGACGACGGCCGCCGGCTGTATCAGTCGTCGCTGTACCGGCTGTACAAGGCCGGCGTGCACGAAATCCACAGCCGCATGGACGGCAACGGCCGCACGGTGATCACCACCGAATCGATCGAGGCGATCCGCGCGTCGATGGACGCGACGCTCGTGCGCGAGAACCAGCGGCTGTCGAAGTCGATGGTGCTGCTGACGATCGCGATCTCGGGCGGGCCGTTCCTCGGCCTGCTCGGCACGGTGGTGGGCGTGATGATCACGTTCGCCGCGATCGCGGCAGCCGGCGACGTGAACGTGAACGCGATCGCGCCGGGTATCGCGGCCGCGCTGCTCGCGACGGTCACGGGCCTGTTCGTCGCGATCCCCGCGCTGTTCGGCTACAACTACCTGCTGATCCGCAACAAGAACGTGACCGCGAACATGCAGGTGTTCGTCGACGAATTCGTCACGCGCCTCGCCGAAGCCCACCGCGCGCCCGATCACGCGGTGCTGGCCGACTGACCGCACGCAGGAGACCACCATGCAGGTTCAGGACGACGACAAGCCGTACGACGACATCAACATCACGCCGATGCTCGACCTCGCGTACGTGCTGCTGATCATCTTCATCATCATGACGACCGCGTCGGTGCAGGGCATCAAGGTCGATCTGCCGAAGGCGAGCTCGTCCGCGAGTCTCGCGAAACCGAAGACGAAGGCGATCACGGTCGCCGATTCGGGGCAGGTGTTCCTCGACGCATACCCGGTGACGATGGACGAGCTCGAGAGCCGGCTGCGCACCGAGAAGGCGACCAGCCCGGAGTTCCCGATCGTGCTGAAGGGCGACGCGGGAGTGCAGTACCAGAAGGTGATGGACGTGCTCGACCTGCTGCGCCGGCTCGACCTGTCGCAGGTCGGCCTCGTGACCGGCAAGGCGAAGCAGGGCGGCTGACGTGATGGAAATGACCTATAACGGCGGCCCACCGGACAAGGGCCCCGGCCGCTACGTGAAGCCGGTCGCGATCGCGCTGGTGCTCGCGGGGCTGGCCGCGCTGATCTGGCATTACGCGGGCGACACGGCCGGCGTGAAGCGCGTGAGCGCGCCGCAGGTGACGACGGTGATCCCGCTGCCGCCGCCGCCTCCGCCGCCGAAACAGAAGCCGCCGCCCGAGAAGATCAAGGAAGAGGTCAAGACGCCGGTCGACCGGCCGACGATCGCGCCGAAGCCGTCCGAGGCGCCGAAGCCGTCGGACAACCAGCCGAAGCAGATGACGATGAATGCCGACGCACAGGCCGGCAGCGACAACTTCGGCATCGGCGCGGGCGACGGCTCGGGGCAACTGGGCAGCGGCGGGGGCGGCAAGTTCGGCAATGCGAGCTATGCGCAATACATGGTGTACGTGCTGCAGCGCGCGATCGAGCAGGACAGGGGCGTGCAGGAAGCCGGCGGCGCGCGTTTCGCGGGCAGCCTGAACCTGTGGATGGATGCGGCGGGGCGGATCACGAAGGTGACGGTCGCGCAGTCCACCGGCGACGCGAAGATCGACGCGGCCGTCGTCGCGGCGGTCGAGGCGCTCGGCAAGGTCGACGAGGTGCCGCCGCCCGCGACCGCGTATCCGGTGCTCGTGAAGCTCCAGGGGCGCAAGCCGGCATGACGATGCGCGCGCGAAACGACGAAAGAATCATGGGGTGGCGCCGTCGCACGGATGCCGCCGGAAAAGAAACGAAAATTGTTCGGAGTGCTTCGATGATTGGGAAGATGAACGGACGGGGTGGGGTACCCCGCAACGGCGCGCCGCCCGCGCGCCTGTCGCGCGCAGGCGCGGCGGTGCTGATGTTCGGGTTGACGTGCGCGTCCGCCGCGCACGGGCAGTCGCTCGAGGCGCAGGCGGCATCGGGGAAGGCCGCGCCGACCGAGAGCGTGGTGATCAACCTGATCAACCTGCTGGTGAAGCGCGGCGTGCTCACGCAGCAGAACGCGAACGAGCTGATCGCCGAAGCGCGCAGCGAGGCCGTGCAGGCGAAGTCGGCGCGCGCAGCGGGCGCGCCGGTCGTGGCGGGCGGCATGGTCAACCCGCCGACGCAGCCGGGCGACGTGGCGGTGCCGTACGTGCCGCAGCTCGTGCGCGACCAGATCCGCGACCAGGTAAAGCAGGAGGTGATCGCGCAGGCGAAGGCCGAGAACTGGGCGCAGCCGAACACGTTCCCCGACTGGGTGTCGCGCATCAAGCTCGACGGCGACCTGCGCGTGCGCGACGAGTATCACTTCTACGGCAGCGGCAACACGAACGGCGTGACGAATTTCGCGGCGATCAATCAGGCCGGCGGCTTCGACATCAACCAGAACACCAACAACACGCAGATTCCCACGCAGAACACGCGGGAGAACCGCAACAACCTGCTGCGCTACCGCGCGCGGCTCGGCGTGACGGCGACGCTGTCCGACGACATGATCGCCGGCATCCAGCTCGCGAGCGGCAACGACAACGGGCCCGTGTCGACCACGGCGACCGCCGGCGGCGGCTTCGCGAAGAAGAACATCTGGCTGAACAAGGCGTTCTTCGCATACAAGCCGACGTCGTGGCTGAACCTGACGGCCGGCCGTTTCGACAACCCGTTCTTCAAGTCCGACCTGGTGTTCTCCGACGACCTGATGATGGACGGGATCGCCGCGAACCTGCGCCATGCGCTGCCGTGGAATCCCGATGTCACGCTGTTCGGCACGCTCGGCGTGTTCCCGATCCAGTACACGAGCGAGAACTTCCCGTCGAACAGCACCGAGAAGGCCGGCAGCGACACGAAGTGGATGTTCGGCGCGCAGTTCGGCGCGGACTGGAAGATCGACGCGAAGAACCGGCTGCGCGGCGCGGTCGCGTACTACGACTTCCAGAACATGCGCGGCACGCTGTCGTCGCCGTGCGCGCTGTATCTCGGCGCGACGAGCTGCAGCACCGACAACGAGGCGCCCGCGTTCATGCAGGGCGGCAACACGCTGATCGCGCTGCGCAACATCGTGCAGAACCCGAACCTCGCGCCGGGGATGACGCCGCAGCCGCAGCTGTTCGGCCTGGCCTACAACTACCGGCTGCTCGACCTGAAGGCGCAGTGGGACACGGTGGTGGCCGATCGCTTCAAGCTGCGCCTCGACGGCGAATACGTGCGCAACCTCGCGTACAACGACAACAAGGCGTTCGCGGCGGCGTCGCTGCCGGTCAACAACTACGACACGACGTCGCTGAACGCGTCGCGCGCCGACTACCGCAGCGGCCCGAACGGCTTCCTCGCGAAGGCGACGTTCGGCGAGCCGGAGCCGCGCGAGAAGGGGCAGTGGAACTTCTCGATCGCGTACAAGTACCTGCAGCCGGACGCCGTGCTCGACGCGTTCAACGATCCCGACTTCCATCTCGGCGGCACCAATGCGCGTGGCTACGTGCTCGGCGCCGCGTATGCGGTTGCGCGCGACACGTGGGTGTCCGCCCGCTACCTGAGCTCGAAGGAAGTGTACGGGCCGCCGGTCTCGATCGACGTGCTGCAGATCGAGCTCAACGCTCGCTTCTGACCGGAGCCGCGCATGAATACGATCACTCGCACGATGCTGGCGGCCGCCTTCGGCGGCACGCTGCTGCTGGCGGCCGGCGGCGCGCACGCACAGGGCATCGAGGACAAGCTGCGCAGCCAGTTGCGCTCGACCGTGCAGGAGCTGCGCCAGTTGCAGGACAGCCAGGCGCAGTTGCAGAGCGACAAGGCGGCAGCCGAGAAGCAGCGCGACGACGCGCTTGCGCAACTGAAGGCGCTGCAGGGGCAGCTTGCGTCCGCGCGCGGCGATTCGGGCGCCGAGGCGGCCGCGAAGCGTGCGCTCGCGCAGGAGCGGGCCGGCCGCGAGCAGGACGGGAAGTCGCTGGCGAAATACAAATCCTCCTACGAGGATCTGCTCGCCGTGTCGCGCGCCCGCGATGCGCAGCACGCGCAACTGCAGAAGGATGCCGCTGCGCGCGACACACAGCTGAAAACCTGCCAGGCAGGGAATGCCGAGCTGTATCGCGTGGGGCACGAGATTCTCGACGCGTACGAGCATGTCGGGCTCGGCACGCTGTTGTCGTCGCGGCAGCCGTTCGCGCAGTCGGCGCGCGTGAAGTACGACGATATCGCGCAACGCTACGGCGATGCGCTGTATGCAGGCAAATACGACCCGGCCGCGCGGCCCGTTGCCGCCACGCCGGTGCCGGCGTCGGCCGCGTCGGCGGGCGCGCCGTGAGCGCGCGGCGCGCAGCCGGGAATGCACCGAACCATTCTTTGAATACGGAGAAGACAGACATGCAGGACAAGCAACCGAACGCCGGCGACGAACGCGCGGCATCCGACGCGCCGATCGAGGCGATCAGCGCCGACCGTCTCGCCGACGTGCTGCGCCGCGCGGGCTACCGCGTGACGGCGGCCGAGCAGAACGGCGCGGTGCAGTTGATGAGCGCAAGCCAGGGCATCGGCTTCGCGGTGCGCTTCGGCAACCCGGCCGTCGCGCTCGCGCCGCAGGGCGCCGATGCGCAGCCTGCCGCGCTGCCGTACATCGACTACACGCTGTCGTGCGTGCTGCAGGTGCAGGGCGACCTGCCGGCCGAGCTCGTCGCGGACTGGAACCGGACCAAGCGCTTCGCGCGGCTCGCGAGCCACGGGGCGTTTCTCGCGCTGGAGATGGACGTGGTCGTCGCGGGCGGCGTGTCGGAGCGTTACCTGCGCTCGACGATCGAGCTGTGGGATCGCCTGATCCAGGAATTCCTGCTGCACCTGCGCAACCGTCCCGCGATGGCCGAGCGGGAAGCGGCGACGCGTGCGGCGGCCGACGAGCGGCCGACCGAATCGGCCGCCGGGGCGGCCACGGTGGCGGCCGCGCAGTGACGCTCGCGGCGGGCCAGGGCGCGGATCGCAGGCCGCACGATCGGCGCCGCGCGGCCGGTTGCCGGGCCGCGCGCGCCGCGCTCGTCGGCCGGCCGGCCGGGGGCGCCGCCGCCGGGCGGGATGACGCAGCCGCGAGTGCTGCGCGTGATGCCGACGGACGCGCGCCGACGCAGCGTCCGCATTTCGAGAGTAATCCGGAGGGCAGTCGAACGATGATGACGAAGATGAAGTGGCTGGCAGCGGTGGCGGGCAGTCTTGCGCTGGGCGTGCCGCCGGTGGCGCACGCCGGGGACGACGTGATCGCGAACGCCGCGCAGGCGTCGGTCACGCAGGCCGATATCGCGGGGTTGTTGAAGACGGTGAGTCCGGAGGGACGCGAGCGTCTTGCGGCCGATCCCGCGACGCTGGACCAGATCGTGCGTTCGACGCTCGCGCAGAAGGCCGTGCTGGCCGAAGCGAAAGCGAAGGGCTGGGACCGTCAGGCGCAGGTGCAGGCGGCCGTCGAGCAGGCGCAGCGCGACATCGTCGTGCGCAGCTATCTCGCGTCGGTCAGCGCGCCGCCGGCCGATTACCCGTCGGACGCGGAGCTGCAGTCCGCGTACGACCGGAACCGCGCCGCGTTCAACGCGCCGCGTGCGCTGCATGTCGCGCAGATCTACATCGCGGTGCCGCCGAACGCGGATGCCGCGACGCTCGACAAGGCGCGCAAGCAGGCGGCCGAGCTTGCGAGCCGCGCGCGCGGCGGCGATTTCGCGGCGCTGGCGAAGGCGAATTCGCAGGACCAGGCGAGTGCGGCGAACGGCGGCGATCTCGGCTTCGTGCCCGATCAGCTGATGGTGCCGGCGGTCCGGCAGGCGGCCGACGCGCTGAAGCCCGGCCAGGTGTCCGCGCCGATCCAGACGCCGGCCGGCTTTCACGTCGTGAAGCTGATCGACGTACGCGCGGCCGCGCCGCGCCCGTTCGCCGACGTGAAGGCGCAATTGCGCGAGATGCTGCGCGCGCAGCGCACGCAGCAGAATGCGCAGGCGTATCTCGCGAAGCTGGCCGCGAACGCGCCGATCAACGAAGACGCGCTGAAGAAAGCGCTGGCATCCGCCCGGTAGGCGCGCGCATGGCAACCGTCCGTTCGACGCCGCGCGTCGAGGCCCCCGACGCGCGTACCCCCGGGCGCCGCCGCCCGGCCGCGGCCGCCGACCGCCCACGCATGCCGAAGGCCAACCCGTGGCCGGGCCGGCCCGGCGAGTGGCCCACGCATTGTCCGCTGTGCTTCGGCGCGCTGGAGCCGTTGCCCGGCGCCGGCGGCTATGCACGGCACCGGAGTGCGCGGTGTTCCGCGCAATGCGTGCTCACGACGCGCCAGTACCAGCCGGAGGAGCTGACGATTCGCGGCTCGCGCGACGTGCAGGTCGCCGCCGATCATCGCGAACGCTTCGTCGCGCAGTGGGCGCGCCATTACGCGCTGATGCGGCGCGCGTGGCCCGCGCTCACGATCGCGCGCTTCGTCGCGGTGATCGACTGCGTCGACGTCGCGGATCTCTGGTCGTACCGGATGCTGCGCGACGACGATCTGGCGGCCGTGCTGCTGGTGCTGGCCGGCTTCCTGCGCGTGCCGGAGGCGTCGGGCGCCGTCGAGCCGGGCGCCGCCGCACCGGGTTCCGGCGATGCGCCGGGCAGCGACGCGCATGCGCCCACCGCGCGCTGGGTGCGGTTCTGGTTCGACGCGAGCGTACGCGACGTCGGCGATCTGTGGACGGCCGGCAGCGAGGCGCCGCCGCTGTTTCGCGTCGACTACCGCGAACCGCTCGTCACGCCGTATCCGACCGGCGCACAGGTGCATGCGTGGCAGCCGGTCGACGGCATGCGCGACGCATGGACGCGGCACGCCGATGCGCAGGGGCCAGCCGTCGGCGCAGCCGATCGCGCGGCATTCGCGCGATTTCTGGCGCGCGCGTCGGCGCGGGGCGCGAACCCGTGATGCCGGCGGCGCGAGTGCAATGGAGCCCTTTCCGAAGGAGGCGCGCATGAAGATGCGACGAAGCGTCGTCGCGACGGTCGTCTGCCTGCTGCCGGCCGCCGCCGCGCACGCGCAGGGCGGCCACGCGGCGGGGAGTGCGGCGAGTGCGGCCGCGTCGGCGGCGGCCGCGAAGCCGGTGTGCGTCGATGCGGAAGTCGACGGCCGGCGCGCACTGTCGTACGACTGCCTGAGCCAGCAACTGAAACCGAAGGCCGATCCGCAGGCGGGCGCATCGCAAACGGATTCGGAGCGGTTGTCGAAGCAGCCGTCGAACCGTCTCGGCACGTTCAACCTGTCGACCGAGCGGAACCGTTTCGGTTCGAACTGGGGGCGGTCGGTCACGCCGCAACGGCCCGATGCGCCGGTCGCGGTGCCGCCGAAGTGATGCACGCGGCCAACCGTGCGGCGCGGGTGGCGATGCACCGGCGCGCACCGACGAGGAACCTCGACATGAAAGCGGGCCGGCACACAGGCCGGGCGGCGCGGCCGCGGGCGATCGCGGGCGTGCTCGCGTGGGTACTCGCATGCGCGTGCGTCGACGCCTGCGCAATCACGCCGGTCGCCGAACGGCCCGCGCGGGCGGCCGCTGCGCCGCCGCCCGTCGCGCTGCCGAACTTCGCCGAGCTGGTCCGGCGCGTCGGCCCGGCCGTCGTCAACATCAGCGTCACGCGCGAAGTCACGCAGATGGGCATCCAGCTGCCGCCCGGCATCGCGCCCGATCATCCGCTCGCGCCGTTTCTCGCGCGGCGCGTGATCGGCAACCGCGAGGAGGTGAGCCTCGGTTCCGGCTTCATCGTCAGCGCCGACGGCGTGATCCTGACCAACCGGCACGTGGTCGGCGATGCGGTCGCGATCGACGTGAAGCTGACCGACAAGCGGCAGTTCACGGGTCGCGTGATCGGCAGCGATCCCGTGTCCGACGTCGCGGTGATCCGTATCGACGCGCACCATCTGCCGGTCGTCGCGACCGGCGATCCGGCGCGCACCGAGGTCGGCGACTGGGTGATGGCGATCGGTTCGCCGTACGGGTTCGCGAACACGGTCACGCAGGGCATCGTCAGCGCGAAAGCGCGTTCGTTGCCCGGCGAGCGTGCGATCCCGTTTCTCCAGACCGACGTGCCGATCAACCCCGGCAATTCGGGCGGCCCGCTGTTCGACCTCGACGGCCGCGTGATCGCGATCAACTCGATGATCTTCTCGAAGACGGGCGGCTATCAGGGGCTCGCGTTCGCGATCCCGATCGACATCGCGCTCGACGTGAAGGACCAGTTGCTGCGCACCGGCAAGGTCACGCGCGGCCGGCTCGGTGTGGCCCTGCAGGAGGTGAGCCAGGCGCTCGCGCGTTCGTTCGGCCTCGCGAGCCCGGACGGCGCGCTGATCACGGTGGTCGAGCCGGACGGCCCGGCCGCGCGCGCCGGCCTGCAGCCCGGCGACGTCGTGCTCGCGCTCGACGGCAGGCCGGTGGCCGAATCGGCGGACCTGCTCGGCATGGTCGCGGGCATGCGGGCCCGGCGGCAAGCCGATCTGCTCGTGTGGCGCGCCGGCCGCGCGATGCACGTGAGCGCGACGATCGACACGTTCGACAGCGGTACGGGTGCGGCCGGCGGCGAGCCGGGGCCCGCGCGCTTCGGGCTCGCGCTGCGCGCGGCCACGGAGCAGGAGCGGCAGCGGCTCGGCGTCGGCCAGGCGCTGGTGGTCGAGCAGGCGAGCGGTCTGGCCGCCCGCGCGGGGCTGCAGCCCGGCGATGTCGTGCTGTCGGTCAACGGTACGCCGGTCGCGAGCGTCGCCGCGCTGATGACCGAGATCGACGCCGCGCGCGGCAATGTCGCGCTGCTCGTCCAGCGCGGCGCCGCGCGGCTGTATGTACCGATCGGGCTCGGTTGACGGCCGGTCGACCGGCCGGGCGGCGCAGGGCAACGGCGAACCATCGAAACGGGAGGCGGGATGAAGCGAATGCAGGCGTGGTGGGCATCGAAATGGGGGCGGGCGCTCGCCGTCGCGTCTGCGCTGGGTGTGGGCGCCGCGCCGGCCGCCGCGCAGACGGCCGACGTGCCGCAGGCGTGGCTGCGCTACGGGCAGCTCGCCGGGCAGCAGTTCCAGGCGTGGCTCGAAGCCGACGGCGACGCGGCCGACCGTCTGCACCGTTACTTCGAGACGCGCGTGCTGAACGCGAGCGCGGACGCGCCGCTGCCCGCGATCGTCGTGAGCGCGTGGATCGGCGCGAACGGCGCCGTCACGCGTGTCGAGTTCGCGTCGCTGGGCGATACCGACGCGGACGCGACGCTGCGGCAACTGCTCACGGCCGGCCCGCTGGCGGAGCCGCCGCCGCCCGACATGCGCCAGCCGTTGCGCGTGCGGCTGAGGCTGGCGCCGAATCCCGACGCGGCCGCCGACGCGCCCGCGGCGGCGGCGCGCATGCCGTGACGCGCACGATCAGGCCGAGGGTGGCGGATATCGTAATAAGATAAGACGTTATCGCGTCGGCGGGACCATGACGCCTTTCTTCTTCAACAGGAGCCACCCATGCAACTGACCCCGTTGGGCGGGCACGTCGCCCAGTCCGGTTTCACCGAACGGCAGAAACACGGCCAGGCGCTGATGTTCGGCATGGCCGACATCAACGAGTATGTTTCCGGCGGCGTCTGCTACGACGCCGCGGCCTATGTCCGCTATCTGCTGCGCAGCGATGCGATCATCGCGCCCGGTGCGCTGCTCGACACGATCGGCCAGCACTGGCGGGCCCGGTTCAACTTCGAGACCGGCGGGCAATGGGACGGGCGCGCGAGCATTCCGGCCGGCACGGCGGTCGGCTTTTCGCGAGGCGGCACGGTGTTCCATGCCGCGATCGCGGTCGGCGGCAGCCGGATCCGCGCCGTGAACGGCGGGCGCCTGGGCAGCGGATGGATGTATGCGGTCGATCTGGCGCGCGTGCTCGAACCCGATACGGCCGGCGGCTTTACGTACGACCGCGCGAACGTCCGGGTTCACCTGTCGCGCCTGTAGCCCGCCGTCGGGCGGCCGATTCGGCGGCGCATGCCGTGCCGGCCGCCATCCCCCGGCTGCTCGCCGCGTACGCGGCCGGGCGGACGTCCTGCCGGCGTCCGGCGATGTCCGCATGGCGTCGCGCCGTCCATCGCTGCTATCCTCTCGACCGTGAATGACTCTTCATGGCGTCGTGGATGCGCGTGCCGGCACGGCACGACCGGCTGTCCGCGACGATCCGCGACCTGTTTCGTGACTGATTTCCTACCGTCCATGTCCACATGGTCAAGACAACGATGAGCGACGCACCCGAACCCGCGGCGCCCGGCGACGACGAATCGTCCGGCGGCGCTTCGTCCTATCTGGTGCCGGGGCTCGAACGCGGGCTGCGGATCCTCGCCGAATTCTCGGCGCGCGAGCCCGTGCTCGGCGCGCCCGAGTTGTCGAAGCGCATCGGCATTCCGCGCACGACCACGTTCCGCCTGCTGCAGACGCTCGAGGCGCTCGGCTTCCTCGAGCGCGTGAACGGCGACCGCCATTTCCGGCTCGGCGTCGGCGTGCTGCGGCTCGGCTTCGAATACCTGAATTCGCTCGAACTGACCGACCTCGGCGGGCCCGTGCTCGAACGGCTGCGCGACGCGACCGGCCTGTCGACGCATCTGTTGATCCGCGACCAGCGCGACGTCGTGTTCGTCGCGAAGGCGCAGAGCAACGCGTCGATGTTCGGTTCGGTGAAGGTGCACGTCGGCACGCGCCTGCCCGCGCACGCGACCGTGCATGGCCACGTGCTGATGGGCGACCTGACCCGCGATGCGTTGCGCCAGCTGTATCCGGAAAAGCGGCTCGAGCAGTTCACCGAACGCACGCCGGGCACCGTCGACGAGCTGTACGAGCGCGTGCGCCATTACGCGCGGCTCGGCTACGCGGTCAGCGAGGCCGCGTTCGAGAGCGGCATTTCGGCCGTGACGGCGCCGGTGCGCGATCATTCGGGCTCGATCGTCGCGGCGATCACCGCGACGGTGCCGCGCTCCGAGATCGGCGAGGCGGGCGAAAAGGAGCGGCTCGTCGAAGCCGTGTGCGGCGCGGCGGTCGACCTGTCGCAGCGGCTGAACTATCGTCCGCTCGAAAGCGATCCGACGTTCGCGCACGCGCGCCACAAGGTCGCGATGTTCTGACGGCGTAGGCGTCTCGGCCCGGCCCGCCGCCGGGCTTACGCGCGCGGCGCGGGCAGGCCGTGCACGAGCAGCGCGAGCGTGTCGGCGCCCGCGTGGCGATCCTCGGAAATCTCCCGGTAGTCCGGCGACTCGACGAACCGGCGCGCCGCCGCCTCGTCGGGAAACGACATCAACACCACCTTGTCGCGGTCCCATGCGCCCTCGAGGGCGACCGGCGCATCGTCGGCAGCGAGCAGGCGCCCGTCGAACCGGCGGAATACCTCCATGAAGCGCGCCTGATACCGGTCGTATGCGTCGCGGTGCGTGAAGCGAAGTTGCGCCAGCAAATAGACTGCCACGGTCGTCTCCGTCGGTCGGGATGCCCTGATGCTACCCGTTGCCGGCCCGCCGCGCGCGGCGGCCGCGCCATCGCGGCGCGCCGGCGAAAAAAAAGCGGCCGCGCGGGCCGCTCCTGCCGGGTCGGGCGCCTGCCGCCCGGCGCCGCTCAGAACGAGTGGTGAATCCCGGTGAGCACGACCACCTGGTTCGCGGTGCTCGATACGCCGGCCGTGAAGAACGCGGCCTGCGCGCCGCCCGAGCCATGCTCGTACAGCACGTTCGCATACAGCTGCGTGCTCTTCGACAGCGCATAGATGTCGCCGAGTTCGACCTGCGTCCAGCGCCGGCCGGCCAGCGTCGTGGTCGCCGCCCCGCCCGCGATCGTGTTGAACGCGCTGCTCTGGTAGTTCACGCCCGCGTCATAGCTCTGGAACGTGTCCGAGAAGCCGTTCGACTGCATCTTCGTGCGCGTGTAGAGGCCGTGCACGAGGAAGTCGCCGAGCTGGTAGGACGCGCCCGCGCCGATGTTCTCCACCTTGTTCGCGGTGTAGCCGTTCGCGGTGTTCTGCCCCTGGAACGTCGTGATGCCGGTCGTGCTGATCAGGATCGAGCGGTCGTGCTCGTTCGAGTAGACGGCCGACGCCTTGAACGGCCCGTTCGCATAGTTCAGCGCGACGCCGACCGACTTGCCGGTCGAGAAGTTGGTCGTGTTGCCGAGCGCCATCGTCGTCGCGGCCGTGAAGCCCGCGAAGGTCGGCGAGCGGTACTTGACCGAGTTGTTGTACGGCACGTTGCCGGTCGCGGCGAGCCCGTCGATGTTGCCGGGGTGGAACGCGTACCAGCTCATCGCGAGGTAGGCCGTGCTGAGCGGATCGAGATAGTCGAACGACAGCGGCGTCTGGCGGCCGAGCGTCAGCGTGCCGTAGCGCTCCGAGCTGAGGCCGACGTACGCCGCGCGGTTCCAGAGCGTGTTCGCGGTCGCGAGCTGGCCGTTGTTCGTATAGAAGCCGTTTTCGAGCTGGAAGATGGCCGACACGCCGTCGCCGAGATCTTCCTTGCCCTTCAGGCCCCACCGATCGGGCTGCGTGTTGCCCTGGATCATCGCCCACTTCGCCTGGCCGCCGACGTTGTTCACGTACGCGACGCCGGCATCCAGGCTGCCGTACAGCGTGACGCTGCTCTGCGCCCACGCGCCCGACACGGCGCCCAATCCGATGACTGCTGCTGCTACCGCTTGCTTGACCATTTGATCTCCTGAATCTCCAACCTGATGAAAACGTGCCGTGGCGGCGCGAGCGGGAACGGCCGGCCGTCGCGCGGGATTGCCATGGATGGGCATTCGTATGTTCCATACAAGGAACAGTGTGCCTCTGATGGAATGGAGTATAGGGGCGTCGGCCGCCGGATCAAAAATAAATTTTTCGGGACGGACCGGCTTCAGGCGGCTGCGCGGCGACGCTGCGCCACACCCGGGAAAAGGCGGTAAATCCCTGCTGTAAAACAAAAAAATACTTCCGGCAAGGCGTCAGAAAGCGATCGGCGACCGGGCGGTCGGTGTTTTCCCTAGGACATGCAGCTTTTTGTTTTACTCGTGGAAAGTCGCTCCTATAATCACCATCCATAAACTGCTGTTCCGGGTATGGAACAAATCGGAGACAACCGAGCGTCGCTCAGAAGGAAGGGTGTGAGATGTCTGAACAATGGATTTGCGCCGGGCATGCCGGCGCGCTGTCGGAGGACACGCCGATCGAGTTCAAGCGGACCGACGGCGTCGAAATCGGGATTTACCGCGTCGGCGACGACGTGTATGCGCTCGAGAACGTATGCCCGCATGCGTATGCGCTGCTGACGCAGGGCTTCGTCGACGAGGGCACCGTCGAATGCCCGCTGCACGAGGCCGTGTTCGACATCAGGACGGGCGAATGCCTGAAGGGGCCGGGCGGGCGCGCGCTGAAGCAGTACGCGGTGCGCCTCGCCGGCGAGGAAATCCAGATCAAGGTGGAATGACATGAAAGAAGCGACCGTCAACTTCAATCCCTTCCTGAAGCCGTGGGTGGCGCCGCAGCCGAACAACGTCGCGGGCAAGGGGCAGATCGAGATCCCCGGCCAGGCCGGGAACCAGGTCTGGCAGAACCGCAAGGCCGCGCCGACCCAGTACGAGAACGACCTCGGCGATGCGCTGGAGCGCGTGTTCGAAGCCGGCGCGGTCGAGCTGGACGAGGTCGTCGCGGGCCTGAACCGCATCGGCTTCCGCGCGCCGGACGGCTCGCCGTGGACCGCCGAGCGCTTCCGCGCCGAGCTGGCCGCGCTCGCGGAATGAGCGCGCCGAGCGCGTGAGACCCGACGATCCGACGACAACCGAATCCGGAGCACACTGATGACGTCCCCCGTACAACACAACACGACACAACCCGACCCGGTCCGCGACTATCTCGACCGCGGCATCAAGAACTACTGGCATCCCGTCGCGCCGAGCTGGCAGGTGTCGAACGCGCCTGTCGGCCTCACGCGCCTGTCCGAGCAGATCGTGCTGTGGCGCGATCACGACGGCAAGGTCCACGCGCTGGAGGATCGCTGCCCGCACCGCGGCGCGCGCCTGTCGCTCGGCTGGAACCTCGGCGGCAACATCGCCTGCTGGTACCACGGCATCGAGGTCGACGGCGGCGGCACGGTCAGCCGCGTGCCGGCCGTGTCGAACTGTCCGCTTGAAGGCACGACGTGCGTGAAGTCGTATCCGGTCGAGGAGCGTGCCGGCGCGATCTTCCTGTGGTTCGGCGACGACGCGCATCGCGAGCCGGCGCCGCTGAACCTGCCCGAGGAACTGGTCGACGACGAGTACGCGCACTTCCTGTGCGTGTCGAACTGGACGTGCAATTACCAGTACGCGATCGACAACGTGATGGACCCGATGCACGGCGCCTACCTGCACGCGACGTCGCACTCGATGGCCGAAGGCGACAAGCAGGCCGACATGCGCGTGCGCAAGACGGACACGGGCCTGATGTTCGAGAAGATCGGCCAGCGCGACGTGAACTTCGACTGGGTGGAGCTCGGCGAAACCGGCTGCCTGTGGATGCGTCTCGCGATTCCGTACAAGCAGAAGTTCGGCCCCGGCGGCAACTTCGGGATCATCGGCTTCGCGACGCCGGTCGACGGCGACCACTGCCAGGTCTACTTCTGGCGCACGCGCAAGGTCGGCGGCTGGCAGCGCGACGTGTGGCGCTTCATGTACCGCAACCGTCTCGAGGGCCTGCACTGGGACGTGCTCGAGCAGGACCGCTACGTCCTCGAAAGCCTCGCGCCGCAAGCGCGCGATCACGAATACCTGTATCAGCACGACGTCGGCATCACGCGCGTGCGCCGGATGCTGCGCCAGCGCGCGCAGGAACATCTTTCCGCGCTCGACGCGCATCGCGCGGCGCAGGCCGCGGCGGAGCCGGCAAATGGCTGAGCACGCACCGGTCGTGTCGCTCGCGGGGCGCCGGGTGCTCGTCACCGGCGGCGCGCGCGGGCTCGGCGCGGCGTTCGTGAAGGCGCTGGTCGCGGCGGGCGCGCAGGTCGCGTTCGGCGACGTGCTCGCCGACGAGGGCCGCGCGCTGGCCGCGCAGCTCACGCAGGCCGGCCACGCCGCATTTTTCTTCACGCTCGACCTGGCCGATCCGGCGAGCGTCGACGCGTTCGTCGCGCAGGGCGCGGCGGCGCTCGGCGGCATCGACGCGCTGATCAACAACGCGGCGATCACGAACTCGGGCGGCAAGTTGTCGACGGAGCTCGACGTGTCGACCTGGGACGCCGTGATGAACGTGAACGTGCGCGGCGTGTGGCTCGTCAGCAATGCAGCGCTGCCGCACCTCGCGCAGTCGGGCCGCGGCGCGATCGTGAACCTCGCGTCCGACACCGCGTTGTGGGGCGCGCCGAAGCTGCTCGCGTACGTCGCGAGCAAGGGTGCGGTGATCGCGATGACGCATGCGCAGGCGCGCGAGTTCGGCGCGCACGGCGTGACGGTCAACGCGATCGCGCCCGGGCTGACCGAAGTCGAGGCGACGGCCTACGTGCCGGCCGAACGCCATGCGTTCTACATGCAGGGCCGCGCGCTGACGCGCGCGCAGGTGCCCGACGACGTGACGGGCCCCGTGCTGTTCCTGTTGTCGGACGGCGCGCGCTTCGTGACGGGCCAGTTGCTGCCGGTGAACGGCGGCTTCGTAATGAATTGATGTTTTTACCCTTGATGAAGGAGAGGACGATGGCGGACGCCGATCTCGAACGCAAGTCGTGGGACCAGCCCGAAGACGCAAGCTTCGGCGACTGGATGGAAGGACGCGTGGCGCGCTACGCAACGCGGCGCTACGACTGGGACGCGCTGAAGTTCCAGGCCGACTACGACCCGAAGTACCGTCGCGCGCAGATGCGCTATGTCGGCACGGGCGGCACGGGCGTCGCGAAGGACGTCAACACGGTGCCGGCCGGCAACTTCACGTTCTCGACGATGGTCATTCCGGCCGGCAACATCGGCCCGAGCCACATCCACATCGACGTCGAGGAAATCTTCTTCGTGCTGCGCGGCAAGATGAAGGTGATCTGCGAGCGCGACGGCGAGACGTGGGAAGCGATCCTCGGCGAGCGCGACCTGATCTCGGTGCCGCCGGGTGTGTATCGCACGGAAATCAACATCGGCGAGGAAGACGCGCTGATGTGCGTGATGCTCGGTTCGTCGAAGCCGATCACGCCGACGTATCCGCCCGATTCGCCGCTCGCGAAGATCAAGCGTTGAGACGGAGCGGGCAAAGCAATGCGTGTCATCGACAAACGTGATCAGGGCCGTCCGTCGGCATTCGCCGCGCTGCTCGGGCAGTTTCCCGAGCAGCGTTGCGCGGCCGGCGCGGCCGGCACGATCGGCTATCGCGAAGCCGGCGCGCAGCATGCGGGCCGTACGCTGCCCGTCGTGCTGCTGCACGGCATCGGCTCGGGTGCCGCGTCGTGGGTGCGCCAGCTCGACGCGCTCGGCGCGTCGCGCCGCGTGCTCGCCTGGGATGCGCCCGGCTACGGCGTGTCGACGCCCGTGTCCGGCGCGTCGCCGGTCGCCGCCGATTACGCGGCGTCGCTGAACGCGTGGCTCGAGGCGCTCGGCATCGAACGCTACGTGCTGGTCGGCCATTCGCTCGGCGCGATCGTGGCCGGCGGGCTGGCCCGCGCGCTGCCCGGGCGGATCGCCGGCCTGCTGCTGATCTCGCCCGCGGGCGGCTACGGCAGCGCGCCCGCCGACACGCGCGAATCGCGCCGCGACGCGCGGCTCGCGATGCTCGCGGAACTCGGCCCTGCCGGGCTCGCCAGGCAGCGCAGCGGCAACATGCTGTCCGGTTTCGCGAGCGAGGACGCGCGCGCCTGGGTGCGCTGGAACATGGCGCGCATCGTGCCGCACGGCTATGCGCAGGCCACGCACCTGCTTGCGAACGCCGATCTCGCGGCCGATCTCGCCGGTTTTCGCGGCCGCACGGCCGTGGCCGTCGGCGCGAACGACGCGATTACGCCGCCGGCCGCATGCGAGCGGATCGCCGCGGCCGCGCAGGTCGGGCTGCAGGTGATTCCGCAGGTCGGTCACGCCGGCTACGTGGAAGCGCCGGAGGCCTATTCCGCGCTGATCGAAACCTTCTGCCGTCAGTGCGACCTGCAACGGGGGCGCGCATGAGCGAACCGCTGCAACAAGCGCCCGACAACGGCAAGGCCGACGCCGGCTACGTGGTGCCCGGCCTCGAACGCGGGCTGCGGATTCTCGCGGAGTTCTCGCCGCGCGAGCCGGTGCTCGGCGCCCCCGAGCTGTCGAAGCGGCTCGGCATTCCGCGCACGACGGTGTTCCGTCTGCTGCAGACGCTCGAATCGCTCGGCTTCCTCGAGCGCGCCGACAAGGACCGCAATTACAAGCTGGGCATTGCCGTGCTGCGGCTCGGCTTCGAATACCTGAGCTCGCTCGAGCTGACCGATCTCGGCCTGCCCGTGATCGAGAGCCTGCGCGACGCGACGGGCTTCACGACGCACATCGTGATCCGCGACGGCCGCGACGTGGTGTTCGTCGCGAAGGCGCAGAGCCAGTCGCCGGTGTTCAGTTCGATCCGCGTGAACGTCGGCACGCGCCTGCCCGCGCATGCGACGACGCACGGCCACGTGCTGATGGGCGACCTGTCGCTGCAGGAGCTGCACGTGCTGTACCCGGAAGGCACGCTGAACCGGATGACGAGCGCGACGCCGGAGACGGTCGACGCGCTGTACGAAGTGATCCGCGAGGATGCGCTGCGCGGTTACGGCGTCAGCAACTCGTCGTTCGAGCGCGGCATCTCGGTGGTCACCGCGCCGGTGCGCAACGAGACGCAGCGGATCGTCGCGTGCATCACGGTGACGGTGCCGCGCCCGGAGATCGACGCGGCGCTGATCTCGGACGGGCTGATCGACAAGGTGCAGCGCGCGGCGGCGGAACTGTCGCGGCGGCTCAATTACCGCTCGGATGACGAGCATACGTTTCTGAAGGCTTTAGGACTCCGATGATTGAGATCGATCTGACCGGGCAGGTGGCGGTGGTGACGGGCGGTTCGTCCGGCATCGGCCTCGCGACCGCCGAACGCTTCCTGCAGGCCGGCGCGTCGGTCGCGATTTGCGGCCGCGACAGCGACCGTCTCGCGCGCGCCGAGGCCGGGCTTCGCGCGAAACATCCGGACGCGCAACTGCTCGCCGCGCGCTGCAACGTGCTCGACGAAGCCGACGTGAGCGCGTTCGCGCAAGCGGTCGCCACCCGCTTCGGCCGCGCCGACATGCTGGTCAACAACGCCGGCCAGGGCCGCGTGTCGACCTTCGCCGACACGACCGACGACGCATGGCGCGAAGAACTCGAGCTGAAGTACTTCAGCATCATCCGCCCGACGCGCGCGTTCCTGCCGCTGCTGCGCGACGCGCACGCGCCGACGGTCACCTGCGTGAATTCGCTGCTCGCGCTGCAGCCCGAGCCGCACATGGTCGCGACGTCGTCCGCGCGCGCCGGCGTGCTGAGCCTCGTGAAGTCGCTCGCGGCCGAACTCGCGCCGCAGCGCATCCGGGTGAACTCGATCCTGATCGGCATCGTCGAGTCGGGCCAGTGGCGCCGCCGTCACGAGGCGCAGGCGCAGCCCGGCGAAAGCTGGGAAGACTGGACGGGCGCGCTCGCCCGCAAGAAGAACATTCCGCTGAATCGCTTCGGCAAGCCCGACGAGGCCGCCTGGGCGCTTTTTTATCTCGCAACGCATCTGTCGTCCTACACGACGGGCAGCCATATCGACGTTTCTGGAGGCTTTGCACGCCATGTCTAAAAAAACCACGGTTGGCGAGCTGATTGCCGCCTTTCTCGAGCAGTGCGGCGTGAAAACCGCATTCGGTGTCATCTCGATCCACAACATGCCGATCCTCGACGCGATCAATTCGCGCGGCAACATCCGGTATGTCGGCGCGCGCGGCGAGGCGGGCGCCCTGAACATGGCCGACGGCCTGGCCCGCGTGTCGGGCGGCCTCGGCGTCGCGTTCACGAGCACGGGCACCGCCGCCGGCAACGCGGCCGGCGCGATGGTCGAGGCGCTGACGGCCGGCACCGCGCTGCTGCACATCACCGGGCAGATCGAGACGCCGTATCTCGACCAGGATCTCGCGTACATCCACGAAGCGCCCGACCAGCTGTCGATGTTGGACGCGATTTCGAAGGCCGCGTTCCGCGTGCGCACGGTCGAGACCGTGCTGCCGACGATCCGCGAAGCCGTGCGCATCGCGCAGACCGCGCCGACGGGCCCCGTATCGGTCGAGATTCCGATCGACATCCAGGCCGCCGAAATCGAATGGCCGGAAGACCTCGCGCCGGCGCACGTCGCGGTGCGCGAGCACGACGCCGCCCGCGTGGCGAAGCTCGCCGACGCACTCGCCGCGAAGCGCCGCCCGCTGCTGTGGCTCGGCGGCGGCGCCCGCCACGCCCGCGCGGAAGTCGAACGGCTCGTGAAGCTCGGCTTCGGCGTCGTGACGAGCGTGCAGGGCCGCGGCGTGCTGCCCGAGGATCATCCGGCGACGCTCGGCGCATTCAACGTGCACGCGTCCGTCGAAGCGTTCTACAAGACCTGCGACGCGCTCGTCGTCGTCGGCTCGCGCCTGCGCGGCAACGAAACGCTGAAGTACAAGCTCGCGCTGCCGCAGCCGCTGTTCCGTGTCGACGCCGACGCGCTGGCCGACAACCGCGGCTATCGCAACGAGCTGTTCGTGCACGGCGATTCGAAGCGCGTGCTGGCCGAGCTGGCCGACCGCCTCGAAGGCCGCCTGGCGGTCGACCCGCAATTCGCGGCCGATCTCGCGGCGGCGCGCGAGCAGGCGTCGGCCGACGTGGCGAAGGGCCTCGGGCCGTACAAGACGCTCGTCGACACGCTGCAGGGCGCGATCGGCCGCGACTACAACTGGGTGCGCGACGTGACGATCTCGAACAGCACCTGGGGCAACCGGCTGCTGAAGATCTTCGAGCCGCGCTCGGGCGTGCATGCGCTCGGCGGCGGCATCGGCCAGGGCATCCAGATGGGCATCGGCGCGGCGCTGGCGGACGCGGCGGCAAAGACCGTCTGCCTCGTCGGCGACGGCGGCCTGATGGTCAACGTCGGCGAACTCGTGACGGCCGTTCAGGAAAACGCGAACGTGATGATCGTGCTGATGAACGACCAGTGCTACGGCGTGATCCGCAACATCCAGGACGCGCACTACGGCGGCCGCCGCTGCTTCGTGCAGTTGCACCAGCCCGATTTCGCGCAGTTCTGCGCGAGCTTCGGCCTCACGCATTACCGGATCACGTCACTCGATCAGGCCGAGGCGATCGTGCGCGAGGGGATGGCGAAGGAAGGGCCGGTGATGGTCGAGGTCGACATGCTGTCGGTCGGCTCGTTCGCGTCGGCGTTCGCGGGCCCGCCGGTGAAGAAGGAAGCGCCGACGGAGCGCCAGTATGCGTAACGCGCACGCTCCCGTCGATGTCGCGATGATCGGCTTCGGCGCGATCGGCGCGGCCGTGTACCACGGGGTCGAGCACGACGCGTCGCTGCGCGTCGCGCACGTGATCGTGCCGGAGCACCAGCGCGCGGCCGTGCAGGGCGTGCTCGGCGCGGCGGTGGAAGTCGTGTCGTCGGTCGACGCACTGGCTTGCCGCCCCGCGTTCGCGCTCGAATGCGCGGGCCACAGCGCGCTCGTCGATCACGTCGTGCCGCTGCTGAAGGCCGGCACCGATTGCGCGGTCGCGTCGATCGGCGCGCTGTCCGATCTCGCGCTGCTCGACGTGCTGTCGCAGGCGGCCGACGAAGGCGACGCGACCGTGACGCTGCTGTCCGGCGCGATCGGCGGCATCGATGCGCTGGCTTCCGCGAAGCAGGGCGGCCTCGACGAAGTGCTGTACGTCGGCCGCAAGCCGCCGCTCGGCTGGCTCGGCACGCCGGCCGAGGCGCTGTGCGACCTGGGCGCGATGCGCGAGGAAAAGGTGATCTTCGAGGGCACCGCGCGCGACGCCGCGCGCCTGTATCCGAAGAACGCGAACGTCGCGGCGACGGTGGCGCTCGCGGGCCTGGGCCTCGACGCGACGCACGTGCGCCTGATCGCCGATCCGGCCGTGACGCGCAACGTGCACCGCATCGTCGCGCGCGGCGCGTTCGGCGAAATGTCGCTGGAAATGAGCGGCAAGCCGCTGCCCGACAACCCGAAGACGTCCGCGCTGACGGCGTACAGCGCGATCCGCGCGCTGCGCAACCGTGCGGCCCGCTGCGTGATCTGACCGGGCCATTGAAGGTCCGCCCGCGCCACGGCGAGGGCGGACGTGCAGACACAGATTTGTGGGACTTGTGACATGACTCCTTTCGATACGAGCCTCGTGCCCGACGGCAACATCCTGATCGGCGGCGAGTGGCGGCGCGGCCGTGGCGCGCCGTACACGAGCGTCTATCCGGCCGACCAGTCGCCGAACATGGAAGTGTCGACCGCGAACGCGGAAGACGCGGCCGACGCCGTCGAGGCCGCCGACGCGGCATGGCGCCGCGCCGACTGGGCCGGGCTGAAGCCGCACCAGCGCGCGCAGGTGCTGTACCGCATCGCGGATCTGATCATGCAGCGCCACGAGGCGCTCGCGAACCTGCAGCGCCGCGACAACGGCAAGCCGATCGGCGAGACGCGCGTGCTGGTGGCCAGCGCCGCGAACACGTTCCGCTATTTCGCGGCGTGCCTCGAAACGCTCGACGAGGAACTGACGCCGTCGCGCGGCGACTACCTGACGATGAGCGTGTACGAGCCGATCGGCGTGATCGCCGCGATCACGCCGTGGAATTCGCCGATCGCGTCCGATGCGCAGAAGCTCGCGCCGGCGCTCGCCGGCGGCAACGCGGTGGTGCTCAAGCCGGCCGAAGTCACGCCGCTCGTGTCGCTCGCGCTGGCGCGCATCTGCGAGGAAGCCGGCGTGCCGAAGGGCGTGCTGAGCGTGCTGCCGGGCAAGGGCTCGGTGATCGGCGACGTGCTCGTGCGGCATCCGCTGGTGAAGAAGGTGTCGTTTACGGGCGGCACCGAGGTGGGGCGCGGCATCGCGCGCCTCGCGGCCGAGAAGCTGATGCCGGTGTCGCTCGAACTCGGCGGCAAGTCGCCGACGATCGTGTGCGACGACGCCGATCTCGACCACGCGGTCAACGGCGTGCTGTACGGCATCTTCAGTTCGTCGGGCGAAGCGTGCATCGCGGGCTCGCGGCTGTTCGTGCAGCGCTCGGTGTACGACGCGTTCATGGCGCGCCTGGTGGCCGGCGCACGCAAGCTGCGCGTGGGCGACCCGACCCGCCCCGACACGCAGATGGGGCCGCTGATTACCGCGAAGCATCGCGAATCGGTGGAGCGCTACGTCGCGCTCGGTCTCGAGGAAGGCGGCCGCCTGCTGTGCGGCGGCGAGCGTCCGACGGGCGACGGGCGCGAGCACGGCTTCTTCTATCAGCCGACGATTCTCGAAGGCCTGCCGAACAGCGCGCGCATCTGCCGGGAAGAGATCTTCGGGCCCGTGCTCGTCGCGATGCCGTTCGACGACGAAGCGTCGCTGATCGCGCAGGCGAACGACAGCGTGTTCGGGCTCGCGGCCGGAATCTGGACCCGCGACTACAAGCGCGCGTGGCGCATTGCGCGCGCGCTGGAGACGGGCACCGTCTGGATCAACACGTACAAGCTGTTCTCGATCTCCACGCCGTTCTCGGGCTGGAAGGAGAGCGGGATGGGCCGCGAGAAGGGGCGTCTCGGCATCCGCGAGTACATGCAGCAGAAGAGCCTCTACTGGGGCTTGAACGACGCGCCGCTGCCGTGGGCGAACTGAGCGAAGGGGAATGACGCAATGAGCATCTTGGGAATCGAGCAGATCACGTATGGTGTCGACGATCTCGCGACCTGCCGGCGCTTTTTCGCCGACTGGGGGCTGAAGGAAGTCGCGCACGACGAAACGCAGGTGCGCTTCGAGACGCTGAACGGCTGCACCGTGCTGGTCGTCAAGGCCGACGATCCGGCGCTGCCGCCCGCGTTCGAGGCGGGCCCGACGCTGCGGGAGGTCACGTGGGGCGTCGCGACGCAGCAGGAACTCGACGCGCTGCGCGGCAAGTTCGCGGGCCAGCCCGGTTTTTACGCCCGGAAGGATGCGCTCGGCTGCACCGATCCGAACGGGATGGCGATCCGCGTCGAAGTCACGCGCAAGCGCGAACTCGACATTACCGGCTCGCCGTCGAACGTGTGGGGCCGTACGCTGCGCGTCGACCAGCCGAGCCCGATCTATGCGCGTGCGGAGCCGGTCGAGGTCGGGCATGTCGTGTTCTTCACGAACTGCCTCGACGCGCAGGAAACGTTCTATCACGACCTGCTCGGCTTCGAGACGTCGGACCGCTATCCGGGCCGCGGCGCGTTCATGCGCTGCGCGCCGCACGGCGGCCACCACGACCTGTTCCTGCTCGCGCTGCCTACGGCCAAGCGCGGCCTGAACCACGTCGCGTTCACCGTGCGCGACATCCACGAAGTGTTCGGCGGCGGCATGCACATCGACCGCTGCGGCTGGGAAACGCAACTCGGCCCGGGTCGCCACCCGGTGTCGTCCGCGTACTTCTGGTACTTCCAGAACCCGGCCGGCGGCCTGATCGAATACTACGCGGACGAGGACATGCTGACGCCCGAGTGGCAGCCGCGCGAATTCGAGCCGGGCCCGACCGTGTTCGCCGAGTGGGCCGTCGACGGCGGCCTCGACGGCAACACGCGCCGGCAGAAGGACGCGAAGGCGCCGGAAGGCAAGTTCATGACGGAGCGCAAATCATGAGCGAAGCGAACACGCAGGCGCAGGCCGCGCCCGGCACGGTCGTCGTGATCGGCGGCGGCCAGGCCGCCGGCTGGGTGCTGAAGACGCTGCGCGCGCAAGGGTATGCGGGCCGTCTCGTGATGATCGCCGACGAGCCGCACCTGCCGTACGAGCGCCCGCCGCTGTCGAAGGCCGTGCTGGCCGGCGACGCCGACATCGAGACCGTGCGCGTCGTGCATCCCGACGAATTCGACGCGCTGAACGTCGAAGCCTGGCAGCCGGAACGCGCGGCATCGATCGACCGGGCGCGCCGCGTCGTGCGCACGGATAGCGGCCGCGAGATCGAATACGACCGCCTCGTGATCGCGACCGGCGGCACGTCGCGCCGCTTGCCGGACGCGCTCGTGAAGACGCCGCACCTGCATTACCTGCGCACGCTCGACGAGGCGGCCGCGCTCGGCGAGAAGCTGCGCGCCAGCCGGCGCGTGCTCGTGATCGGCGGCGGCTGGATCGGCCTGGAAGTGGCGGCGACCGCGCGCAAGCTCGGCGTCGACGCGGTCGTGGTCGAGGGCGCGCCGCGGCTGTGCGGCCGCTCGGTGCCGCAGATCGTGTCGGATTTCCTGCTCGACCTGCATCGCGCGAACGGCGTCGACGTGCGGCTCGGCGCGGCGCTCGCCTCGCTCGACGCGCAGCCGGGCGACGCGTCGAAGGTGCGCGCGACGCTCGCCGACGGCACGACGATCGACGCCGATTTCGCGGTGGCCGGCATCGGCCTCGCGCTGAACGCGTCGCTGGCGAGCGACGCGGGGCTGGCCGTCGACGACGGCATCGTCGTCGACGAGTTCGGCGCGACGAGCGACCCGGCGATCTTCGCGTGCGGCGACGTCGCGAACCATCACAACGGCTGGCTGAAGCGGCGCGTGCGGCTCGAATCGTGGGCCAACGCGCAGAACCAGGCGATCGCGGCCGCGAAGGCCGTGCTCGGCGAGCGCGCGCCGTACGCGGAGATTCCGTGGTTCTGGTCCGATCAGTACGACGTGAACCTGCAGATCCTCGGCGATCTGCCGGCCGATGCGCAGCTCGTCGTGCGCGGCGAGCTCGCCGCGCGCCGCGCGACGCTGTTTTTCCTGGGCGACGGGCACGTGAGAGGTGTCATCGCCGTGAACAACGCGCGCGAGCTGAAGCTGGCGCGCAAGTGGATGAACCAGGGCCGGGCAGTGGATACGGAAGCCCTGGCGGACACGAGCAAGGCACTGGCCTGACCGGGCGCCGAGACCAAGGAGACACCCCGCATGAGCACTTTCGACAACGTCGTGGCCGGCCGCGCCACGATGGACGCCGCCGCCGCCACGCCCGGCACGATCATCGCGCGGCTCGAGCGGCTGCCGGCCAACGCGATGCAGATTCGCGCGCGCGTGCTGATCGGCGCCGCGACGTTCTTCGACGGCTTCGACGTGATCACGATCGCGGCGACGCTGCCGCTGCTGATTCACAAATGGGGGCTGTCGCCGACGCAGATCGGCCTGCTGATCGCATCCGGCGCGATCGGCCAGCTGGTCGGCGCATTCCTGTTTCCCGCGCTGGCCGAGAAGCATGGCCGGGTGAGGGCGATCGCCTGGAGCTCGGCCGTGATCGGCGTCACGAGCATCGCCTGCGGGTTCGCGCCGACCTTCGAGGTCTTCGTGCTGTTGCGGATCCTGCAGGGCCTCGGCCTCGGCGGCGAGCTGCCGGTCGCGGCGACCTACATCAACGAGATCACGCGCGCGCATGGCCGCGGCCGGTTCGTGCTGCTGTACGAGATCGTGTTCCCGATCGGCCTGCTCGTGTCGATGGCGCTCGGCGCGTGGCTCGTGCCGCGCTTCGGCTGGGAGATCATGTACTTCGTCGGCGGGCTGCCGCTGATCCTGTCGCTGGTGCTCACGCGCCTCGTGCCGGAATCGCCGCGCTGGCTCGCGTCGCGCGGGCGGCTTCCGGAAGCCGGGCGTGCGGTGAGCGCGTTCGAGGCGTCGGTGCGCGGCGAGCTGCCGCCGGTCACGCAGGCGGCCGCATTCGACGAGATGGTGCGCCAGCATCCGAAGCGCAGGATGAGCGACCTGTTCAGCGCCGCGTATCGCAAGCGCACCCTCGCGGTGGCGACGCTGTGGGCGACCTGCGGGTTCATCCAGTACGGGCTGTCGACGTGGCTGCCGACGATCTACAAGAACTTCTATCACGCGCCGCTGCAGCTCGCGCTGAACCTCGCGGTGATCGGCTCGGTGATGGGCGTGCTCGGGTCGCTCGCGTCGGCGCTGCTGGTCGACAAGCTCGGCCGCAAGCCGGTGATCGTGTGGTCGTTCGTGCTGTGCGCGCTGTCGCTCGGGTTCGCGGGCATCTATCACGCGTCGTCGGTGTACGTCGTCGCGATCTTCTGCTCGCTGTCGCTCGGGCTGATGGCGTCGGGTTTCATCACGGCCTACGTGTACACGCCGGAACAGTATCCGACGAGCATCCGCGCGTCGGGCTGCGGGCTCGGCAGCGCCTGGCTGAAGATCGCGTCGTTCGTTGCGCCGATGGTGGTGCCGCACGCGATCATCGGCGGGAATCTCGCGCCGGCGTTCTACCTGATCGGCGTCGTGCCGCTGATCGCGGCGGCGACCGTGCATTTCGTCGGGATCGAGACGAAGGGGAAGGTGCTCGAAGCGCTCGAGGCGTAAGCGCGGCCGGCGGTAGCGGATGACGTGACGAGGCCCGGGCGATGCCCGGGCCTTGTGTCGTGCGGCGCGCCGGTTGCCGCGGCGGGCCGCGCCGTGCAAACGCGCGCGATGGCCGACTGGCGGCTTGCGTGTTCTAATTCACGATCCCGTTTTTCGACCGACTGTCGCCATGCCCCTGTTCGAACCCGTCACGCTGGAAACTTCCCGCCTCGTCCTGCGGCCGCTGCGCGAAGCCGACGCGCACGCCTTCTTCGAGATTTGGTCGGATGCGGAAGCCATGCGCTATTTCTCGTTCTCGCCGATGACGCACATCGAACAGGCAATCGAGCGCGTCGCGCGCAACCTGAAGACGTCGGCGAGCGGGCAGGACCTGATCTGCGTGCTCGAACTGCGGGAAACCGGTGAAGCGCTGGGCGAATGCGCGCTGTTCCATGCGAACGAGCAATGCCGGCGCGCCGAGATCGGCTTCAGCCTGCGGCGCACGTTCTGGCGCGGCGGATACATGCGCGAAGCGGCCTCGGCCGTGATCGATCATGCGTTCGGCACGCTGCGGCTGAACCGGCTCGAAGCCGATATCGATCCGCGCAACGTCGCGTCGGCGGGGCTGCTCGAACGGCTCGGATTCGCACGGGAAGGGTTGCTGCGGGAGCGCTGGATCGTCGGCGACGAAGTGTCGGACAGCGCGCTGTACGGGTTGCTGGCAAGCGACCGGCGCGCGTGACGCGGCCGGGCCGGTGAGGGCCCGGTCATGTCATTCCCAGCGGCTGTCGTCCATGTCGGCCTCCACGTCGGCGGTTCCGCCGAAGCCCAGCTGCTCGAGCCGTGCGTAGTAGCGCGTGTAGTCGAATTCGCCGTCCGCTTCCCACGGTTCGAGATTCCAGATCGCGTCGGCCATCCACGGAATCCAGCGCGGCGGAGGCGGCCATTTCAGGAAGTAGGTCACGCGTTCGCTCGCCTGCCACGCACGCTGCTCCCACCATTCCTGAAACACCATCATGAACGTTTCGCCGCCCCCCATTCGCCACCCCATGCTGTACGGGTGCGAATCGGGCGCGATGACCCACGGTGGCGGAACCGTGCCGTACTGCGCGGTGTAGTCGGCCACGCCTTGTTCGTACCAGTCTTCGTCTGCGTACTGCCCCATCCGGTCTCCGTCTGCTGTTGGCTGCGTATTCTCTTCGAGCGCTCACGATTTCGCGAGCCGGCCCTCGACCTGTTCTTTCCCGCGCAGCGCCGCGACCCACCGGCCGGGTAACGCGTGCTCGCCGTACAGCGCGCCGGCGAGGCTGCCGGCGATGGCCGCCGTCGTATCCGTGTCGTTGCCGAGCGCGATCGCGCGCTTCACGCAGTCTTCGTAGCTGCGCGTCGACAGCAGGCAATGGATCGACGACCAGAAGCTGTCGACCACGTAACCGGACCCTTGCGGCGCGTCGAAGCGGCCGTCGAGCACGACCTTCAGTTCGACCTCGTCGGCGGTGCCCGCGTAGCGCGTCAGCAACTCGTCTTCGGCCGCGCGCACCGCATCGGGCGCCGGTTGTCCTTCGACGATGCCCATTGCGGTCAGGCCATAGAGCGCACAGCACAGCTGCGAGCGCACGTGGCCGTGCGTGACGACGCTCTGCTTGCACGCGAGCCGGATCGTTTCGTCGCGCGAGGCGGCGACCATCACGACCGGGAAGCAGCGCATCAGCGAGCCGTTGCCGTTGTCTTGCTCGCCGCCGGGGCCGGCAACGGCGGGCGCCGCGCCGGCTGCCAGCGCGTGGAACGCACGCTGCGTCTGCAGGCCGACGTCGAATACGCGGCCGTCCGGCGTGAAGGCGCCGCGATGAAACCAGTCCTGCAGGTTGCGGGCGAACGTGTCGAGATTCAGGTCGCGGTCGTCCGACAGCGCGTCGAGCAGCGCGAGCGCCTGCGCGCCGTCGTCGCTCCAGGTGCCGGGCGGCACGCCGTCGTGCGCGCGTGCAAAGCCCGGCGGCGGCGTCATGTCGATCGCGGCGGGCGGCGGGATCGACGCGGCGTCGTGGAATTCGTACGGGACGCCCAGCGCGTCGCCGATCAGCAGGCCCAGCAGGCCGCCGCGCAGGCGGGATCGTCGGTTTGGAATCGTTGTCATCGGAAGCGGTTCGGGTTGGCGGCTTGCGTCGCGAAACACCGTGCAGACTAGACCAATCGCGTGCGCGTGCCTAGCCGGCGCGATGAACGCGACGGGGAGGCAATCGCTCTAGCCGCATGCGGCAACCGGGCGAATGGGCGAATGGGCGAATGGGCAAACGGGCAAACGGGCAAACGGGCAAACGGGCAAACGGGCAAACGGGGAAACGGGGAAACGGGGAAACGGGGAAACGGGGAAACGGGGAAACGGGCGGGCGACGACGGGCATCGCGACGGTGGGCAGGCCTTCGAATGCGCGGATCCCGGCCATGCAGGCCCACCCGGAGACGTTCGCGCGGCCGACGCCGGCAAGCCGTCATGGCGACAAGTTGCCTCACCGGTGCGCCTGCCGCTTCTTGATCTGCATCACGGTGGCGCAACGCGCGCGGAAACATCATGAAAAAGATTCATGCAGCCGGCATCGTTGAACGGGCGGGATGCCCGGCGGCCCGGAGCCCGCGTTCCGCCGCCGTTCGCGCCGACCTGCGCCCCCATGATCGAGAAAGGAGAGCACCGTGTTCTGCTATCAATGCGAACAGACCGACCGCACCGGCGCACGGCCCGGCTGCGCGTCGGTGAAAGGCAACTGCGGCAAGGATGCGACGACGGCCGGCCTGCAGGACCTGCTGGTCCATGCGGTGAAGGGCATCGCGCAATACGGCGCGATCGCGCGGGCGATGGGCGTGCCCGATCGGGACGCCGACCGCTTCATGCTGTATGCGATGTTCACGACGCTGACCAACGTGAATTTCCATGCGGCGCGTTTCGTCGCGCTGCTGCGCGAGGCGGCGCAGGTGCGCGATCGCGTGAAGGCCGCGTGCGAGGCGAGCGTGCGGGCGGCGGGCTCGATTCTCCCGGCGCAGCACGGGCCGGCGATGTGGCAGCCGGCGGACGATCTGGCCGGCCTGCTGGAGCAGGCCGCCGGCGCCGGCATCGACGCGGACCTCGACGAGGTGGGCGAGGACATCGTCGGCCTGCGCGCGCTGGTGCTGTACGGGCTGAAGGGCGTGTGCGCGTACGCGCATCATGCGCGGGTGCTCGGCTACGAGCGCGACGACGTCTACGACGGGATCGAGACGGCGCTCGCGTTGCTCGCCCGCGCGCCCGTCGATATGGACGTGCTGCTCGCGCAGGCGCTCGAACTCGGCCGGTTGAACCTGACGGTGATGGAGTTGCTCGACAGCGCGAACACCGGCCGTTTCGGCGCACAGCAGCCGACCGCCGTGCGCGTGTCGCCGGTGGCGGGCAAGGCGATCCTCGTGTCGGGCCACGATCTCGGCGATCTGCACGCGCTGCTCGAACAGACGGCCGGCACGGGCCTCCATGTGTACACGCACGGCGAGCTGCTGCCGGCTCACGCATATCCGGTGCTGAAGGCGTTCCCGCACCTCGTCGGCAACTACGGCGGCGCATGGCAGGACCAGCAGGCCGACTTCGCGCGTTTCCCCGGGCCGATCCTGATGACGTCCAACTGCATCGTCGAGCCGCTGGCGCCGTACCGGCAGCGGATCTTCACGACGGGGCCGGTCGGCTGGCCGGGCGTGCGCCATCTCGAGCATCGCGATTTCTCGACGCTGATCCGCGCCGCGCAGGCGTTGCCCGGTTTCCCGGCCACGCCGCCGGCGGAGACGATCACGGTCGGGTTCGGCCGCCACGCGGTGCTCGGCGTGGCGGATCGCGTCGTCGACGCGGTCCGGGCCGGACAGATCCGTCATTTCTTCCTGATCGGCGGGTGCGACGGCGCGGCGCCGGGCCGCGACTACTACACCGCGTTCGCGGAGCAGACGCCCGGCGATACGGTCGTGATGACGCTCGGCTGCAACAAGTACCGGTTCAACCGGCACGCGTTCGGCGAGATCGGCGGCCTGCCGCGCCTGCTCGACATCGGGCAGTGCAACGACAGCTATTCGGCGATCCGGATCGCGACCGCGCTCGCCGATGCGCTCGAATGCCGCGTGAACGACCTGCCGCTGTCGTTCGTGATCTCGTGGTTCGAGCAAAAGGCGGCGGCCGTGCTGCTGACGCTGCTCGCGCTCGGCCTGCGCAACATCCGGCTCGGGCCGACGCTGCCGGCGTTCGTCACGCCGGGCGTGCTCGCGGTGCTGGTCGAGCAGTTCGGCATCCGGCCGATCGGCGACGCAGCGGCCGACCTGGCCGAGTCGCTGGCGCATCCGGCGGCCTGAACGGGATCGACCGATGACCTACCGGATCGACATCACGACGCGCGACGGCGCGCGGTTCGACTTCGGCTGCGATGCCGGGCAGGATCTGCTGTCGGCGGCGGCCGACGCGGACATCACGCTGCCGTCGCAATGCCGGCGCGGCAGTTGCGGCGTGTGCCGGGCGACCGTCGTCGACGGCCCGTACGAGAGTCGGGACGACGGCGCCGGCGTGCGGCCGCCGGGCCCGCGCGAGCGCGGTGAGGTGCTGCTGTGCCGGACCCTGCCGCGCGGCGACCTGCGGATCGCCGCGCCGTACGACAGAGCCAAGGTGCTGCTGCACCCGGTGCCCGTGCGCACCGCGCGGATCGCGACGCTCGAGCCGATCGCGGCCGGCACGATGCGGGTCGAGCTGCAGGTCGAGCCCGACGACGCATTCGGCTCGGCGGTGGAGTTCGAGCCCGGCCAGTTCGCCGAGCTGGAGGTGCCCGGCAGCGGCCGGCGCCGCCCGTATTCGCTCGCGAACACGAGCAACTGGGACGGTCGCCTCGAATTCGTGATCCGGCTGCGGCCGGACGGCGGGTTCTCGACATACCTGGGCGAGCGCGCGCGGCCCGGCGATCCGCTGACCGTGCGCGTGCCGATGGGCGGCTTCGGGCTTTTCGCGGACAGCCTGCGGCCGCGCTGGTTCGTCGCGGGCGGCACGGGCCTCGCGCCGATCCTGTCGATGCTGCGGCGCATGGCGGAGTTTCAGGAGACGGTCGACGCGCGGCTTTTCTTCGGCGTCAATCAGGAAAACGAACTGTTCATGCTCGATGCGCTCGCGCAATTGCAGGCCGACTTGCCGCGGTTGCACGTCGATCTGTGCGTGTGGCGGCCGGGCGCGGCATGGGCGGGGTATCGCGGCACGCCGGTCGACGCGTTGCGCGCGGCGCTTGCACAGACGGGCGCGCTGCCGGATCTCTACGCGTGCGGGCCGCCGCCGCTCGTGCAGGGAGCACGCGAAGCGGCCGCGGCGGCGGGCGTGCCGGACGCACAGTTCGTGAGCGAGTGTTTTACCGGTTGATGCCGGTGCCGGTGCAGGCACCGCCGCAACCGCGCGGTGCCAGCGGGTGCGGGCGGCTTGCCGGATTCGCGAGGCGAACGTACGCTTGGTCGATCCCCCTCCATCGGCAGGTGCCCGACCATGCAAGCCCATCCCCTGCGTCTGTCTCCCGGCGACGATCTGCGCGCCTCCATCGAAGCGGCGTTGCGTCGTCTCGGCGCGAACGCGGCATTCGTGATCCAGGGCATCGGCAGCCTGAGCGTCGCGCAGTTGCGCGTTGCCGGCGCCGACGCGCCGACCGAGCTGCGCTGCGATCTCGAAATCCTGACACTGGCCGGTTCGGTATCGCCCGACGGCGCGCATCTGCACATGGCCGTTTCCGACGGGAGCGGGCGCGTGTCGGGCGGCCATGTCGCGAGCGGCTGCGTGGTGCGCACGACGGCCGAGATCCTGCTCGCGCTGCTGCCCGCGCATCGCTTCGCTCGCGAACCCGACCCGCGCACCGGCTTCAACGAACTGGTGATCCGCCGCGAGCCGGGCGGCGAGCGCGCGTGAGCGTCGCGAGCGGCGGTAGAATCGCCGGTCGTTCGGGGCTTTCCCGCTATCCACCATTCCACGAGGGCACCATCCATGGACGATCCGGAAATCGAACAGAAAGCGTGGGATATCGTCCGCACCTGGCTCGAGGGCGCGACGCCCGAGCAGTGGCACCGGTTCGCCGCGCGCTCCAATTACGACGGCAACGACTGCGAGCTGCGCTGGCTGCTCGACAATCGCCAGGTCGATCGCGCCACCGCGCTGCTGATCTACTGGAATCTCGGCGCCGCCTGGTACGTGCAGTACGCGAACGAAAGCGACCTGGGCGACGGGTCGATTCACCTGGACACGTTCCGGCTGCTGCGCGAAATCGAGCGGCGCTATGCCGACGGCCATTACGCCGATCACGGCATCCGGTTCGATCCGCACGACTTCGAGGGCGCGGGCCCGGACGACTATCCCGACGTGCCGGTTGTGCGGCCGGTGCCGGCGCTGATGCTGCAGCCGACGAGCGGCAGCGTGTACGTCGATCTCGACGAAGCGGAAGGGTACGACGAAGGCTTGCCGTTCGACGTGGCCGAGCGGCTCTACGCGCTGTACGACTGAGCGGGCCGCGGCCGCCTGCCGGCGCCGCATGAAAAATGGCGCCGCCGGCTGAATGCCTGCGGCGCCATTGCGCGATGCTGCGACGTCGACCGCCCGTCGCAGCCCGATGCGCGTGCTTACAGCTGCACGGTGTCGGCCACTTCCTTGAAGTCTTCGATCTGGTCGAAGTTCATGTACTTGTAGATCTTGTCGCCGTTGGCGCTTAGCACGCCCATGTCGGCCATGTACTCTTCCTTGGTCGGGATCTTGCCCAGACGCGAGCAGATTGCCGCCAGCTCCGCCGAGCCGAGGTACACGTTGGTGTTCTTGCCCAGGCGGTTCGGGAAGTTGCGGGTCGACGTCGACATGACCGTCGCGCCTTCGCGAACCTGTGCCTGGTTACCCATGCACAGCGAGCAGCCCGGCATTTCCGTACGCGCGCCGGCCGTGCCGAACACGCCGTAGTGGCCTTCCTCGGTCAGCTGCTTCTGGTCCATCTTGGTCGGCGGCGCGACCCACAGCTTGACCGGGATGTCGCGCTTGCCTTCGAGCAGCTTCGACGCGGCGCGGAAGTGGCCGATGTTGGTCATGCACGAGCCGATGAACACTTCGTCGATCTTGGCGCCGGCGACGTCCGACAGCGTCTTCACGTCGTCCGGGTCGTTCGGGCAGGCGACGATCGGTTCGTGGATGTCGGCGAGGTCGATCTCGATGACGGCCGCGTACTCGGCGTCGGCGTCCGGCGACAGCAGTTGCGGGTCGGCCAGCCATTGCTCCATCGCCGCGATACGGCGCTGCAGGCTGCGCGGATCCTGGTAGCCCTGCGCGATCATCCACTTCAGCAGCGTGATGTTGCTGTTCAGGTACTCGATGATCGGTTCCTTGTTCAGGTGCACCGAGCAACCGGCGGCCGAACGTTCGGCGGATGCATCCGACAGCTCGAACGCTTGCTCGACCTTCAGGTCGGGCAGGCCTTCGATTTCGAGGATGCGGCCGGAGAAGATGTTCTTCTTGCCTTGCTTGGCGACCGTCAGCATGCCCTGCTTGATCGCGTACAGCGGAATCGCGTTGACGAGGTCGCGCAGCGTGACGCCCGGCTGCATCTTGCCCTTGAAGCGGACCAGCACCGATTCCGGCATGTCCAGCGGCATCGTGCCGGTGGCGGCCGCGAACGCGACCAGGCCCGAGCCTGCCGGGAAGCTGATGCCGATCGGGAAGCGCGTGTGCGAATCGCCGCCGGTGCCGACGGTGTCGGGCAGCAGCATGCGGTTCAGCCACGAGTGGATCACGCCGTCGCCCGGGCGCAGCGCGATGCCGCCGCGCGTGCTGATGAAGTTCGGCAGCGTCTGGTGCGTCTTCACGTCGACCGGCTTCGGATACGCGGCGGTGTGGCAGAACGACTGCATCACGAGATCGGCCGAGAAGCCGAGGCAGGCGAGATCCTTGAGTTCGTCGCGGGTCATCGGGCCCGTGGTGTCCTGCGAGCCGACCGAGGTCATCTTCGGTTCGCAGTACGTGCCCGGACGGACGCCCTGGCCTTCCGGCAGGCCGCAGGCGCGGCCGACCATCTTCTGCGCGAGCGAGAAGCCCTTGCCGCTGTCGGCCGGCTGGTGCGGCAGGCGGAACAGCGTCGACGGCGCGAGGCCCAGCGCTTCGCGCGCCTTCGCGGTCAGGCCGCGGCCGATGATCAGCGGAATGCGGCCGCCGGCGCGCACTTCGTCGAACAGCACGTCGGACTTGACCTGGAAGTCGGCGATCACCTTGCCGTCCTTCAGCGCCTTGCCTTCATACGGGCGCAGTTCGACCACGTCGCCCATTTCCATCTGCGACACGTCGAGCTCGATCGGCAGCGCGCCGGCGTCTTCCATCGTGTTGTAGAAGATCGGGGCGATCTTGCCGCCGAGGCACACGCCGCCGAAACGCTTGTTCGGAACGAACGGGATGTCCTCGCCGGTGAACCACAGCACGGAGTTGGTGGCCGACTTGCGCGAGGAGCCGGTGCCGACCACGTCGCCCACGTACGCGACCAGGTGACCCTTTTCCTTCAGCGATTCGATGAACTTGACCGGGCCGCGCTTGCCGTCTTCTTCCGGCGTGATGCCCGGGCGCGCGTTCTTCAGCATCGCCAGCGCGTGCATCGGGATGTCCGGGCGGGTGGTGGCGTCCGGGGCCGGCGACAGGTCGTCGGTGTTGGTTTCGCCCGTCACCTTGAAGACGGTGATGGTCAGGCTTTGCGGCACTTCCGGACGGCTCGTGAACCATTCGGCGTCGGCCCAGCTTTGCAGCACGGCCTTCGCGTGCGCGTTGCCCTTGTCGGCGAGTTCCTTCACGTCATGGAACTGGTCGAACATCAGCAGGGTTTTCTTCAGGGCGTCGGCTGCGACGGCCGCGACGGCCTCGTCGGACAGCAGTTCGATCAGCGGCTGGATGTTGTAGCCGCCGAGCATCGTGCCGAGCAGCTCGGTCGCGCGCGCGCGGGAGATCAGCGGGCTGACGGTCTCGCCCTTGGCGACGGCGGCCAGGAAGCCGGCCTTCACGCGGGCGGCTTCGTCGACGCCGGCGGGCACGCGGTGGGTGATCAGGTCGAGCAGCGTCTGCTCTTCGCCGGCGGGCGGGTTCGTCAGCAGTTCCACCAGTTCGGCGGTCTGCTGAGCCGTCAGCGGCAGGGAAGGAATACCGAGCGCGGCGCGGGCGGCCACGTGAGCACGAAAGTTTTCAAGCATGGGGAGACCTGCTGATATTGCGTTTGAGGGGAAGGCCTTGCCGGCACTCCGGGCTGTTCCAGGCACTGCTTTGAGCGGGATTCTAATCCCAATGCTCTTTAACGTCAAATGTCTTATGTCTTATATAAGAGTTGAGGCGGGCGATGCGGCGACGGATGGCCGGACGAGGCGGCGGCGGGTGCGGGCGTGGTGCGCCCGCGCGCCCGGGAGCCCTTGCCGGCCGGGCAAGGTTGCGACGGAGGGCTGTCAAATTCGGGTGGGGAAGCGGGTGCGATCGATCCCGGGCGGCATGCCGCAGGCGATGGCGTCCGTCCGGCATGGCCGGTGCGGCGATGCAGCCGCGCGCGGCGCGTGCGCTAGCGTCGTTTGGCCCGATACGCGTCGAGATTCCTGCGCGCCTGCGCGCGGATCGCGCGTTGCACGAACGGCGTCCAGCCGAGCAGCGCGCCTTTCAGCCCGAGCGCCTGACGCGACCAGCGCCACAGGTCGAAGCTGTCGCGATGCTCGACGATGCGGCCGTCGAGAAACCGGAAACGCGCGTCGATCCGGTTGACGACCATGCGGCCGGTCGGGCTGAACCGGTAGTGGGCGATCCATTCGGCGCGCCCGGCCCGTTGATCTGCGTCGACGTCGCCGAACGTCAGTGAAAACTCCTGCGCGCGCGCCACCAGCATGCGCCACATGTCGCGTGCGTGTTCGCCGCGCAACTCGCCGAACGCGGGATCGCTGAACACGATGTCGTCGGCATAGCAGGCGAGCATCGCGTCGACGTCGCGCTGCTGGAATGCCGTGTAGAAGCGCTGGATCAACGCGGTGTTCGGGTGGCTCATCTGTCGATTGGCTTTCGTTGTCGATGCGGCGGCGAGTCGTCGCGGCGGCCCGATGGCGGGCAAGCCACTGTAGCGGAAATCGCCCAGGCTGTCGCTCGCGCGCGACGACCGCGGCCGGCTGTTTCGCTGGCCGGTCAATTGGTGGACAATCCGGCGCGGGAGGCCGCCCGCGCCTCGTCCGCAGAGCCCGCGTCGACCGTCGAGACCGATCCATGACCTTCCGCATTGAAGCGCCGTTCCGGCGCGCGTTGTTGCCCGTGCTGCTCGCCGTTGCATCCCGTACCCCCGCTGCGGGGCTCGACTGCGCGCACGCGGGCAGCCCGACGGAACAGGCCGTGTGCGCGTCGAGCGACCTGCACCTGGATGACGGCAGACTGTCGGCCTTCTACCGGAAACTGTCCGATGCGTTGCCGCAGGGGCCGCGCGCCGCGTTGCGCACCGAACAGCTCGGCTGGCTGAAGGCTCGCGACCAGTGCGGCGCGGATCGAGGCTGTATCGAACAGCATTATCGGTCGCGGATCGGCGATCTGCAGACACGGCTGGTGGCGGTGTTCGCGTACCGCCCCGACGCCGAGGACCGGGCCGCGCTCGACGATTTGCGTGCGCTCGTCGAGCAGGCGCGCCGGACGGATCCGGTCTCGCCGGTCGAGCAGGTCATCGAGCGGCTGCGGGTCAGGACGGCGGTCGCGCAGTTCTCCAGCGCGTCCGACGACGGGCAGGACGCGGCGTTTCCGACGGCCCGGCCCCGCGACGTGACGGTCGACGAATGGAAGGCGTTGCACGCGTCGCACATCGACGCCGGCGACACCACGACGCGCGCGTTCTACACGCTGATCGACCTCGACGGCGACGGGCAGCGCGACCTCGTCGTCGAATCCGCGGCGGAGGGGACCGGCCTGTGGTCGTCGGTCGACGTATGGCGGCGCAACGGTGGCCGGTTCGAGGTGCCCGCCAGCTCGAACGAGGCGCTCGATCGCAACCTGTACACGACGAACGGCCGCGGAGCGAATCAGGCGGCCGATTGGGTGCGACTGCGCGGGCGCGTCTATGCGCTGTATCGCGACAGCCACTACGGCGTGGACGAGTATTACCTGCTGCGGCCGTTTACCGTCGTCGACCGGGTGCCGAAGCTGACGGTCCACTATCGCTACCGGCTGTCGGTGCCGATCGAGCAGCGCGACGACGGCAAGGCCGCTGCGACGACGCTCGACCGCACGCTGCACGCGGCCCTCGAACGGGCGCTGCGCGACGTGAGCGACAGCACCGCGCGCGATGCCGGCTCCGACACGCCGCTGTGTCCGATTCCGGCTTCGGTGCAGGGCGACGATCGCAGCGAGTACATGAGCTACGGGCCCGGTCACTACACGTTCGAGATTGTCGGCGACATGCCGGTCCGGGTCGGCGGCACGTGCTACATCGGCCGGCTGATCGACTGGTTCGGCGGATACGGCAAGGACGGCCTGTTCGCGCAGATATCGATGCGCGTGCCCGGCAGCGACACCGATCGCGAACAGACGTTCACCGTGAACGGCGTGCGGGCCGTCACATCGGTCGCGACGTCGATCGAGAAAATGACGGTGAACAGCGGGGATTGACGTGGAGGGGTGCGGCTCCGGTTCGGCCGGTTCGGCCCGAACCCGAGCGACGCGCCGCCGGACGCGCGTCAGCGGTTCGCCAGCGCGACCTCCTGGTTGCCGCGCCCCGTCACGAGGCAACCCGACATGAATGCCTCGCTCTGGCTGCCGGCGGCTGCGTCGCCGAAACCGCGGCCGAGCGCGTCGGCCTTCACCTGCGCGGCGCCCTGTTCGCAGGCCAGCGGGCTCGCGTCATGCCCCTGCGCATGCAGGATCGCGCGATCCGCGATGAGATAGGCCAGCAGCGCGAAAACAGCGATATGTACGGCTCGTCTCATGGTTCGTCTCCTCGTCGCTCAAGCGTAACGCGGACACGTTCGACGTGGCACTTGGGGGTTCCCCCGGTAAACGTCTGCTGAAACGGGGCCGGGCAGGGTGATCCTGTCCCGTTTTTTTGGCGAATCGCGAGCGAAAGGGGCGGGCGCTCTTCAGGCGGGCGGCCGGCGGTTTCAAGGCGTTCGGCGCCCGCAACCGGATGCGCGGTGCGACGATCGCGCGGCGGTTTTCGGCGCGGCAGGCGGGCGATTCACGCGAGGTTGACGAATGTCAGGGTCCGGGCGGGGCCGGGCGGTCGCGGGGCCGCTCGGGGCGATAGCATGAATGCATGATTTGACGGAACGGGAACGCGGAAGAACGCATCGGTTCCGGCAAGCAGGTGTGCGTTGAATATCGCTATCGAAATAGTGAGGAATCCAAATGCTTAACGTCTCTTCGGTTCTGATCAGTCTCGCCCCGATGTGGGCCATCCTGCTGGTTGCGTCGTCCGCGGCCGCGTATTTCGTGTTCTGGCGCAAGGCCGTCAAGTAGGCGTCGCAGCCGCCGCCGGTGCGCGTGCGAACGGCACCGCGCACATGTGGCGCGCCGTCGGGTGCCGTCGCCAGCGCCGATCCGGGGCCTGCCTCGGGTCCGTCAGCGGCGGGCTGCCGCCGCGCGGCAGCCGGTCATTCCCGTCATTGCACGGCCGTTACCGGCACATTCGAGATCCGCACCAGCCGGTCCATCACGCTGCGACGGAACAGCGACATCAGCGCGTGCAGCGGATCGTGCCTCGGCGCGACCACCACGATTTCGTCGCATCCCGTCTCCGCGGCCACGGCCGCGATCGTATCGGCCACCGGGCCCACCTTCATCACGACGCTGTACTTGACGCCGGCTTCCCGCAGGATCCGCTCGGCCATGGTCAGATCGTCGGACGCAAACTTCTCCTCGATCGAGCGCAGCCGCGACAGCGGATGATAGGCCTCGAGCCGCGTCGACTCGAGCGGCGCCTGTACGTTGATCAGCACGATTTCCGACGCGCAGCGTTCGCGATACAGGAACGTCGCGTGGCGAACGGCCTGGAGCGAGCGGGGCGAGTGACCGACCGGAACCAGCAGCTTGAGCATGAATGTTGTCCAGGGAACGATATGCTTCCAGCGTAGCGCGCGGCCGGCGCGCCCGACCTAAAGAGATCGGGCGGCCGCGTAAAAATGTTGTTAACGGGCGCCGCCGCATGACACGCCTGTTTGAAATATAAGAAATTTAAGTTTATGCGCATAAACGATTTCATCGACCGGGCGGAGGGCGCGAACGGCCCGGCGCGCCTCGCGCCGATTCAGTCGGTTCCGCAATGAATCGCGACGGAAAATATCGGAGGTCGCCGATCCGGCGTCGCGTAGAGTAGAGCGTCGGTCGCGGCGCGGCCGCTCCGGGGCGGTTCGGGAGCGGCCGCCGCCACGCGGCCCGCCATTCCATTTCGCCTCCAGGAGACCTCGCATGCCGCACGGCGCCCCGCAGTTTCTCGCTCCCGCTTCCATTTCCGTCGATCCGATCGTGCGCCTGTCGGCCGGCGAGCTCGCGGCGGCGATCCGCGGCAAGGCGGTGTCGTGCGTCGAGACGATGCGCGCGTATCTCGACCACATCGAGCGCGTGAACGGCGCGGTCAACGCGATCGTCGCGCTGCGCGAGCGGGAGGCGCTGCTGGCCGAAGCCGCGGAAAAGGATGCCGCGCTGGCGCGCGGCGAGTATCACGGCTGGATGCACGGGATGCCGCAGGCGCCCAAGGATCTGGCGATGACGAAGGGGCTGCGCACGACCTACGGTTCGCCGATCTTTCGCGAGAACGTGCCGCAGGCCGATTCCGTGGGCGTCGCGCGGATGCGCGCGGCCGGCGCGATCTTCATCGGCAAGACCAATACGCCGGAGTTCGGGCTCGGTTCGCATACGTTCAACGAGGTATATGGTGCGACGCGCAACCCGTACGACCTGACGAAAAGCGCGGGCGGCAGCAGCGGCGGCACGGCGGCGGCGCTCGCGTCGCGGATGCTGCCGGTGGCGGACGGCAGCGATTTCGGCGGCTCGCTGCGCAATCCGGCCGCGTTCTGCAACATCTACGGCTTCCGCCCGTCGCAGGGCCGCGTGCCGCGCTGGCCGGGCGTCGACGTGTTCGTCCAGCAGCTCGGCATCGAGGGGCCGATGGGCCGCACGGTCGGCGACGTCGCGCAACTGCTCGCGATCCAGGCCGGGCATGACCGCAACGATCCGCTGTCGCTCGCGGAGGATCCTGGCGTGTTCGCGCAGCCGCTCGACGCCGATTTGCGCGACAAGCGCATCGCCTGGGTCGGCGACTGGAACGGCTATCTCGCGACCGAGCCCGGCGTGCTGGCGCTGTGCGAGCAGGGGCTGGCGACGCTGCGCGAGACAGGCTGCGACGTCGAGGCCGCGCTGCCGGCGTTCGCACCAGACCGGATCTGGCGGCTGTGGCTCACGCACCGCCATCTGCTGTCCGGCGGCGGGTTGCTCGCCCACTATCGCGACCCGGCGCGCCGTGCGCTGCTGAAGCCCGAGGCGATCTACGAGGTCGAAGGGCTGCTCGCGCTGCAGGGCGCGGCGGTGTTCGACGCGAGCGTCGAGCGCACCGCGTGGTATCAGGCCGTGCTGAGCTTCTTCGACCGTTACGATTTCATCGCGGCGCCGACCGCGCAGGTGTTTCCGTTCGACGTCGACCAGCGTTGGCCGCAGGCGATCGCGGGCCGCACGATGGACACCTACCACCGCTGGATGGAAACGGTCGTGCCGTGGACGCTGGCCGGCTGCCCGGTGGTCAGCGTGCCGGTCGGCTTCAACGAGGCGGGGCTGCCGATGGGGATGCAGCTGATCGGGCGTCCGCGCGCCGATCTCGCGGTGCTGCAGCTCGCGCACGGCTACGAGCAGGCGGTCGGGCCGGCTGGCCGACGGCTGCCGGCCTGGATGGCCGCGTGACGCCTGACCCGGACATCTGACCCGGCCCCGGTCCCGGACACGGACACGGACACGGACACGGACACGGACACGGACACGGACACGGACACGGACACGGCGCGCGACGGCCGGCGGTGATTTCCGGCCGAGCTGTACTGCGTGGGCCTGTGTCCGTCGAGATTGATGCTGTTTGGGAACGAATTCGGGCGGATTTCGGCATATCGCCGCGCATGCATGACCGAATCCGCCCGCCCGCGCCCGCCGGCCGCCGAATGGCAAGCGGCCGCGAGGCGCGATTTCGTTTCGATGTGTTTCAGTCGTTGCCGCGGCGCGCGACGCGCTTCGACAATATCTGCCTCAATCAATCGGGCACGAGGGAAACACATGAAGCAGATTCGCGCGACGGGCCGGTACCTGGCCTCGGCAGGCATCGCGCTCGGCCTCCTGGCGAGCGGCGCCGCGCACGCGCAGTTCGACCTGCGCTCGGTCGGCGCGGCGCTGCTCGACGGCGGGCAGCAGCAGGCGGCGTCCGGGCAGGGCGGCGTCGCGCAACTGCTGCAGGCGTACGTCGGCGCGAACCGCCAGGTGCTGGCCGGCCAGTCGTCGCTCGCGTCGGCGATGGGGCTCACCGGCGCCGCCGGGCAGGCGCAGCAGGCCGAGAGCGAGCTCGGCGGCGGCGCCGCGCTGACGCCGGCGGCGCTGTCGCAGATGGGCGGCGCGCAGCAATCGGTGTCGCAGGCGCTCGGCCAGGCGTTCGCGAGCGGCGGGGCGACCCACGGCCCGATCGACCGGCAGGCGTTCAGCGACGGCCTCGCGTCGCTCGGGCAGGGGCTCACGCAGTATTCGCAACTGCAGCCGGGGCTCGGCGAGCTCGGCTCGGCCCGCGCGGCGTCGCTGCTGCAGTCGGGCCTGACGGCGCAGAACGTGCAGGCCGCGTCGTATATCGCGCAAAGCGCGCCGGGCCAGTTGCAGTCGCTCGCGACGACGCTCAGTCAGGCCGTGCAGTTCGCGACGAGCCAGGGTATTCCGGTGCCGTCGGTCGCGTCGTCCGCGCTGAAGCTGCTGCCGTAACGTCACGCGAGGCCGTGCGCGGCGGGCCGCCGGCATCGCGCGCGACGCCCAACCTTCACCCCGTGCAACATGGGGGCGGCGCGCGATGCTATCGTGGCGTGTCCCTTATTTCGGTGCAGGTTCATGACTGACTCGTTCGACCTCTCGCGCTATTTCTCCCGCATCGGCTACGACGGCCCGGCCGAGCCCACGCTCGACGTGCTGCGCCGGCTGCATCTGCTGCACCCGCAGGCGATTCCGTTCGAAAACCTCAACCCGCTGACCGGTGCGCGCGTCGCGCTCGACCTGCCCGCGATCGTCGACAAGGTGCTCGCGCATCGCCGCGGCGGCTATTGTTTCGAACTCAACAAGCTGTTCTACGCCGCGCTCACGACGATCGGCTTTCGCGTGACGCCGCTGATCGCGCGCGTGCGCTGGATGCTGCCGCCGGAAGCGACGTCCGCGCATACGCACATGCTGCTGCGGGTCGACCTCGACGGCGCGGCGTGGCTCGCGGACATCGGCTTCGGCAGCGCGACGCTGACCGCGCCGCTGCGTTTCGTGCCGGACGAGCCGCAAGCGACGCCGCACGGCACGTTCCGCATCGCCGCCGCGCCGGTCGACGGCGAATTCGACGTGCAGCTCGAGACGCCCGACGGCTGGCAGACCACCTACCGCTTCCAGCCGAAGCGGGCCGAATGGATCGATTACGACGCCGCGAACTGGTTCACGTCGACGTATCCCCAATCGATCTTCCTGCACAACCTGATCGCGTGCCGCGTGCTGCCCGACGGCCGCGCCGCGTTGCGCAACACCACGCTGACGATTCGCGATGCGACGGGCGCCGGGCGCGCCGTCACGTTCGACGATGCGGCCGCGTGGGGCGCGTGCCTGCGCGATACGATCGGCGTCGACACGACGGGATTCGACCTCGACGCGCTGTTTGCGCGGCTGGCCGCGCGCGCCGCGACCTAGCGCGGACGTACGCGCGACGGTGGAGCACGGCCCGCGCGCGGGCGGTGCAGCTTCACGCCGTGCCGGCCCGGCTTGGCGTTGTGCATGACCGTCTTCGAAGTCGATCCGCTCGCGCCACAGGCATGCAAGCGGCGCGGCCCGATCGAGTGCGGCTTCGGCATGCCCGACCGGTTGCGGTTGACGCCGATGGATGTCGGCGCGAAGCGGTCGTGGCGCTTGCGCGCGAGGTGCGGCTTCGCGCAAGCCGGGCAGGCGCCGGCGGCGCGAACTGACGCGCCGCTATTTCGCCGATCGCACCAACGGCCTGCGACCGCCGAACCACGCGGAAGCGCCGCCGGCCGCGGCGGTCCGAACCGTCGCCGTCACGCGCGTTCGAGCACGGCCATTTCCCGCACGACCACCAGCAGCACCGCGAGGCTTGCGCCGCCCGATGCGCGCAGGTCCGCGAGCAGGTGCGCGTAGCGGTCCAGCGCGGTTTCGCGGCGCGCGCGCCACGCGCCGACGATCGGGTCCGGCGCCGTCGAATCCGGCGATTCCGCGAGCGCGCTCGTCGTGAGCGTGCGCTTCAGGCGCGCGACTTCGGCGAGCGCGGCCGCGCGCGCCAGCATGTCCCAGTGCGTGGGCGTGGGCAGCGTCGCCGCGCGTTCGCCGATCCATCCGTAATTGAGCAGCGTGCCGAGCGAGAAATACACGCCGGCGACGAGTTCGAGGCTGCGGTTGCAGGTCGCGGCCACCTCGGCGATGTCGAGCAGCGCGGCCGAGAGGTCGCCGCTCGCGACGCGCAGCGCGAGCGCGCCGTCGACGCCGGCGTCGACCAGCACGCGCTGCCGCCCGGACAGCGCGTCGAGATCGTCGGCCGGCAGCAGCGACGGCAGTTGCGGCGCGAGCCGCTGCGCCGCTTCGCGGCAGCGCGCGATCAGCCCGGCGACGCCGCCGTCGGCCGCCGCGCCGGATTGCAGGTGCCGCAGGAACCACAGCGCCGCGCGCTCCAGCAGTTGGGCGACGTCGACGAACATGCGCGCCTGCACGTCGTCGGCGACGCGGTTGTCGAGCGCGTCGATGTCGCGCCACACCGCATCGAGGTCGAACACGTCGCGCGCCATGATGCAGGCGCGCACGATGTCGCCCGGTCGCGCATCGGTCTCCTCCATCAGCCGGTGCACGAACGCGCAGCCGACGCGGTTCACGAGCGCGTTGGTCAGGTGCGTCGCGAGTATCTCGCGGCGCAGCGGATGGCGGCGCATCGGTTCGCTGAAGCGCTGCTGCAGCGGCGTCGGGAAGTAGTCGACGAGCATCGCGGCCACCAGCGGATCCTCCGGCACGTCGGATTCGAGCAGCGCGTCGTACAGCCACATCTTGCTGTACGCGAGCAGCACCGCGCGTTCCGGCGACGTGAGGCCAAGCTTCGCGGCCTGGCGCTCGGCCAGCTCGTCGTCGGTCGGCAGGAATTCGATCACGCGGTTCAGGCGGCCCGCGCGTTCGAGCCAGCGCATCAGGCGCGCCTCGGTATCGAGCAGCGCGACCGAATGGCGGCCGGCGATCGACAGCGCCTGCGTCTGGTAGTAGTTGTCGCGCAGCACGAGCAGCCCGACTTCGTCGGTCATCTCCGCGAGCAGCGCGTTGCGCTGCTTTTCGGTCATCTCGCCGTCGGAGACGACGAGCCCGAGCAGGATCTTGATGTTGACTTCGTGATCCGAACAATCGACGCCCGCCGAGTTGTCGATCGCGTCGGTGTTGATGCGGCCGCCGCGCTGCGCGAACTCGATGCGGCCGAACTGCGTGCAGCCCAGGTTGCCGCCTTCGCCGACGACCTTGCAGCGCAGCTCCGCGCCGTTTACGCGCACCGCGTCGTTCGCGCGGTCGCCGACCTGCAGGTGGGTTTCGCGCGCGGCCTTCACGTAGGTGCCGATGCCGCCGTTGTACAGCAGGTCGACCGGCGCCTGCAGGATCGCGCGGATCAGCTCGGTCGGCGGCAGCGCATGCGCGTCGATGCCGAGCGCGGCCTGCACGGCCGGCGACAGCGGAATCGTCTTCGCGGTGCGCGGATACACGCCGCCGCCCGCCGAGATCGCGGCCGGATCGTAGTCGGCCCAGCTCGAGCGTTCGAGCGCGAACAGGCGCTCGCGCTCCGCGAAGCTCGTCGCGGGATCGGGGTTCGGATCGAGGAACACGTGCCGGTGATCGAACGCGGCGACGAGCCGGATATGCGGCGACAGCAGCATGCCGTTGCCGAACACGTCGCCCGACATGTCGCCGACGCCGACCACGGTGAAATCGGTCGTCTGCGTATCGATGCCCATTTCGCGGAAGTGCCGCTTCACCGATTCCCACGCGCCGCGCGCGGTGATCGCCATCTTCTTGTGGTCGTAGCCGACCGAGCCGCCGGACGCGAACGCGTCGTCGAGCCAGAAGCCGTATTCGCGCGAGATCGCGTTCGCGTAGTCGGAGAAGGTGGCCGTGCCCTTGTCGGCGGCGACGACCAGGTACGGATCGTCGGGGTCGTGGCGGACCACGCCGGGCGGCGGCACGATCGTGCTGCCGGCCAGGTTGTCGGTCAGGTCGAGCAGGCCGCGCAGGAAGGTCTGGTAGCACGCGATGCCTTCGCGCATCCACGCTTCGCGATCGCTCGGCGGCGGCGGGTTCTTCACGACGAAGCCGCCTTTCGAGCCGACCGGCACGATCACGACGTTCTTTACCATCTGCGCCTTCATCAGCCCGAGCACCTCGGTGCGGAAATCCTCGCGCCGGTCCGACCAGCGCAGGCCGCCGCGTGCGACGCGCCCGCCGCGCAGGTGCACGCCCTCGACGCGCGGCGAGTACACCCAGATCTCGAACATCGGCTTCGGTTCGGGCAGGCCCGGCACTTTCGCCGGGTCGAACTTGAACGACAGGTAGGGCTTCGATTCGCCGTTCGCATCGAGCAGGAAGTAGTTCGTGCGCTCGGTCGCGCTGATCACGCCGAGGAACTGCCGCAGGATGCGGTCCTCGTCGAGGTTCGGCACCTGGTCGAGCGCGCCCTCGATGGCCTTCAGCAGCCGCTCGGCCTGCACGTCGCGCGTGTCGCCGGTGGCCGGGTCGAAGCGCAGCAGGAACAGCGCGACGAGCTGCCGCGCGATCGCCGGGTTGCCGGTCAGCGCACGTTCGATATACGCGTCGCTGAAGGTCGAGCCGACCTGCCGCAGATACTTCGCATAGGCGCGCAGGATCGTCACTTCGCGCGCGCTCAGCTGCGCGCGCAGCACGAGCCGGTTGAAGTCGTCGTTCTCGATCCGGCCGCTCCAGATCCGGTCGAACGCATCCTCGAACAGGTCCTTCACGCGCTCGATGTCGAATTCGGTATCGTCGGCGAGTTCGAGGCCGAAGTCGTGCACCCACGCATGGGTGGCGTCCTGCGTCTGGATCCGGTAGGGCCGCTCCTCGTCGACGCGCACGCCGAGGTGTTCGAGCATCGGCAGGCTGCGCGACAGCGCGATCGGGTCGCCCGCGCGATACACCTTGAAGCGGAATGCGCGGGGCTCGGCCTCGATCGGCCGGTACAGGTTCATCGCGAGCTGGCCCGACGCCTTCACGCGCTCGATCAGCTCGATGTCGCGCACGGCGGTGCGCGCCGGATAGTCGTCGCGATAGCCGGCCGGGAACGAGTCGGCGTAGCGCTGCAGCAGGCGGTTGCCCTGCTCCTCGCCGAAGGTGTCGAGCAGCGCGCCGGCGAGATCGTCCTGCCAGCGGCGCGTCACCTGCACGAGCCGCGTTTCGAGCTCGCGCGTGTCGACGTCGGGCATCGTGCCCGGTTCCGCATGGACCACGAAATGAATGCGCGCGATCGCCGATTCCGACAGCAGCGGCGTGAATTCGACGTTCACGCCGTTGTACGCGTCGACCAGCAGCTTCGCGATGCGCCGGCGCAGGTCGGTGTTGTACTTGTCGCGCGGCACGAACACGAGGCACGACACGAAGCGGTCGAACCGGTCGCGCCGCACGAACAGCCGGGTGCGCTGGTGTTCCTGCAGCCGCAGGATGCCGAGCGCGATGTCGTAGAGCTGGTCTTCGTCGGCCTGGAACAGCTCGTCGCGCGGATAGGTTTCGAGCACCGTCACGAGCGACTTGCCGAGATGCCCCTTCGGCAGGAAGCCCGCGCGCTGCACGATGTTCGCGCATTTGCGGCGCACGATCGGGATATCCGCATACGAGCCGAAATAGGCCGTCGACGTGTAGAGCCCGATGAAGCGGCGCTCGCCGGTGACCTTGCCGTCCGCGCCGACGAGTTTCACGCCGACGTAGTCGAGGTAGCCGGGCCGGTGCACGGTCGCGCGCGAATTCGCCTTGGTCAGGAAGATCGGCCACGCGCCGGTGATGATGGCGGCGGCGGCCGGCGGCAGCGGCGTGACGTCGGGCGCGCCCGACGTGCGCAGCGATTCGCGCAGGATGCCGAGGCCCGAGCCCTCGATGCCGCGCAGGCCGAAGCCCGTGCCGTCCGATACCAGCGCGTAGTCGCGCTGGCCGAGGAACGTGAAGTGATCGGCGGTCATCCATTCGAGGAACGCGCGCGCCTCGAGGTCTTCCGCGCTCGATTCGCGCGCCTTCATCTCCTTGATCGTCGCGCGGGCGATCTCGACGATGCCCGGCCAGTCTTCCACCGAGGCGCGCACGTCGCCGAGCACGCGCGCGATGTCGTCGCGCAGCGTGTCGAGCAGCGCGGCGTCGCCGCAGCGGTCGACTTCGAAATGGATGAACGAGGCAAGCCGCGACTGGCCGTCGCCGGGCGTCGCGCCGCCCGCGTCGACGCGCTCGATGCCGCCGCCCGCGCCGCGCCAGATGCGGAACACCGGGTGCAGCGCCGAATGCAGCGCGAGCCCGAGACGGTTGACGGCCATCGTCACCGAGTCGACGAGGAACGGCATGTCGTCGTTGACGATCTCGATCACCGTATGGTCGGAGTGCCAGCCGTGCTGTTCGAGGATCGGGTTGTACACGCGCAGCCGTTCGCTGCCGGGGACGAATTTCTGGGCGGTTTGCCAGTGCGCCATCGCGGCGCCGTAGAGATCGGCGATGCTGCGGTCCTGCAGATCGTCGGCGTCGACGAAATCGTAGTAGTGACGCAGGAACGGTTCGACGATCCGGAACGTGGTTTCGGGCAGACGCCCGCGTGCGAATTCGACGACGTCGGAGAGCAGGTGTGCGACGACTTCCTCGTTCTTCGCTTCCATGGCGGTCTCCTCGTCGGGTGGCCATCGGCTGCTGCGTCTGTCGGGCATTATGCGCCGATTGCGCGACAAAGCGATGTGCGGGGCACCACGAGGGCGGCACGGCGAGCCCGTATGCGGCGCCTGTCGCGGGCGCCGCGGCGCATGCCCCGGCGCAGGGCCGGCAGCGTCGCGGCGACGCCGCCCGGGGCGTTCAGCGCTCGTCGCTCCACAGCTTGCCGGCCGTCGCCCAGTTCTCCTTCTTTACGTCGGTGAGAATGATGTCGACCGAGCCCGGCGCGCAGCCGAGCGTCTCGCACGTGACGCGCGTGATGGCCTCGACGAAGGCGCGCTTCTGGTCGACGGTGCGGCCTTCGAACAGCTGGATATTGAAAGTCGGCATGGTAATGCTCCGGTTGGGGTTGAACGATTCGGCGGGAGGTGGATCGCGGCGTCAGTCGCGATAGGACGGATCGAGCCGGTCGAGCCGGCGCAGCAGCGCCGGCCATTCCAGTTCGCCTTCGATCGCGCCGCCGTCGCGCAGTTGTTCGGCCGTGCGCCGCGCGACGGCGGGCTCGGGCAGCACGAGGGGCCCGCCGCCTGCCTGCGCGCGGATCTGGATGTCGCACGCCTTGATCAGCGTATCCATCAGCACATAGGCTTCGGCCACGGTGCGGCCGACCGTCAGCGTACCGTGGTTGCGCAGCAGCATCGCGGATTGCGCGCCGAGGCTCGCCGTCAGCCGCGCGCCTTCGGCCGGCGAGAACGCGAGCGCTTCGTAGTCGTGGTACGCGAGGTCGCCGTGAAACCGCAGCGCGTGCTGCGACGCGGGCAGCAAGCCGTCGCGCTGGATCGACACGGCGATGCCGGCGGTATTGTGCAGATGCATCACGCACACGGCGTCGGCGCGGGCGGCGTGAACGGCCGCGTGCAGCGCGAAGCCCGTCACGTTCACCGCATGGTCGCCGTCGCCGATGCGGTTGCCGGCCAGGTCGATCTTCACGAGGTTCGATGCGCGGACCTCGTCGAACGCGAGGCCGAACGGGTTGATCAGGAAGTGGCCGGGCTCGCCGGGCACGGTCGCGGAGAGGTGCGTGTAGATCAGGTCGTCCCAGCCGTTCAGCGCGACGAGCCGATAGGCGGCGGCGAGATCGACGCGCAGCCGGCGCTCGGCGTCCGAGACCGGGCCGCCGGGTTTCACGGTGTCAGGACGGTGTGCGAATGACGACATCGGGTTCTCCGAGGGTGAAGCGGCGCGCGACGGCGACGGTTAGCCACGACGCGAGCGCGAACGGGGCCGTGAACGCGGGGATGCCCGCGCGCGTCGCGAGCCACTGGATCAGGGCGGCGAGCGCGGCGGCCGTGAACGCCGCGCGCGGGCCGCGCGCACTCAGCGCGAGTGCGGCGAGCGCGCCGTTGAAGCCGAGCAGCCCGCCGGCGAACGACGGGTCGTTCGCGCCGAGCGCGACCAGCAGCACGGTCGACACGAGCGCGCCGCCAAGCGCGATCGCGGCCGCGCGGCGCGATGCGGCGGCGATGCCCGCGACGATCAGCGCGCCGGCCCATGCGCCTTGCGCGAAGGTGGTCTGCGCGACGCCCGACAGCAGCGCGTCGGCCGCGGCAGCCGGCGTCAGCTCGGGCCCGGCCGTCACGCCGCCGGCATGCTGCAGCGCGACAAACGGCAGCCACAGCGCGGTGACGGCGAGGCAGGGGCTCGAATACGGGCATTGGCGCCAGCGGGCGAGCGGCCCCCGCATCGCGCGCTGCACCAGAGCCGCGCCGATCGCGGCCGGCACGACCAGCACGACGGCGGTGAGCGCGGCGGGCGCGTACAGCACGACGATCAGCGCGGCGAGCGCGCCGTTGAAGCCGTGCAACCCCTGTTCGACGTCGCGGCGTTCGGCGCCGGTCAGCACGGCGGTCATGCTGGCGGCGGCGGAGCCGACCAGCGCCGCGCTCGCGAGCCGCAGGTCGGTCAGCGCCAGCGCGGCGAGCAGCAGCGCGCCGGTGAGCACATTCGCCTGCAGGACGATCTGCCCGAGGCCGCGCAGCAGGATGCGCAGGTCGACGGACGGCGGGGCGGAGCGGGCGGTAGGCATGGCGGCGACGAAACAGGACGAGCCGCGAGCATAGGACACAAAACCATGCACCGGAATAGGGAATCCTGGATAGTCGGGATTTGTCTCCGGTGCGCCGGATGGGGGCATGCTGATGCGGGCGGCCGCGTCGGCGTTGCCGGCGCCTGGCCGGTTCGATCCGCAAATCGGCCAGGCGCCGGTCTTTTCGCGCCAGTGTGCGCCGGCCAGCCGTTTCGTTCGGCAATCTGTGCGACGATGCCCCGCATCGGGGCAACCAGGAGACGAAACGATGCGTGAAGTGCGGTGGGCGTCGCTCGAGGGCGACGGAGTCGAACATCTGACGTTCGACCGGAGCGGCGACGGGATCGTCGTCGAAAGCGCGGTGGTCGGCCAGCGATACGGCCGCGGATACGGGCTCGCGTATCGCGTCGAGTGCGATCCGCACTGGCGCGTGACGCGTGCGGTGCTCAAGGTGATGGGCGGCGGCACGCTCGAACTGCGCGGCGACGGCGCCGGCCACTGGCGCGACGGCGCGGGCCTCGCGCTGCCGGAGCTCGACGGCTGCATCGACATCGACATCGCGGCGACGCCGTTCACGAATTCGCTGCCGATCGGCCGCCTCGGGCTCGCGCGCGGGGAGCGGCGGCCGATCGACGTCGTGTACATCTCGACGCCGGACCTGAAGGTCGCGCCGGTCAGGCAGGCCTACACGTGCATCGAGCCGGGCCGGCGCTACCGCTACGAAGGGATCTTCCGCGATTTCACGGCCGAGATGGATATCGACGACGACGGGCTCGTCGTCGATTACGAGACGCTGTTCAGACGCCTGCCCGCGCCGACGGAAGGCTGAACCCGGGCCGCGGCGGGGGCGGCGGCCGGCCGCGCGTGCGCGGACGCGAAGCGGTCGATCCGCGCCGCGATCAGGTCGGGGTGGCGCAGCACGATCCAGTGCGTGCCGTCGATTTCCTCGCGCACGTGCTCGCCGAGCCAGCGGTCGAGGTCGACCGACATCTCGGGCGTCACGTAGCGATCGTGCACCGGCACCAGCAACTGCACCGGCGCCTGCGCGTATCGCTCGCGCGGCTTGCGCGCCCGCGCGAGGAAGTTCGCGCGGTAGAGCTGCATGCCGTTCAGCGCATTCTTCAGTTGTACGGGATCGCGCTCGGCGCGCACGCGTTCGGTGAGCTGCAGCCAGCGCGGCCACAAGGCCGCGCCGCCGAGCCGCCACACCAGCGACGGCACGAGCGGCAGGTGGAAGAACGCGATGTACCACGACTTCAGGCTCTGCCTGAGCCGCATCTTCGCGCGAAACACGTGATCGAGGCACGGGCCGGAGATCGACGTGTACGACGCGATCCGGCCGCGGAACGCGGGGTCGGTCACGGCCTCCCAGCACTGGATCGAGCCCCAGTCGTGGCCGACGAGGTGGAACGGCTGGTCGCCGCAGGTCGCGTCGGCCACCGCCTTCAGGTCGTCGGCGAGGCGCGCGAGCGTGTAGTCGGCGCGGCGGCGCGGCGCGTCGGACGCGCCGGCGCCGCGCACGTCGTAGGCGATCACGCGGTAGCGCTTCGCGAGCCGCGCGCGGATCGGCGCCCACACGGCCGCCGAATCGGGGTAGCCGTGCACGAGGATCAGCGGCGGCGCGCGACGCGGCCCGCTGACGTAGACGGCGAGTTTCACGTCGCCGGACGGGACGGTCAGCATCGCGTGGGGGCGCGTCATGGCGTCATGCCTGCGCAACCGGGTGCAGCGGCACGCGGCGCGGGGCCGCCTGCGCCGCATAGCGCGCGTTGGTCGCGTCGATGTTCGCGAGCAGCGTGTCGAGCCCCTGCAGGTACTGGTGGTTGTCGTGATCCCACGGGTGGAAGCCCGGGCGGAAGTAGTCGAGCCATTCGCGCGCGATGCTCGGGAACACCCCGTGCTTCGGGCCGTACAGGTACTTCACGAGGCGCCACATGCCGCCGAACCGGCCGTGTTCGCGACGGTGCGCGCGCATCAGGCGCACGTGGAAGTCGAACACGATCAGCCAGAAGAACACGGTCGTCGTCAGCATCGTGCCCGTGCGCAGCAGGTAGCTGCCGAGACCCGGCTTCATCACGGTGGTCCATACGTCGTACGACACCGCCTTGTGCTCGGTTTCCTCCATCGCGTGCCACATCCACATCTGCTGGTAGCCTTCCACCGATCCGTCGATGCGGTGCTCGTGACCCGACAGCAGCTGGTTCGCGAGGATCGCCGTGTAGTGCTCGAGCGCGATCGTGATCGCGAGCTGCATCGAGTGCGGCAGCACCTTCTTGAACCAGCCGAGGATCGTCCAGAGGCGCTTGTCGAGCTTGTGCGCGGGCAGGCCCGACGCCTGCAGCAGGTCGTTGTATTCGATGTGCTCGCGGGTGTGCATCGCTTCCTGCCCGATGAAGCCGAGCACCTGCTTCTTCAGTTCGGGGTCCTCGATCCGGTCGCGGTAGTTGCGCACCGAATCCATGAAGAAGCGTTCGCCGGCCGGGAACAGCAGCGACAGCGCGTTCATGAAGTGCGTGACCGGCACGCCCTGCACGTGCCAGTCGCGTGCGCGTTCGGGGGGCAGCGCGAAACGGATGTCGCGCCGCACGGGCATCATGTTGGGGGTCGTCACGATTGTTCTCCTCCCTGGTTGCCTGCATTGTTGTAGGTGGCGTGCAGCGGGGCGGGCGCCGGCGTGCCGCGCGCGGCATGGCGGCGGGCCTTCGCGGCCTCGCGGCGCGTCGCGAGCACGACGAGCGCCTGGTATGCGGCCGGCAGGATGCGCGCCATCCAGTCCGCCCCCTTCGCGTCGCGGCCGATCAGCACGCGGCGCTTGTTCCTGCGCACGCCGGCAAGGATCGTGCGCGCGGCGTCGTCGGCGGTCGTGATGAAGAACTTCTCGAAGCTGTCCTTGCCCTGCTGTTCGCTCTCGACGATGAAGCCGACCATGTTCTTCGCGACGCGGCTCGATTGCGCGATGTTCGTGCGGATGCCGCCCGGATGCACGCAGGTGGCCGACACGCCGCACTTCATCATGTCGAGTTCCTGGCGCAGCGATTCGGTGAAGCCGCGCACCGCGAACTTGGTCGCGTTGTAGCCGCTCATGCCCGGCTGCGCGAAGATCCCGAAGATGCTCGACGTGTTGATCACGTGGCCTTCGCCCGAGGCTTTCAGGTGCGGCAGGAACGCCTTCGTGCCGTGCACCACGCCCCAGAAGTTGATGTTCACGATCCACTCGAGATCGCTGTATTCCATCCCCTCGATCGTGCTCGACAGCGCGACGCCCGCGTTGTTGAAGATCAGGTTGACCTTGCCGTGTTCCCGCGCGGTCTCGTCGGCCCACGCGAACATCGCGTCGCGGTCGCCGACGTCGAGCACGCGCGTCGACACGCGCACGTTCGGCGCGATCGCGCGGACGATCCGTTCGGTTTCCGCCAGACCGACGCCGTTCTTGTCGGCGAGCGATACGTGGCAGCCGGCCTGCGCGAGCTGGATCGCGAGCGAGCGGCCCATGCCCGAGCCCGCGCCCGTGATCGCGGCGACCTTGTTGGCGAAATCTCTCATGTCGGTTGCTCCTTGTCTGGCTCAGGCCGCTTCGGCGGAAGTGGAGGCGGAAGCGGCGGGCGCGGCGACGGGCCGCGCGGCCGTGTCGTGCGGGGCGCGATACGCGTGGTAATCGGCGATCGAGAAATGCGCGGTCGCCTGGCGGAAGCGCCACGTGAAGCCCGGCCACAGCGTCGTGTTCTTGCCGGTGCGCGGATCGAGGTACCAGCTCTTGCAGCCGCCCGTCGACCAGATCGCCTTTTTCAGCTTGCCCTGCAGGTCGCTGTTGAACTGCGCCTCGACGAGCGGGCGCACCTCGATCGCATCCGCGCGCTCGCGGCGCATCGCCCGCAGCGCACCGAGGATGTATTCGATCTGCGACTCGATCATGAACACCATCGAGTTGTGGCCGAGGCCCGTGTTCGGGCCGACGATCATGAAGAGGTTCGGGTAGCCGGGCAGCGTCGAGCCGAGATACGCGTGTGCGCCGTCGCGCCAGGCGTCGACGATGTCGAGCCCGCCGCGCCCGACGATCGCGCCGCGCGGGAACGGATCGGCGACCTGGAAGCCGGTGCCGTAGATCAGGCAGTCGACTTCATGACGCCGGCCGTCGGTCGTCACGACCGCGTCGGCCTCGATATGGTCGATGCCGGTGGTGATCACGTCGACGTTCTTGCGCGACAGCGCGGGGTAGTAGTCGTTCGAGATCAGCACGCGCTTGCAGCCGAGCGTGTAGTCCGGCGTGACGGCCCGGCGCAGTTCCGGATCCGGAATCTGCTTGCGGATGTGGCGCAGCGCGAGCTTCTGCACGTTCTTCATCAGCGAAGGATGGATCGCGAAGCCGAGCACGCGCGATTCGAGCATCCAGTAGATGCTGCTGCGCACGACCTTCTGCGTGAACGGCAGCGTGCGGAACAGCCACTTCTCGAGCCCGGTCAGGTTGCGGTCGGGCTTCGGCATGATCCACGGCGGCGTGCGCTGGAACAGCGCGAGCGTCTTCACGCGCGGCGCGATCTGCGGCACGAACTGGATCGCGCTCGCACCGGTGCCGATCACCGCGACGCGCTTGCCTTCGAGCGCGTAGTCGTGATCCCACTGCTGGGAATGGAACGCGCGGCCCTTGAAATGCTCGACGCCGGGAATCGACGGCAGCGCGGCGCGCGACAGGCCGCCCATCCCCGACACCAGCACGCGCGCGGACAGCCGCTTGCCGTTCGCGAACGTGAGGCGCCAGCGCTGCGCGGCCTCGTCGTACTCGGCGCGCTGCAGTTCGTGGTTCAGGCGCAGGTGCGCGCCGATCCCGAAGCGCTGCACGCAGTCTTCCAGGTACGCGCGGATCTCCGGCTGCGGCGCGAACATGCGCGTCCAGCGCGGGTTCGGCGCGAACGAGAACGAGTAGACGTGCGATTGCACGTCGCATGCACACCCGGGGTAATGATTGTCGCGCCACGTGCCGCCGACCGACGCGGCCTTCTCCAGGACGACGAAGTCGGTCACGCCTGTCTGACGCAGGCGGATCGCCATCCCGAGGCCGGCGAAGCCGGTGCCGATGATGGCGATGTCGATGGTTTCGTCCAGGCCGTCGTGGCCGGGCGGACCGAAAGGCAACGTGCGAGCATTCATCCGGGTGTCTCCGATTTGGCTCATTTTTTAATGTTACATTGGTTGATGTAACGATAGTGGGTGAACCCGGAAACCGCAAGAGGCTAGAAGCGGTGCTCTAAGGGCCGGAAGCCAGGCGGGGAAAGGCTGAGCGGGGTTTGGAACGGGCCGGTTTCCGCATCGCGGGATGCGCGGGAAGGGCCGTCTACAGGGCGAGAGCGGGAGCGGACCAGGCCGCCGGCGCGCGGCGGCCTGTTTGAAACGGTATCAGGGACGGATCGCCTGGGCAGCGGTCTCATGGAAAACCCCGGCGACGATCGTGACCTGGGCGAGCGCATAGAGGCCCCAGATCAGGTAGTCGATGCCGGGAAAGCCGCCGAGGAAGCGGCCGACGCCGATCAGCGTGTCGGAGCCGACGAAGATCAGGCTGCCGACGGCCACCAGCGGGCCGCGCGTGCGGGCCGCGAGCGCGAAGCTCGCCATCGCGCACAGCACGAGCATGTAGACGGCGACCGGCGCGAGCAGCGGGCCGAGGTGCGGCAGGAAGGCCAGATAGAACGCCGGCGCGGCGATCCACAGCCCGACGAGCGCGACGACGCGCCAGCCGTGCGGCCGCGCGCGCCAGCGCATGAAGATCGCGCAATAGCACAGGTGCGTGAGCAGGAACGCGCCGAGGCCGAGGACGAACGACAGCGGCCAGTCGGGCAGCGCGAGCAGCACGTCGCCGAGCACCGCCGTCACGAGCGCCGCGCACAGCCACGTGCGCTCGCGCGCCGCGCCGCAGGCGCTGCCCGCCGCGAGCAGCAGGATGCCCATCGCGGCTTTTGCGGCGGCCTGGCCGGGATAGGGCGCCGCGGCGAGCGAGAGCCCGTACAGCAGCGCGGCGACGACGGCGAGCGGCCAGAGCCGGCGGTAGGGAGCGGGATGCGTGGCGATCAAGGCGGGTGTCTCCGGATTGTTGTCGTGTGTTCTGCGGCTGACGGCGCGCCGTCGGCGGCGCGGCTGCGGCCATTATCCGGAAGAAAGGGCGCGCGGAAACCGGCGAATCCTTCTAGCGCGCGTTCGCGCCCCGGGCGCGGCGGTGCGTTGCGGGCGGGCGTTGCCGATGCGTCTGCCCCGGCCGAACCGGGGCAACGCCGCCATTTCGGCTTGCTATCATCGCCGCGTATCGACGTTGTTCCGCCCGGCCGCGCTACAGGGTTCGCAGGCCGGCGCGGCGGCCGCGCCCGGTCACGGCGTGCCGCCGCGTATTCAATGAATCCGTGCCGGTCCGGCCCGCGCATCCGGCGCGGCGGCGGGCCGGCTCCCCAACGAATACAGGTTCGACATGACCGAACTGCTTCACGGCGACGGCGCGATCCGTCGCACGACGCCATACGGCTCCTCGATCGAAAACACCTATGCGGGCGTGCTGTCGTTCATGCGTCGCAATTATTCGCGCGCGCTCGACGGCGTCGATGTCGCGATCTCCGGCGTGCCGCTCGATCTCGCGACGACCTACCGCTCCGGCGCGCGGCTCGGCCCGGCCGCGATTCGCGCGGCGAGCGTGCAGCTCGCCGAGCTCAACCCGTATCCGTGGGGTTTCAACCCGTTCGACGATCTCGCGGCCGTCGATTACGGCGATTGCTGGTTCGACGCGCACAACCCGCTGACGATCAAGCCCGCGATCGTCGAGCATGCGCGCACGATCCTGCGCTCGGGCGCGAAGATGCTGACGCTCGGCGGCGACCACTACATCACGTATCCGCTGCTGGTCGCGCACGCGGAGCGCTACGGCAGGCCGCTGTCGCTGATCCATTTCGACGCGCATTGCGACACATGGGCCGACGACGATCCGGACAGCCTCAATCACGGCACGATGTTCTACAAGGCGGTGAAGGAAGGGCTGATCGATCCCGCGACGTCGGTGCAGGTGGGCATCCGGACGTGGAACGACGATTTTCTCGGCATCGAGCGGCTGGACGCGGCGTGGGTGCACGACCACGGCGCGCGCGCGGCGGTCGAGCGGATCGTCGATATCGTCGGCGCGCGGCCCGCGTATCTGACGTTCGATATCGACTGCCTCGATCCGGCGTTCGCGCCGGGTACGGGGACGCCGGTGGCGGGCGGGTTGTCGTCCGCGCAGGCGCTCGCGATCGTGCGCGCGCTCGGCGCGGTGAACCTGGTCGGCGCGGACGTGGTCGAGGTCGCGCCCGCGTACGACCACGCGGACATCACGGCGATCGCCGCCGCGCATGTCGCGTGCGACCTGCTGTGCCTGTGGCGGCAGAGGAAAGTGGCGGGGACGCGGAAGTAAGCGGGCTCGCGCGTGCCGCGTGCCGGCATCGTCTGGAATGCTATCGACGCCTGAAAAAAGCGGCGAGCATGTCGTCGTCCGGCGCCGCACGCGGCGATGTCTGCCGCTTGCCGGATCGTCCGCGCGGCTGCGGGCGATCCGGCCCGGCGTCGTTGCCTTCGGGGCGCGCGCCCGTATAGACCGCGCGCGGCCTGATGAGATCGGCCTGCTCGCGCTGCTCCAGCCCGTGCGCGATCCAGCCGATCGAGCGGCCCAGCGCGAACAGGCCGAACGCGGCGCCGACGGGAAGGCGCAAGTGCCGGCGCAACGCCGCCAGCGCGAGATCCACTGACGGCTTCTGGCCGACCAGCGCGCTTCCGGCATCGATCATCCGTTTCCATTGAGGATGACGCGGCAGCATGCGCGACAACAGGTACGTCGCGCGCACGTCGCCGTCGGGGTAGAGCGAATGTCCGAAGCCCGGCAAGCCGTCCCCCCTGGCGAGCCGCTCGCGCATTTTCTGTTCGATATCCTTATTGCCGAGTTCGTCCCACAGCGCTTCGACGCGCGCGGTGGTGGCGCCGTGCCGCTCGCCCGACAGGCCGGCGAGGCCGCCGACCACGACGGCCCGCACGCTGGCGTTCGTCGAGGCGATGCATCGGCCCGTGAAGCTCGATGCGTTCAGTTCGTGGTCCGCGCACAGCACGAGCGCCATCCTGATCAGCTCGGCGCCCGCGGGCCCCACGCCCCAGGCCCGCGCGCATTGCACATGGATGGGCGCCGTATCGATCCGGGTGCGCAGCAGGCATGCGGCGAGGATGCGGACCAGGTCGCCGCAGCCCTGCGCCTGGCGATCGGCCGCCTGTTGCCAGATCGCCGTGGGCGCGTCCTCGCTTGCGACCGCGAAGAGCGGCAGCAGCGCCTGTTCGGCGCGCTGGCCGGCGTAGTGCCGGAACAGCGTGCGCAGCACCGCGGGCGTGGCGGGCACGCGACGGCCGAACGCGGCGCCTTCGTCGCAGCGCCACAGCAGCGCGCCCACTTCCTCGAGGCTCGCCCGGGCCGCGAGATCGAGCGCATCCACCCCGCGATAGAACAGCCGGCCGCCGTCGATCAGCGTGATGCCCGATTCGAGCACGGGAGCGCCCCAGTGCAGCGCGGCCTTCGCGACTTCCTTCGGCTTGCGCCCCCGTGCGCGCTGGCCCGCGAGCCGGTCGACGTCGGCCGCGAGGTAGCGGCTTTCGCGCTGGCTGCCGCCGGGTTCCGCACGCAGCAGGCCGCGGCTGACATACGCATAAAGGGTTTGCCGCGAGACGCCGAGCCGGGCGGCGGCTTCGGTCGAATTCAGGTAGTTCGACATCGTGCGCGGAGGGAGTCGTTCGACAGGTTGATCAGGATAATCAACGTTGACAATAAAGGCGAGCGAGACGATCTTTGCCGCACCCAATTCATGCGAGGCAAACATGTCGGTCGATCGATTGTCGCGAGAGCCGGCCACGGCCGGTGAAGAGCGGGTGGCGCGCCATCTGCGGGATTTCTGGCTGGCGGCGGGCGGGCCCGATGCGTACCTCGACGCGTGCGGTTTCAGCGGATCGGGAGAGCTGATCTCCGCGTTTCACGTCACCGACCTGGCCGCCGCGGCGATCGGCGCGGCGGGAACGGCGGTGGCCGAATTGCTGCATGCGTCGTCCGGAACGTTGCCGGCGGTTCGGGTCGACCGGCGCATGGCGTCGCTGTGGTTCGGCACGTCGCTGCGGCCGCAGGGCTGGACGATGCCGCCTCTATGGGATCCGGTGGCCGGCAACTATCGGGCGCGCGATCGCTGGATCAGGCTGCACACCAATGCGCCGCATCACCGGCTGGCCGCGTTGTCCGTACTGGACTGCGCTGCCGACGCGCAATCGGTCGCGCAAGCGGTGAGCCGCTGGGACGCCGGTGCGCTCGAAACGGCGATCGTCGAACGCGGCGGGTGTGCCGCCGCGATGTACTCGGCGCAGGAATGGGCCGGGCATCCGCAGGGCAAGGCGGTCGCCACCGAACCGCTGCTGCACGTCCATGCCGCGACCGACGGCGTCGCGCATGCGTGGCGGCCGGCGGGGGACCGGCCGTTGCGCGGCATTCGCGTGCTCGATCTGACGCGCATTCTCGCCGGCCCCGTGGCGACGCGATTTCTCGCGGGCCTGGGCGCCGACGTGCTGCGCATCGATCCGTACGGCTGGGAGGAGCCGGGCGTCGTGCCCGAAGTCGTCCTCGGCAAGCGGTGCGCGCGGCTGAACCTGAAGGAGGCCGGGGATCTCGATACGCTCAGGCAATTGCTGCGCGACGCGGATATCGTCGTCCACGGTTACCGGGCGGATGCGCTGGCGCGCCTCGGTCTCGACGCCGCGCAACGGCGCGCGCTGAATCCTGCGCTGATCGACGTGTCGCTCGACGCGTACGGCTGGACCGGCGCGTGGCGTTGCCGGCGCGGCTTCGACACCCTTATTCAAATGAGCACGGGGATCGCCGAGGCGGGCATGCGCGCCGCGGGGCGTGACGAACCGCTGAACCTGCCCGTCCAGGCCGTCGATCATGCGACGGGCTACCTGATGGCGACGGCCGCCATTCGCGGGCTGACGACGCGCATGCGGGAAGGCGTCGGCACCGAAGTCCGCGCGTCGCTGGCGCGCACGGCGGCCGTGCTGGAACGGCGGTCGTCGCCCATCGACGAGGTGGTCGCGCTGGCGGCCGAAGGCCCGCAGGATCACGCGGAGCCTGTCGAGCCGACGTCGTGGGGGCCCGCGACCCGGCTGCATTCTCCCGTGCGGATCGATGGCGCGCCGCTGCGTTGGTTCCATTCGGCCCGCGCACTGGGCGCATTCGAACCCGAGTGGTTGCCGTCGAACGAGCGGCTTTGAGGAGGCGCGATGAATCAGGTGGTGGTGGTGAGTGGCGGCGGGACCGGAATCGGCCTGGCCACGGCAACGTATTTCGCCCGGCGCCGGGCGCAGGTCGTCATCGTCGGACGGCGCGCGGACGTGCTGGCGCACGCGGCCGGAGCGATCGGCGGCGCGGTTCCCGAGGCTCCCCCGGTGGTGACGCTGGCCGCCGACCTGAGCGTGCCCGAGCAGGTGGAGCGGGTCGGGGATACGCTCGGCCGGCGTTTCGGGACGCTCGACGTCGTGGTCAACGCCGCCGGCGGGCATGTGCTGCGGCAACGCCCGGCCAGTGCGTATGCGGATGGCCTGGCCGGCGTCGCACGCAGATGGACGGACAATTTCGCGCTCAACACGTTGTCGGCGGTCCTGCTGACCGAAGCGCTGGTCGACCGGTTGAGGGCGCCGGGCGGGCGGATCGTTTTCGTCAGCTCGATCGCGGCATATCGCGGCTCGGGGCAGGGCTGCTACGGGGCCGCGAAGGCGGCGCTGCACCCGTATTGTCACGATCTGGCGAAGGCGCTCGGGCCGCGCGGCATCACCGTGAACGCGGTCGCGCCGGGGTATGTGGAAGACACGGCGTTCTTCGGCACGGCGCTTTCGGACGCGCAGCGCGACGCGAAGAAGGCCGAGGCGATGAACGGCCGGGCGGCCACGCCCGCCGATATCGCCGACACCATAGGCTGGCTGGCGTCGCCCGCCGCGCGGCACGTGACCGCGCAGATCGTTCAGGTCAATGGCGGTGCGGAGCGGGGGCGTTAGCGGCGGCGCGAGGGCTGCGCGCCGCGCGTTCCGCGAATGTGTGGCGCGTGCGGGAAAAGCCGGCGGGCAGGACGCTCGCCGGCTCCGTCCGGAGCAGGTGCGCGCCGCGCGTTACTTGGCCGCCAGCGCCGAAGCCACGCGCTTGTCGCTCCACGCGTTGTCCGCCACGTTCAGCTTCTGCGGAATCAGCTTCGCGGCATGGAACGCATCGGCGACACCCTGCTGGACCGCGACGATCTTCTCGTCGATGGGCACCGCGCCGAACGGCACGCGCTTGATCCAGGCCTCGACGAGCGGCAGCGGCAGGCCGACCTTCGGTGCGATCAGCGCGGCGGTTTCGGCCGGATGCCCGTTCACCCACAGGCCCGTTTCGCGGGCCTGCTTCAGGATCGCGCCGACCAGGTCGGCGTGCTGTTCCGCGAAATCCCGGGTCGCCTCGTAGAAATTGTTCGCGGGCGTGAGGCCCGTGTAGTCGGACAGCGTGCGGATCTTCAGCGAGCTTTGCGCGGCTGCGTAGTACGGATCCCAGACGGCCCACGCGTCGACGTTGCCGCTCTCGAACGCGGCGCGCGCGTCGGCGGGCGGCAGGTACACGGGGCGGATCTCGTCGTAGCGCACGCCGGCCTTCTTCAGCGCTTCGAGCAGCAGGTAGTTCGCGCTGGAACCCTTCTGCAGCGCGACCTTCTTGCTGCGCAGGTCGGCGAGCGAGCGGACCGGCGAATCGGCCTTCACGAACACCGCTTCGTTGTGCGGCGCCGGCGGTTCCGCGCCGACGTACACGAAGCGCACGCCGGCCGCCTGCGCGAACACCGGCGGCGGCGCGCCCGTATAACCGAAGTCGATGCTGTTCGCGTTCAGCGCTTCGAGCAGTTGCGGGCCGGCCGGGAATTCGAACCACTGCACGTTGTAGCCGAGCGGCTTGAGCCGCGCCTCGAGCGAACCCTGCGCCCTGACGATCGACAGCAGGCCGGCCTTCTGATAGCCGATACGCACGACCTTGTCGGCGGCGCCTTGCGCGAAGGCCGACGTTGCGGCAAGCGCAACAAGCGTGACGGCGGCGGTGCGGGTGATCCAGCGGGTGAAACGAGTCATCGATCGAACTCCATGCGAAACGTCTTCGGGCGAGCGGCCGGCGCCGCTCGGTTGGAAGAATCGTCGCACGGACGATCGCGCCCGCAAACGAAGCATTGCCGATATGAATATGACGGCGGCGGCCCTACGCTTTGTCGCCGTCGCCTTGCGGCCCTGACGAATCGCCCGGGCCCGACTGCCGCGCGGCCTCGTCGCTGAGCTTCCTGTCGAGGATCGTCGCGACGCGGCCGCCGAGATAGGCGCTCGCCGCGGTTTCGAGCGCGCGGTTCGTCTCGCCTTCGACGAACACGGCCGCGAGCGGGCGCAGGCGCCAGATCGCGTCGACCAGCTCGGGCACGTCGGTGGCGGGCGGCAGCGTATCGGCGTCGTAGCGGTCGAGCCGCTTCACGACGAGATCCACCAGCAGCCGCGCGATCGCGTCGAAGTGCGGCCGGGCGAGGCTGATCACGTCGAGCAGCTCGCGCGGCGGGATGCCTTCCTTCGTCATCGCGGCCGCCGCCTCGAGCAGCGCGGGGCTCTTCGCGACGAACGACAGGCCGCGCCGCTCGAGCAGCCCGAGCTCGGTCACGCGCGACAGCTGGGTGGTCGCCTGCGGGCCGAACATCTGCGCGAGCGCGGCGATCGAATAGGTTTTCGGCAGTTCGTGCGACCAGCGGCCGCCGATCGCGTTCTCGAGGCCGAGGATCGAGCGCAGGTCGTGGCCTTCGTCGATCGCCTTGATCAGGTCCTGGATGTTCGACAGCGTATAGCCGCGCGCGAGCAGGTGGTTGATCAGCTTCAGGCGCGCGACGTGCGTGTCGTCGTAGATGCCGACGCGGCCGCGCTTCTCCGGCGGCGCGAGCAGCCCGCGATCCTGGTAGGCGCGGACGTTGCGCACGGTCGTGTCGGACACGCGCGCCAGCTCGTCGACCGTGTACTCGTTGCGGGCGTCCGGCGCTGCCTCGTCGGGGGTGGAAGGAGTCTGTTTTGACATGCGCCCATTCTAGCGCGACGCGGCAGGCTCGGGCGAGACGGGGGGCGTGCGCGCGCCGTCGCCGAGCGGGCGCTGCAGCAGCGCCGTGTCGATCCAGCGGCCGTGCTTGAAACCGGCCGCCTTCAGCATGCCGGCCGGCTCGAAGCCGAACGCGCGGTGCAGCGACGTCGAGCCGCCGGCGCCGCCGTCGGCGATCACCGCGATCATTTGCCGCCACGGGCCGGCCTCGCAGCGCTCGATCAGCGCCGCGAGCAGCGCACGGCCGATCCCGCGCCCGCGTTGCGCGTCGTCGATGTAGATCGAATCCTCGATCGTGAAGCGATACGCGCTGCGCGTGCGGTACGGCGTCGCATACGCGTAGCCGGCCACGCGGCCGTCGCATTCGGCGACGAGGTACGGCAGCCCGTGGCGCAGCACCGCGTCGCGGCGTGCGCGCAATTCGGCGACGTCGGGCGGCGTTTCCTCGAAGGAGGCGACGCTGTGGCGCACGTGGTGTGCATAGATCGCGTGGATCGCGGCGAGGTCGGCGTCGGTCGCGTCGCGAACGACGCAGGCGGCTGGCGGGGCGGACATGATGGCGAAGCGACAGGGCGGGGATGCGGGCAAGCCGCTACTATGCGGGCGATTGCCGGTCGCGTAAAGCGGACGTGCGCCCGGCGCGGCCGCGCTCAGTTCGGCGGCCGCTTCTTCTGCGTGTCGCGCGGCAGCTCGTTGAAACGGGCGAAGTAGTAACCGGAGAAGCGGCCGAGGTGCCCGAAGCCGAACGTGAGCGCGGTATCGGTGATGCTGGTCGACGGGTCGGTCAGCAATTGCACGCGCGCGGCGTCGAGCCGGATGTTGCGCAGCAGCTCCATCGGCGTCGCGCCGTGGTAGCGCCGGCACAGGACGTTCAGCGTGCGCTGGCCGACGCCGGCCGCGCGGGCGAGATCCTCGAGCGAAATCGGCGCGCAGAGCCGCGCGTGGATGAACTCGTGCAACGCATCCATCTGCCGGATGCCGCCGCGCGATCCGGCTCTCGTCGTGCCGCCGCGCGCCTGGGGTGCCGGGCCGACGTGCGCGGCGGCGGGCGGTGTGGGGCAATGCGCGAGCAGGAACAGCGCGAGGCTGCGTTCGAAGTGGTCGCGCCATTCGGCCCGGATGCCGCCGTCGTCGGCGACGGCGAGCACGTTGAGCAGCGACTGGGCGATCAGATCCCATTGCGACGCGAGCGCGGCCGGCAACAGGAAACCCGGTGCGAGGCCGGGCGCCGCGTCGCCGGGCGGGCGGCCCGCCACCGCCCGCAGCAGCGCATCGGGCACCTTGACGATCAGTTGCCGGGTGCCGGGCCGCCAGCGCAGGCGCACGCGCGCCCTCGGCGCGAGCACGGCGGTGCGTCCGCCGGACACGTCCATCACGTGCCCGTCGCATTCGATCTCGGCGCCGCCCGCCAGCGACGTATGGACCAGCGAAAAGCCGTCGAACGGGCGCGGGGCGACCTCGACCTCGGCGCCGTACTGCAGCGCGTAGACGCTCAGGTGGTTCAGTTGCCCCTTGAACAGCGCCGCGTCCGGCACGCCCGGCTTCCAGCGCAGCGCATGCTCGGCCAGCTCCACGGAGACCTGCTCGTGCGCATCCATGCGCAATCCGGATCGGAACACGCAATTCCGATAGAGCGCGGACAGCACTTCCGCATTCGGGGTGAGGGGCATGGGGCGTCTCCAGTGCGGCGGTTTTCGTACGGCGCATCCGGCTGGCTGCGGATGCGCGTCGTGCCACATCGGTTTCTATGGGGTACCGAATATCCTGAACGGATGATATTGATCTTCGCCGGGCTTGTCCAAGGTCGCGCAAGAATCGGATAAACGCGATCCGGCCGGGGAAGGATCCGGATAGCGCACCGCGCGCGGCGCCGGAAAAAACGGACTGAAATCGCGTGCCGCGCGCAAATACCGGATAGTGACGCGCATTGTGGCTTTCTACACTGCGCCGGCATCCGGACGGAAAGCGGTGCATCTCGCGAAGGCAGTATTTCGGACAACTTCCAAATTGACCGGCCTGTCGATCGTACTGTCTCGAACGCGCGCGATGCGGCGGCTGCCGCCGGCCCCGAGTCTCCTCTGAAACAAGGAAGGTCCATGCGTGAAATCAACCTGCAGGCGCTCTCGGACGATGCGCGGCCGGGCCGGCTGCAAGGCGCCGTGCTGTTCTGGTGCGCGCTGATCGTCGTGTTCGACGGCTACGACCTCGCGGTGGCCGGCATCGCGCTGCCGGCGATCATGCGCGAGATGGGCGTCAATCCGGCCCAGGCCGGTTTCATGGTCAGCTCGGCGCTGTTCGGCATGATGTTCGGCAACATCGTGTTCGGGACCGTCGCCGAGCGGATCGGGCGCCGCCGGGCCATCGCGGCCTGCCTGACGCTGTTCAGCGTCTTTACCGCGGCGGCCGGCCTCGCGCCGACGCCCGTGCTGTTCGGCGCCGCGCGTTTCCTCGCCGGCATCGGCATCGGCGGCGTGATGCCGAACGTGATCGCCCACATGACCGAATACGCGCCGCGCCGCGTGCGCGGCACGCTGGTGACGCTGATGTTCAGCGGCTATTCGGTCGGCGGCATGCTGGCGGCGGTCATGGGCAAGGCGATGATCGACGCCCATGGATGGCAATCCGTGTTCGTTGCCGCGGGCGCGCCGGTGCTGCTCGTGCCGCTGCTCATGAAATGGATGCCGGAATCGCTGCCGTTCCTGATCCGGCACGGCAGGACGGACGAGCTTGCGCGCATTGCACGGAGGCTCGATCCCGACTATCGGCGGCAGCCGGGCGACCGCTACGTCGTTGGGCGAGCGGATCATGCGGGCCGCACGGGCCACGCGCCGGTCCGGCAGCTGTTCGACGACGGCCGCGGATTCAGCACCGCGATGTTCTGGATCGCGTGCTTCATGTGCCTGTTCATGGTGTACGCGCTCAGTTCGTGGCTGACGCGGCTGATGGCGGACGCCGGCCACAGCCTCGGCTCGGCGCTGACGTTCGTGCTGGTGCTGAACGCCGGCGCGATGGTCGGCGCGATCGGCGGCGGCTGGCTGGCCGATCGCTTTCCGATCAAGACGGTGCTCGTGTCGATGTATCTCCTCGCCGCCGTGTCGATCACGCTGCTCGGCTATCCGATGCCGACCGCGCTGCTGTTCGTGCTGGTCGGCCTCGCGGGCGCGTCGACGATCGGCACCCAGATCGTCAACTGCGCGTATGCGGGGCAGTTCTATCCCGCGGCGATCCGTTCGACCGGGATCGGCTGGACGTTGGGCGTGGGCCGCAGCGGCGCGATCCTGGCGCCGATCGTCATCGGCGCGCTGGTCGGCATCGACCTGCCGCTGGCGCAGAACTTCATGGCGATCGGGTTGCCCGCGCTGGTGGCGGCTGTCGCGGTCGGCCTGATCGATCATCGGCGCTCGGCGACGCATCATGGCCCGGCGGCGGCTGCCGCCGAACGGCCGGTGTCGGCCGCCCGGCAGTCCTGAGCGGCATGCCGCCGGGCCAGCCGTGCCTTCGGCTAACGGCTGCGTGGGGCGGGGGCCGGACAATCCGCACGCAGGCCGGCCATATTCGGCACGCGTCGCATGCGCCGCCGCGCGCTTGGGCCGCGCGGTGTCATGCGACGCAAAGCGCGCCGGCAGTGAACGCGGTCGCCGCCGGCGGGGCGGTCGGCACGGGACGGAACCCGCCGCGGATCGCGGCCGGACGGTCGAAGCGGTTCCGACGAAGCAGTGGCGTCAGAGTTGTCCGTCCGCTGCGCGAACCGCATCGGCGATCGCATCCGCGACACGCTGCACGCGCGGCGAGCGCCGCACGTCCGGGTGGACCACGAGCCAGATTTCGCGCTCGATGTCGCAATGCGGCGCGGCCGTCAGTTCGACGAGCGGCGCACCGGCGTGCACGGCCGGATCGTCGACCAGAAAGCGCGGCAGCAATGCGACGCCGGCGCCTGCCGCGCACGCGCGATGCTGCGCGGCGAGGTCGTTCGCGATGAACGCGAAGCGGCGCCCGGCCGCGAAACGTTCGAGCCATTGCTGCTGCGGCGTTTGCGCGAGCGCATCGTCGTAGCCGACGAAGGTCCAGGTGTCGGGCGGCGCGTCCGCCCACTCGGGCGCCGCGCACAGCGCGAAGCGCATCGTGCCGAGCCGGCGCGCGGCGAGCCCCGGTTCGCTTGGCCGCGACAGCCGCACCGCGAGATCGGCCTCGCGCGCATACAGGTTCGCCGCGTGCATCTCGCCCATCAGGTCGATCCGCAGCGCCGGCCATGCGCGCTGCGCACGGGCGAGGCGCGGCGCGAGGAAATGGCTGGCGAACACCGGCGACGCCGACACGCGCACGACGCCGTCCAGCGCGGCCGCGCCTTGCGCGGCGCGCGCGAACGCATGCGCGTCGGCTTCGAGGCGGCCCGCATGCTCGGCGAGGTGCAGCCCTTCGTCGGTCGGCGGCCAGCCGCGCGGCAGCCGGTCGAACAGCCGGATGCCGAGCGCGGACTCCAGCGCGTCGATGCGCCGTGCCACCGTCGAATGCTGGACCTGCAGCGCCCGAGCGGCGGCCGACAGGCTGCCGCCGCGCATCACCGCGAGAAAGTAGCGGATGTCGTCCCAGCTCATCGGCGGCACGGAGGCGGGCAATGGAGTCTGGTCGGTCGAATTTTGCACAGTAGATGGGTGGAAAGCGGGAATTCCGATCGATTATGCACGATGGGATGATCGTGTCACATCATTCGATTGCGAGGAACGTCATGACCCAAACCACCACCGCCGTCCGGATCGGGATCGACCGTTACGGCGACGCCGGCGTGCTGCGCCGCGTCGATGCGCCTGTTGCGCCGCCCGGCGCGGGCGAGGTGCGGATTCGCCAGACCGCCGTCGGCGTGAATTTCGTCGACATCTATTTCAGGACGGGCGCGCACGCATTGCCTGCGCTGCCGGATGCGCTCGGCGTCGAGGCCGCCGGCGTGATCGACGCGGTCGGGCCCGGCGTGACGGATCTCGCGCCGGGCCAGCGGGTCGCGTATGCGGGAATGCCGACCGGCAGCTATGCGAGCGTGCGCACGCTGCCGGCCGCGCGCGTGATGCCGATCCCCGATGGCCTGAGCGACGATGCCGTTGCGGCCGGGCTGCTGAAAGGCATCACCGTTTACATGCTGCTGCATCGCGTCCGGCAGGTCGGCGCCGGCGACACGGTGCTGGTGCATGCGGCGGCGGGTGGCGTCGGAATGCTCGCGACGCAGTGGGCCCGCGCGCTCGGGGCGCGGGTGATCGGTACGGTCGGGTCGGCCGCGAAGGCGGCGCTGGCGCGGGCTCAGGGTGCGGAGCAGGTGGTCGACTACCGCGAGGCGGATTTCGTCGCGGCGGCCCGTGCGTTCGGCGGCGGCGCGGGGGTCGACTACGCGATCGACGGGATCGGCGGCGACGTGCTGACGCGCACGCTTGGCGCGATCCGTCCGTTCGGCATGGTCGCGAGCATCGGGCAGGTGGCCGCGATCGGTGCGCGGCAGACCTTCGATCTCGACGAACTGGGGCCGGCGCGCTCGATCGCGCTCGCGCGGCCGAGCGTGCTCGGCTTCATCGCGCGCGACGTGGCCGGGTATCGCGAAGCGGCGCGCGTGACGCTCGAACGGCTGGCGGGCGGGATGCACGTCGAGATCGGCGCGCGGCTGCCGCTCGAACAGGCGGCCGACGCGCACCGGCTGCTGGAGTCGCGCGCGACGACGGGGGCGGTGATACTGGTGCCGTGACGGCGCGCGGCGCGGCGCGTCGATCGCATCCGCGCCGCGTCAGACCTCGACGCTGCTGATGTCGGGTTGCGGGGGCGCGGGCGGTGCTTCGGCCAGCGACACGGCCAGCGAAAACGTCCGATGCCCGTTCGCCGTGGCGAGCCGGTCGCGATCGGTCGATACGCCGAGAATGATGACGCGGTATTTGGGCTCCTGCAGCTTCAACAGGATTTCGAAATCGGGATCGTCTTTTTTCTTGGGGTCGTAGTGCTTGTAAAGCTCTTTGAACGATTCGCTGATGAACTGCGTTGAAACATGGAACGTGTCTATATTGTCCGCGCTGTCGTACAGGGCTGCCTTTTGCAGGACTTCATGCGACAGCGCGACGATGTGGTTGTCGGTGACCGACAACTTGGGGAGTACCTCCTGGACGCGGGTTGCATGGCCGACCAGTTGCCGGGTGGGGGCGGCAATGACGAAATAGCACGCGCATTCCAGCTTCTTCGACAGCACGGCGAGGCGGTAAATATCGTCGACGATGCCGGATTTGACACCGGATCGCTTGATTTCGATCGCCGCCAGCGCAAGGTCGCTTCCCTGCGGCCATGAATTGCCGCGAGGCCATGGGGCTTTCCACGGCTTGGTCAGGAGGATGTCGCATCGAATGTTGCCGACCGGCTTGCCGGGGGCATACTGTTGTTTCGCGAAAAACGACCGGATCTGGAATTCGCTGACGATATGCCGGGTATCGAAGTCCCGGTTCAGGATCTTGATCATCTCGCCGTGCAGCAGCGCTTCGAGCGTTTCCGACGACGTGGTCTCGCCGTTCTCGCCAGTCGGGACGCTCGAGCGGGTTGCGCCCATTTCGTAGCGCAGCACATCCATGTAGGACTCGATAATGAGCGTGAGATTCGGAAACCAGTCGACCGAAAGCGCGACGGGTGCGGGGCGGTTGTTGTCCATGCGGCTCGGGATTACTCGGCGCTGCCGAGGATTTGCTGGAACAAGGACGTGCCGATCAGATTGATCACCTTGTCGATGGACATCGCCGAGTGCCAGACAGGGCTGCTGTCCGTGAATGTCACGCGGCGAAACGAGTCGTTATCGGACAGCCCGGTGCCTGCCGGATAGAACTCGATCCAGGTAAATCCCTTGGTGCTGAAGAAGTGCTCGTTGACTATCCGTTTTTCCGCTTTCGATCGAAGCATCGCGTCCTTGAAGTAACGACGAAAGAACGCCTGGTACTCGGGGGCGTCTTTTCCATTCCAGACGTTCAGGATCAAGTGCGTGCTGATGATCTCGACGCCGTTCGTCACGCTGGTGCCGGTGTAGTCCTTCGGTTGTCCGCACACGATGGTCAGCGTGTCGTCGCCGCGCGCCGCCATCGCAATGGTGCAGCGGCTCGGAATGTTCGAAAACCCCATGTATGCCAGTGAAAAACGTGTCGGCGCCGGGGCCTTCGCAGTTTCGTCGTCTCGGGATGTCATGAGTGGGCAGGTGTGGCCGGCAGTGTCTTGATGGGTCGGGCGCGCTTGTCCGGTCGAGCGCGCTTGTCCGGTCGAGCGCGACTGCCGGCGGTCGCAAAGCGGCGGTCATCGCGTGCTCGGGATCAGGCCAAGCGGTTCGTGCCGGTCGGATTGTACCCGCCATTCCTGGCGCCAATGACACCGTCGGCGGCTTACGCAGCCGGAATAATCGGCGGGTGCGAGCGGCGACGCTGCGCGGCGGGGCGCCGCGAGACCACCCGATTCCGGAACGGGCAGCGCCGGCCGAGGGAGCAAGCGCCGGCGGCTTGCCTGATCATGCACGCGAGGAGCGCAGCGGCGCATCCTCGACGAACCACGCGAGCACGAATGCGATCGCGACCACGACCGCCGCCGCCAGATACACGACGTGCAGCGAGCCCGCGAACGCATGCAGGTACACGTCGCGCACGGCATCCGGCAACTGGTGCACGGCGCCCGGGCCGAGCGCGGGCGGCAGTTCCGTGCCGGCCGGCAGCGCCTGCAGTATCCGCGTCTGCAATCCGTGCGAGAACAGCGCGCCGAACGCCGCGACGCCGATCGAGCTGCCGATCGAGCGGAACAGCGTCGCGCCCGACGTCGCGACACCCATGTGCCGGAACTCGACCGTGTTCTGCGCCGCGAGCGTGAGCACGGGCATCACCATCCCGAGGCCGATCCCGAGCAGCGCCATGTACGCATACATCGTATGCAGCGGCGTATCGAGCGTCAGCGTCGACAGCAGCGCCAGCGCGATCCCGCCGATCAGCGTGCCCGCGATCGGGAACATCCGGTACGAGCCGAGCCGCGAGATCAGCCGGCCGCTGACCACCGACGTCGCGAGCATCCCGCCCATCATCGGCAGCAACTGCATCCCGGCCTGCGACGGCGTCGAACCCTTCACGACCTGCAGGTAGAGCGGGATGAACGTGACCGAGCCGAACAGCGCGGTGCCGACCACGAAGCCGATCAGGCTGACCAGCACGAACGTGCGATGGCGGAACAGTTCGAGCGGGATGATCGGCTCGGCCGCGAGCCGCTCTTCATAAATGAAGCCGCCGATCGCCACGAGGCCGAGCGCGAGCGTCATCCACAGTTGCGGCGAGGTCCACGGCAGCAGCGAGCCGCCTTCGCTCGTGAACAGGATCACGCAGGTGAGGGCGGTTGCGAGGAAAGCGGCGCCCATGTAGTCGATCCGGTGCTTCACGTGCGCGGCGTGCGGCGGGAACGCGACGCCGATCACGGCGAGCGCGAGAAAGCCGAGCGGCAGGTTGATCGTGAAGATCCAGCGCCACGACAGGTGCTCGACCAGGAAGCCGCCGAGCAGCGGGCCGATGATCGTCGCCAGCCCGTAGACGCCGCCGAACATGCCCTGGTAGCGCGCCCGGCGATCGGGCGGGATCAGATCGCCGATCGCCGCCATCGTGACAACCATCAGGCCGCCGCCGCCGAGCCCCTGCAGCGCGCGCAGCACGATCAGCTGCGTCATGTCCTGGGCGACGCCGCACAGCGCGGAGCCGGCGAGGAACAGCACGATCGCGGCCTGCAGCACGATCTTGCGGCCGTACAGGTCGCCGAGCTTGCCGTACAGCGGCAGCACGACGGTGGACGACAGCAGGTAGGCGGTGACGACCCACGACAACTGGTCGAGCCCGCCCAGCTCGCCGACGATCGTCGGCAGCGCGGTCGACACGATCGTCTGGTCGAGTGCGGACAGCAGCATCACGAGCAGCAGCGCGGCGATGATCAGCCCGGTCGGTGCATCGCGGCGGGCCGCTTCGGCGGCCGGCGGGGTCGGGAGGGTATCGGTAGTCATCGATATATCTGCCGTGGCAGGGAATTGCATCGAAATATAGCGACCAATGATTGACCAGTCAACTTCTGCCGAGGCTCGATATGTTGCAGAGGTAACAGGAGATTGCCGGCGCGAAAATTTGACCGGGATCAGCGGAAAAGCGGGGACGGACTCAAGTTTTCTGCAGGGAAACCGTAATCCAGAGTGCCGCGCGCCGATTGCCGCGGCGTACTTCACCGCTCACGTCCCGACATGAACCTGAACGTCCTGTTTTCCCGTTTCTCGATCCGTACGCGGATCTTCTCCACGCTCGGCCTCGTCGCCGCGCTGCTTGTCGTGTCGGGGCTGATCGGCCTGGCCGGCATGCAGAGCTCGAACCGCGCACTCGACGAGGCCTATAACCAGCAACTGGCCGCGAAGACCGCGCTGTCGGCGGCCAGCCTGAACCTGACGATCGTGCGCACCACGATCGATCGCGCGCTGCTGCACCCGGAAGCGCCGGAAGTACCCGATCTCGTCAAGAAGGCCGAGAACTATCTCGCGAAGGCCGATACGGCGTGGCGCGGCTACGCGTCGATGCCGCACGAGGGCGACGAAGCGCCGCTCGCGAGCCGTGTCGACGCCGCGCGCCAGGCGCTGATCGGGCAGGCGCTGAAGCCGATGATCGATGCCGTCCGCGACGGCCGGCGCGACGAGGCCGACCGGCTGCTGATGTCGGTGGCGCCGTCGCTGTCGGTCGCGCTCACGCAGGCGACCGATGCGCTCGACGCGTACCAGGTCGCGCGCGGCAAGGACGTCTACGACACCGCGCAGACCTATTACGGCTGGATGCGCGCGGGCGCGATCGCGGGTATCGCGTTCGGTCTGGCCGCCTGCCTCGGCTGCGCGATCGGCCTGCATTACGCGATCACGCAGCCGGTGAACCGGCTGCTGTCGCATTTCCGCCGCCTGTCGGACGGCGACCTGACGTCGGAGGTGCGCTGGTCGTCGCGTGACGAGATGGCCGAGCTGGTCAAGGGCGTGACGGGCATGCAGCGCAGCCTCGCCGACACGGTGCGCCAGGTCAGCCAGGGCTCCGAGGCGATCTCGACCGCGACGCACCAGATCGCGGCGGGCAACACCGACCTGTCGCAGCGGACGGAAGAGCAGGCGTCCGCGCTGCAGGAAACGGCCGCGAGCATGGAGCAACTGACGGCGACCGTGAAGCAGAACGCCGACAATGCGCTCGAGGCGCAGGCGTGCGCGGACAGCGCGAGCGAGATCGCGACGCGCGGCGCGACGGTGGTCGGCGAGGTGATCGGCACGATGAACGAGATCGACCAGAGCTCGCAGAAGGTCGCCGACATCATCGGCACGATCGAGGGCATCGCGTTCCAGACCAACATCCTGGCGCTGAACGCGGCCGTCGAGGCCGCGCGTGCGGGCGAGCAGGGCCGCGGCTTCGCGGTGGTCGCGGGCGAGGTGCGCACGCTGGCGCAGCGTTCGGCGTCCGCGGCGAAGGAAATTCGCACGCTGATCGGCGAATCGGTCGAGCGCGTCGCGAACGGCTCGCGGCTCGTCGGCATGGCCGGCGCGACGATGCAGGACATCCAGCAGGCGATCGGGCGCGTGACGGGCATCATGACCGAGATCGCGGCCGCGTCGAACGAGCAGCGCGACGGGATCGAGCAGGTGAACCGCGCGGTGTCGCAGATGGATCAGGTGTCGCAGCAGAACGCGGCGCTCGTCGAACAGGCCGCGGCGGCGGCGTCGTCGCTGGAAGAGCAGGCCGACGGGCTGCGCCGCGCGGTGGGCGCGTTCCGGGTCGCCTGACCGGTGGCGGGCGGCGGCGCGCACGCCAGCCGCCCTTTTGCGTCAGCCGGCCGCGAGGTGCGCGGCCGCGCGTGACGACGCGACGATCAGCAGCTTCATCGTCGCGCGCGTCGCGCCGACGAACAGCTTGCGCGCGGCACGCGCGTCGAGCGTGTCGAAGTCGACCTCGGTGAGGATCACGCACGGCGCCGACTGGCCCTTGAAGCGATAGATCGAATCGAGCAGCACGTCGCCTTCGCGATATTCCGGGTTGCCGAACAGGTCGTACTTGCCGGTGAAGCGCTTGAGCCGGTGCGGGCCCAGCTGGTCGAGCGGGGCGAGCACCGAGCCGTCGCGGCCGCGATACGACAGCAACGCGATGTCCTGCTTGCGGAAGCCGAGCGACAGCGCCTGCGTGATCGCGCGCTTGGTCGCGTCGATGCAGGCTTCGGCCAGCGCGTCGCCCGAAGTGCCGGCCTCCCCGTAGACCGATACCGCCGGATCGGACCCGTCGAACGGGCTGCCCGAGCGCAGTTCGGCCGCGAGCGGCTCGACCCGGCCGACCACGTCGCGCACGAATTCGAGCAGGTCGCGCGGGCTGCGGTAGTTCGTGAGCGCCTTCAGCGTGACCCAGCCCGGCAGCGCGACGGGCTCGCGCATGTACAGGTTCTGCAGCGGATCCTCCAGCCACCACCATGCGCCGTCCGGCGCGAGCAGACGCGCCAGCGCCGCCGCCCACGACGCATGGAAATCCTGTCCTTCGTCGACGACCAGCACGTCGAAGCGCCAGCGCTCGGGGATCGGCGCTTCGGCGAAACGTGTTTCGAGCCGTTCGAACTCGCCGGGCACCTGGAAGTCGGGCGTATAACCGCCGTCGCGCGCGACCCAGTCGCACAGCTGGTGGTAGTTCGCGATCTGCGCGCCCGGCGGCGCGATGCGCGCGATGTAGTCGGCCAGCGGCCGGTTGAAGCACACGTAGAGCACGCGCTTGCCGGCCGCGACCGCGTCGCGCATCGCCTGCACCGCGAGCTGCGTTTTGCCCGAGCCGGCCGTGCCGGTCACGCGCAGCCGGAACGGCGCGAATTCGAGCTGGCGCGCCCACGCGGCGAGCCCGCCCGACAGCCGTGTGACGAGCGTCCCGGCCTGCCCGACGAGCGCGCTGGTGTCGGGCGTGAGCGCCAGTTCGTCCGCGAGGAAGTGGTGCAGCTTCGATGCGTTCGGAACGGGTTCGTCGTCCTCTGGCAGCACCCGCAGGATCACCTGGGCGAGCTGCGCCTTGCGCGACGCATCGACGATGCGGTCGGCCGCGACGCCGGCGATCGATGCGTCGCGGATCGAATAATCGGGGCAATACAGCAGCGCCTCGACGCCGTAGACGCCCGCGCCGAGCGCGGCCGTCAGGCGCCGGTGCAGCGTTTCCTGCGTGCGCGCGAGCTGGATCGGGACGTTGCGCTCCTTCTGCAGATAGACCTTGACGAGCCCCTTCGGCGTTTCGCGCAGGAAGCCGGCCTTCTGCTCGATCAGCAGCACGCGGCCGGCCGGGCTCACGACGACGAACGCGGCCTCGCCGAACACCGAGAACGCGTGCTCGGCGCGCGTCCAGTGCACGCCGTGATACACGGTGTAGTCGTCGGGCAGCGCGTGTTCGAGCGCGGCGAGCGTTTCGCGCTCGCGTTCGGCCGCGCCGGTCGCGGCGAGGCTTTTCCAGTCGTCGGGGATGAGGCGGGCCATGGAGTCGGGCGGCGGAAGCCGGCGTGGCGTGAACGGGAGCGGCTATTGTACTGAGCCGCGCCCCCGTTTTACGACACGGCCGCGATGCCGAGCGGCCGTCGACGCGCCGCGGCGGCGATTACCCGCGTGCGAGCCGTTTCGCGAGATCGGCGCTGAGGATCGCCATGCGCGCGGGCTTTTCGTAGCAGACGACGTCGAACGCGCGGATCACGTCGCTGATGTCGGCCTCGCTCGCGCGGCCGGTGAGCAGGTCGCCCGTCAGGACGAAGATCGGCGCACCCGGGTTGTCGGACGTGCGCACCGCCTTGATGGCCGTGGCGGCCGTGCCGTCGTCGAACAGCCATTCGGTCAGGACCGCGTCGAACGCCTGGCCCTGCAGTGCATCGACGAACGGCGCGAGGCCGTCGAACGCGGCCGTCGCGAAACCCTGCCGTTCGAGATAGCGGCACAGCTCGGTCGCGCTGACGCCATCGGGGTCGATCACCGCGACGACGAGCTTGTCGCTCTCCGCGCGGCGAGGATAGATCTCGATCTTGTGCACGTCGTACGCGTTCTGGTACAGCACGCCGGTATGGCGCAGCACGCGCCAGCGGCCGTTCTGCTCATACGCGACGAATTCGGGGCGCGCGCCGGCCTCGAGCGGCGCGCCGATCCATGCGGTGCACGGAATCTCGGCGACGCCCGCATAAAGTACGGCTTCCTGCGAATAGGCGCCGACCATGCCGGGGTCGAGCGTTTGTGCGCCGAACAGCTGCGCGGCGGGTTCGCCGTACGCTTCGGCGACTTTCTTGATCTGCGCGAGCGTCCAGGGGCTGCTGCCGCGCAATTTGCGATGGCCTTGCGAGAAACTCAGGTCGAGGATGCGGCACAGCTCGGTGGTCTGCTGGCGCTTGCCGATGCCGTTGCGGGTCATCAGCTCGCGCACGCGCTCGGCAACCGCGAGGGAATCCGTGGTGATTGCTTCAGTGGTCATGCTACGGGAACGGATCGTGACGTTCAGAACGACGCCTTGCGGCAGTCTCGACGGACAGTCTTCATGACGTCCAGGGGCGAGCCGACCGGCCACGCGCGGAAAAGATAACTTTACCGCAAAATGGTCGTTATTCCATGTCGAGAACGGTGCGTTTTGTGTGAAAGGTGTGTCATCCCGTTACCGTAATGGACGTATCCACCCGCATTAACGCCCGACAGGAAACAATGACGACAACCTATCCGTTGCATGACACCTTGACCCGCGCCGGGGATGCGTTCCCGCTCGAAGCCGATGTCGTGATCGCCGGCGCCGGCATCATGGGCTGCGCGGCCGCGTACTACCTGGGCCTGCGCGGCCTGAAGGCCGTCGTGCTGGACAAGTCGCGCATCGCCGGACAGCAGTCGACGCGCGCGTGGGGCTTCGTACGGCAGCAGGGCCGCGAGGCCGCCGAGGTGCCGTTGATGATGGCCGGCATGCGGATCTGGGAAGCATTAGAGGAAACGCTCGGTTTCGATCTCGAATGGCGGCAGGGCGGCTGTCTCTATATTGCGGACAACGAAACGGACTGGGCGTCGTTCAACGCGTGGCTCGTCGTCGCGCGCGAGTACGGGCTCGACACGCGCACGCTGACGCGCGCTCAGATCGACGAGCGCGTCAGCGGCCTTTCGCCGCAGGCGCGCACGCTCGGCGGGCTGTACACCGCGAGCGACGGGCAGGCCGAGCCGCGCCGCGTGGCCGCGGCGTTCGCCGCGCGTGCCGTCGAGGCCGGCGCGCGTTTCTTCGAAGGCTGCGGCGTGACCGCGATCGAGACCGCCGGCGGCGCGGTCGTCGGCGTCGTGACCGAGCGCGGCACGATTCGCACGCGGCGCGCGATCTGCGCGGCCGGCGCGACCAGTTTCCGGCTGCTCGACGGCGTCGGCATCCGGTTGCCGCAGCAGGCCGTGCGCGGCACCTGCATGCGCACCAATGTGGTGCCGCCGGTTTCCGCGTCGACGGTGTGGGGGCACGGCCTCGGTATCCGCCAGCGCAGCAACGGCACGATCAATCTTGCCGACGACATGCAGGTCGACGTCGACCTCACGCTCGGCCACCTGCGCGGGCTGAGCCTGTTCTGGCCGGAATTCTGGTCGCAGCGCGACAAGTTCCGGCTGCACCTGGACGCATCCGCGTGGCGCGATGCGCTGGCGCGCATCGGCGGCGCGCGCGGGCCGATCGAGCCGCGCGATCCGCAGCCGCAGCCGAATCGCGCGCATGCGCCGCGCGCGCTTGCGAAGCTCAAGGCGATCTTTCCCGCGCTGAAGGACGCGCAGATCGTCGAGGCGTGGGCCGGCCTGATCGACGTGCTGCCCGACGGCATTCCGGTGATCGACGCGCCGGGCGCGCCGTCCGGGCTGGCGATCGCGACGGGGTTTTGCGGTCACGGTTTCGCGATGGGGCCGATCGTCGGCCGGCTGCTTGCCGAATGGATCGACACGGGTGCGCCGTCGCTCGACCTGTCGGCGTTTCGTGCGCGGCGTTTCGTCGACGGCACGATGGTGCGGCCGCGCAGCATGCTGTAACGGAGCAATCGACGCAGAAACGCCGGCCCGTCGCGGCCGGCCCATCGTAGAATCGAGCCCGCATCCTTCAGGAGATTTCCCCGTTGGCCACGCCTTCCGACAAGCGCCGCTCGTTGCGTTCACGCTTGCGTCGCGCCCGCAACCCGTGGCAGGCGCCGCGTGCGCAGACACTGTTCACGCGTCCCGCGACATCGCCGCGGCGCACGCTGCTGTTCCGTCTCGGCGCGGTCGTGCTGCTGTGCACGCTCGCGTTCCTCGTGCTGTATCTCGATCGCGACGGATTGCGCGATTCGACCAAGAGCACGCCGATGACCGTCGCCGATCTCGTGTACTTCACGATGGTCACGGTCGCGACGGTCGGCTACGGCGATATCGTGCCCGTCACCGCGCGGGCGCGCCTGATCGATGCGTTCTTCATCGTGCCGATCCGCATCGTCATCTGGTTCATTTTCCTGGGCACGGCATATCAGTTCGTGATCCAGCGCGTCGTCGAGGAATTCCGCATGAAACGCCTGCAGAAGCAATTGTCCGATCACATCGTCGTCTGCGGTTACGGGCTGTCGGGATCGATCGCCGTACGCGAGTTGCTCGAGAGCGGCGTCGATCCCGCGACGGTCATCGTGATCGATTCGCAGCAGCAGGCGCTCGAGGCCGCGACGTCGCTGGGCGTGACGGGGCTGCTCGGCGATCCCGCCCACGAGGATCTGCTGCAGCAGGCGCAGGTGCGCTCGGCGAAGGCCGTGATCATTTCGGTGACCGACGATCCGACCGCGATCCTGCTGACGCTGTCGGTCCGCAGCATCGCGCCCGACACGAAGATCGTCGTGCGGATCCAGGAGAACCTGTACCAGCGGCAACTGCGGCAGGCGGGCGCGGACGTGATCGTCTCGTCGACGAAAATCGGCGCGCTGCTGCTCGCGGACGCCGTGCACAGCCGTTACATCGTGCCGTTCGTGAACGACATGCTGTCGACACGCGGGCGCGCGACGCTGCTGGAGCGCGAGGCGATGCCGCAAGAGGTCGGCTGCATGACGAACGTCGTGCCGGGTGCGATCGTCGTCGGGCTCGACCGGTGCGGGAAGATCTTTTCGTTCTACGAGGATCCGCCGTGCAGGATCGAGGCAGGGGATACGCTGGTCGTGATCCAGTCGGCGCGGATTCCGGATCCGGATGTTTGACCGTTGCGGGTTTAAAAAAATCAATAAATTCAATTGGTTATTGGTATTTTTTTTGGGGTGGGCATCTTTGGGTAATACCCCCGGCCAGTAAGCGGGATCGGAAGTAGAATTTCCAGCAAAGGGAGTTCTACGCAATGAAGAAGTCGAAGTTCACGGATAGCCAGATCATGGATGAGCTCAAGCGGGCGGAGTCCGGGCTGGCGGTGCCGGAGATTTGTCGGGAGCTGGGTATCAGCACGGCGACCTTTTACAACTGGCGCGGCAAGTACGGCGGCATGGACGTATCGCTGATGGCTCGCATGAAGGAACTGGAGGCGGAGAACGCACGACTGCGCAAGATGTACGTCGAAGAGAAGATCAAGGCGGAGATCGTCGCAGAGGCGCTGGCAAAAAAAGACTGAGGCCATCTTCTCGCCGCGAGATGGCCAGGGACGCAGTAGCACGCCGGGGGGTGTCGATCCGGCTTGCATGCGAGGCATTTGGCGTAAGCCAGACGTGCTACCGCTGAGCGAAAGCGCAATGCAGAGAACGAACAGATCGCCGACTGGTTGCTGAGACTGACCGACAACCACTGCGGATTCAACCCGTCGATGCAACACACTTGAAGCTGCATAGCAGCGAGGAGTGTTGCAATGAAACAGAGGCGGCGGATCTACTATACAGACAGTCAGAAAGCGGTCATGTGGG